>JACZYW010000193.1 GCA_022570885.1 Chloroflexota bacterium | reverse complement strand
CTTGTAGGCGCCGTGGCCGTCCAGTTCGTCCTGCGATTGCTGGCATAGCCGATGGCGACGAAGGTGGAGGCTGTCACAGTCCCGCTGGGGATGGGCCCCTGGAAGGCCCAGCTCAGGCCGTATCAGGTGGAGGCGGGCCGGGCGATCCTGGACAGCGTGCTCCATCGGCGCGGCCTGAGCTTCTCCGTGGAGATAGCGCGACAGGGCGGCAAGAACGAGCTGTCCGCCCAGCTAGAGGCGCTGCTCCTCACCCTGAACCTGTCGCGAGACGTGAACGCGATCAAGTGCGCCCCAACGTTCGAGCCGCAGGGGCGCATCAGCCTGCGCCGCCTCTGGTCGCGGCTGCTGGAGGCCGGGCTGGCGCCCCTCGCCTCGCAGGAGGCGGGGCACGTGGTGCGGGTGGGCCGCGCGCGGCTGATCTTCCTCTCGGCGGAGGCGGCGGCGAACGTCGTCGGCCACAGCGCGCAGCTCATGCTGGAGGTGGACGAGGCGCAGGACGTGGACGAGGAGAAGTTCGACCGCGAGTTTCGCCCGATGGCGTCGACGGCCAACGCCACGACGGTCTTCTATGGCACCGCCTGGGACGATTCGACGCTGCTGGAGCGGGCGAAGCAGCGCCACCTGGAGCTGGAGCGTCGCGACGGCATCCGCCGCCACTTCGAGTACGACTGGCAGGTGGTGGCCCGCTACAACCGGGCGTACGGCCGCTACGTGGAATCGGAGCGCGAGCGGCTGGGCGAGCAGCATCCGCTGTTCCTCACCCAGTACTGCCTGAAGCCCATCGCCGGGGGCGGGCGGCTCTTCTCGCCCGGGCAGCTCGCGCAGCTCCAGGGCCGCCACCCGCGGCAGCGCGCGCCGCGAAAGGGCGAGAGCTACGTCGCCGGGCTCGACCTGGCGGGCGGCGCCCTCGAATCATCGCCGGTCGCGAGCAACGGGGCCGGCCGCGACGCTACCGTCCTCACGATCGGCCGGACGTCGTACCCCGCTCGCGGCGCGCTGGTGCAGGAGCCGAGGCTGGAGGTGGTGGAGCACTACGTCTGGCGTGGCGAGCCGCACGATACGCTGCTCCGGCGGCTGGCGGACCTGCTGCGCGAGGTCTGGCAGGTGCGGCGGCTGGCCGTCGACGCGACCGGCCTGGGCGAGACGATCACCCGCCTGCTCAGCACGGCGCTGGGATCGCACGTCGTCCGGCCGGTGCGCTTCACGCAAGAGTCGAAGTCGCGGCTGGGCTACGGGCTGCTCGCGTCGACGAACGGCGGGCGGCTGAAGCTCTACGAGGGCGACGGCTCGCTGGAGTACCGCCAGTGCCGCCAGGAGCTGGAGCGGGCGCGGGCCGTCTACCGGGCGAACCGGACGATGGGCTTCTTCGTCGAGCCGTCGGAGGGGCACGACGACTATCTGGTGAGCCTGGCGCTGCTGGTGGAGGCGGGCTCCGACGCCGCTCCCCGCGCTGCCCGCGGCCGCGTGCGCGAGTTCTAGGTACGTGCGATGAAGGTAGAGCTGGAACGTCACCCCACCATGAATGGTGGGGCATCGAATGGGAAGGCCGTGAAGATCGGGCCATCGCAAGGCGGAACGATGCCCCCGCCTTCAGGCGGGGGTCGAGGAATCCCCGCGCGGTTGGAAGCTGCAGGCGGGCGGCCGGAATACCAGCAATCAGCGACAAGCGACCAGCTACTCCTTGAATGCCACCCGGACGGGCGCAAGGTGCGCAGCGACGCGTTGCCGGAGTATCTGAGCTATCGAGACCAGGGCTGCGACCTGGCGCCGAGCTGCCTGCGCTGCCCGCTGGTGCGCTGCCGCTACGACGAGCCGGGCGGCGCTCGCAAGCTGTTGCAGGGATCGCGGGACGAGGCGGTCTGGCACCGGCGAGGCGAGGGCGTCGGCATCGACGCGCTGGCGCAGGAGTTCAGCCTGTCGCGGCGCAGCGTCTTCCGCATCCTGGCGCGCGGGCGGGCGAACGGGAACCACTAGGCGGGCGGCTACGTCATACTAGCAACATGAGGAAGATGCGCCCGCATCCGTGGTGGCGGTATGCGCTGGCCCTCATCGTGCTGGCCGTACTGCTGTCGGCCTGCGCCGGAGGCGGAGCGCCGTCCGGCACGGCTACGCCCACCCTGGTGCCCGCCGTGACGCCTTCGCCTACACAGACGCCGATGCCCGCCGCCGTCGGATTCCTCCCCACGCCTACAGACCATCGAATAGTTGATCCGATATTCTCCGTTACGCCGCAGGCTACACCGACGCGGAACATCTTCTTCTCTCACCCGGAAGGCGAATTGCGCTGGGACGGACCCGACGGCAGGGTTCGATCGCGGCTGAATGGCCACTGCCGCATTGCCGGGTCGGAGTTCGGGGTGCCTGCGCTCATCTTAGTCGAGGATGGATTCGTCTTCTGGGGCGCTCTACTCATCCCTCGTGAGGAGGGCTGGGGCTGGACTGGTTACTCCCACGACGAGTGGTACCTCTGGCAGGGCGACGACGCCTTGAAAGTCTACCTGGTGCATGCTCGAGAGCCTGGCGTTGCGTTCGAGTACCAGTTCTTTCTCTGCGCTTAGCCCTCTCGTGCCACCTTCCCCTTGGCGCTCCCGACGCGCTGGCGCAGGAGTTCAGCCTGTCGCGGCGCAGCGTCTTCCGCATCCTGGCGCGCGGGCGGGCGAACGGGAACCACTAGGCGGGCTGCTACGTCATACTAGCAACATGAGGAAGACGCGCCCGCACTCGTGGTGGCGGTATGCGCTGGCCCTCATCGTGCTGGCCGTACTGCTGTCGGCCTGCGCCGGAGGCGGAGCGCCGTCCGGCACGGCTACGCCCAACCCGATGTCTACCTCGGCGCCCTCCGCTACGGCGACGCCTACGCCCGCTGGCTTCCTCCCCACTCCCATCGGCACGCGGACGCCTGCTCCGATCCTCTCGCTGACGCCCGTGGCCCTGGCCACGCCGGCGCGGGACATCTTCTTCGACGACCCAGAGGGCAGGCTGTTCGGGGCCGACCCCCTGTTATGGGATGGTCCCGATGATAGAGTCTCATCGATGCAATCCGGCCATTGCGGCCGCGGCGATCCAGACTATGGCGTGCCTGGCCTTATCGTAGTCGAAGATGGGCTCCCCTTTTGGCGCACTCATATCATCCCTCGGGAAGCCGGCTGGCGCTGGACGGGCTACTACCACGACGAGTGGCAGATCTGGCAGGGCGACGATGCCTGGAAGATCTACCTGGTAACTGCCGAAGAGCCTGGCGTCGCGTTCGAATACCGGTTCCTTTTCTGCTTTTAGCCCATCGTGCCACGCCCCGCTTGGCGCTCTCGGCGGGCCGTCGTAGCGTGAGCCTCTGTAGCGGCGCAGATGCTTCGCTGCCCCAGCACGACGATGAGACGGAGGTGCGACGATGGCCCGACACGCGCAACAAGCGATGTCCCTACCCCAGCAGCTCGCCCGGCGCGATCCCGAGCGGCTGCGCGACTACGCCGAGCTGCTCGCGTTCTACCAGGGCGAGCAGTGGCCGGCGCAGACGCGTCGCCGGGAGCGACGGCTGACGTTCAACTACGCGAAGGCGCTGATCGAGAAGACAACGTCGTTCCTGATGTCGGGCATGCACGCGACTGTGGCGCCGGAGGATCGCTCGCCAGA
>JACZYW010000062.1 GCA_022570885.1 Chloroflexota bacterium | reverse complement strand
GGTGTCTACGTCGGGCGGCGCGCCGATGTCGGCGGGCGGCGAGAGCGGCCCGGGCGCGAGCGCGGTGGGGGCCTCAAGGCTGGAGGCGGCTCGCTCGTCGTCGGCCTGGGCGAGCAGGTAGACGCCGCCCGCCAGGGCGCCCGCCGCGAGCAGGACGATGCCTACTCGTAGCATGCCGGCCGATAGGTCGGAGAGCATCGCGCTGCGCTCCTCTCCAGAAGAGGTCTCATTCTACCACAGTGCGTTGAGGGGCTATGGGCTCCATCGCTTGCGGGCTGGCCGTAGTATAATCGACTGCGGCTTGCAAGGAACGGCTGAAAGGAGTCACACGGATGGCAATCGACGCCGGTGTGTTTCGGGCGTATGACGTGCGGGGCAAGGTGGGCGAAGGCATCACGACGGAGCTGGCCGAGCTGCTGGGGCGGGCCTTCGGCACATACATCGGCGAAGAAGGCGATCGGAAGGTCGCCGTCGGGCGGGACAACCGGCTCACCGGCGAGGAGCTGAAGGACGCGCTGGTGCGCGGCCTCGTCTCGACCGGCTGCACCGTGTACGACATCGGGCTGAGCACATCGCCGGCGCTCTACTTCGCCTCCGCCCACTGGGGGCTGCCGGGCGGCATCAACGTGACGGGGAGCCACAACCCGCTCGATGAGAACGGCTTCAAGTTCGTCGGGGAGGGCGCCCGTCCTATCGCCGGCGACGAGCTGCTCGAGATCAAGAAGATCATCGACGCAGGCTCCTTTCGCTCAGGCGAAGGACGCATCGAACAGCGAGCGATCAAGCCGGAGTACTTCGAGCGGCTGAAGGCCGCCACCAAACTGGCGCGGCCGTTCAAGGTCGTGGTCGACACGGGGAACGGCGTCGCCGGACTCTTCGCTCCCGAGCTGCTGCGCGAGATCGGCTGCGAGGTGACGGAGCTGTACTGCGATCTGGACGGCCGCTTCCCCAACCACCTGCCGGACCCGCAGATGCCGGAGAACGTCGTCGACCTGCAGGCGAAGGTGCGCGAGACCGGCGCCGACCTGGGCCTCGCGTTCGACGGCGACGGCGACCGGCTGGGGGTGATCGACGAGCAGGGGGGACGCCACGAGGCGGACTACGTCGTGATGCTGCTGGCGCGCGGCCTCCTCGAAGAGCAGCCCGGCGCGAAGGTGATCCTCGATATCAAGACTTCGCAGCCGGTGATCGACGACATCAAGGCCCACGGCGGCGAGCCGATCGTCTGGATGACGGGCCACTCCCTGATCAAGATAAAGATGCGGGAGATACAGGCGCCCTTCGCCGGCGAGTCGAGCGGCCACATGTTCTATAGCGAGCACTTTTACAGCGACGACGCGCTCTTTGCCGCTTGCAAGCTGCTCACGTTCCTCTCGAAGAGCGACATCCCGTTCACGGAGCACCTGCAGGGGATCTCGCGCTGGTACACCACTTCGGAGCTGCGCGTCCCCTGCCCGGACGACCGGAAGGTGGCCGTGGTGGAGGAGGTGGCGAGCTACCTGCGCGATCGCTACCCCTCGGTGGAGATCGACGGCATCCGGTCGACCTTTCCCGACGGCTGGGCGCTGGTGCGAGCCTCGAACACCGGCCCCAACCTCACGCTCCGCTTCGAGGCGAAGTCGGCCGCTGGGCTGGAGGCGATCCGCGATGAGGTGCTGGGCGTGCTGCGACAGCACGTAGAGGTGCCCGAATCGGCGGAGCGCCGCTCGCCCGCGTAGGCCTGCCAGAGCGCCGCGCTTGCGACGTGGGCGACGGCTCGCTAGGATAGGCCTGCCCAAGCCTGGAAGAGCAGTGGTTGCATGTCGGAAGCAGAGCCCCTCGTCTTCAATCCCCTCGATCCGGCGTTTCGAGCCGATCCGTACCCTCTCTACGCTCGGCTTCGCTCTGAAGATCCCGTCCACCACGTAGCGGGCCGCTGGGTGCTGAGCCGCTACGCCGATTGCGTGGCGATGCTGAAAGACCCGCGCGCGAGCAGCGACGTTACGAAGGCGAAGGGCTACGCTAGTTCCCTGGTCGAGCGTAGCGGCGCCAAGCCCGGCAGGGATATGCTGGAGATGCGCCCCTTCCTCATCCTGGACCCGCCCGATCACACCAGGCTGCGCGGGCTGGTGAGCAAGGCCTTCACCCCCAAGGTCGTGGAGGGGCTCCGTCCTCGCATCCAACAGCTGGTCGACGGGCTGATCGACGAGGTGGCCGAGCAGGGGTCGATGGAGGTGATCGAGGACTTCGCCTACCCGCTGCCGCTCACCGTGATCAGCGAGCTGCTGGGCGTGCCTCCGGAAGATCGCAAGACGTTCAAAGCGTGGTCGAGGGATCTCGCTCGCGGCCAAGACCCGCCGGAGACGCTGTCGCCCGAGGCGGCGAAGCGGAGCGTGCAGGCGATGCGATCGCTGATGGACTTCTTCCGCGACTTGGCCAATGAGCATCGCAAACGGCCGCAGGACGATCTGCTGAGCGCCCTGATCGCGGCGGAGGAGGAGGGCGACCGGCTGACCGAAGCGGAGCTGCTCGCCACCTGCGTCTTCCTGCTCGCCGCCGGCCACGAGACGACGGTGAACCTCATCGGCAATGGCTTGCTGGCGTTGCTGCGCCACCCCGAACAGCTCCAGCAGTTGCGAGACGACCCATCGTTGGCGGCGAGCGCGGTGGAGGAGTTCCTCCGGTACGACCCGCCGACGCAGTTGGCGTGGCGGACGGCGCTGGAGGAGATCGAGATCGGAGGGAAGACGATCGGGAAGGGCGAGCAGATCATCCTGCTGCTCGCCGCGGCGAACCGCGATCCCGGCCAGTTCTCCGACCCGGAGCGGCTGGACATCACCCGCGCCGACAATCACCACCTCACCTTCGGCTTCGGCATCCACTTCTGCCTGGGCGCGCCGCTCGCGCGCGTCGAGGGGGAGATCGCGTTTCGCACGCTCGTCCGCCGGCTGCCGGGCCTGGAGCTCGGGACCGATACGCTGGAGTACAAAGAGAACATCGTCCTGCGGGGCCTGCGGTCGCTTCCCGTGCGCTTCGCCCGCGAACTCTGATAGTACCGTTGGCCTAAGACCGTGTACACATTCTTGCAGGGTGTTGATCCCCGTGGTATAGTGACGTTGACCATGGCGCTTCTAACAGAAGTGGGCTCTGCCCACTTTTTTGTTCAAGTGGCGCTTTCCGCTCCTAATTGGAGGTGCAGGAACAGGTGAAGAACGAGTTTATCGCCGCCATTACGCAGCTTGCCGCGGAGAAGAACCTGCCGAAGGAGGTGGTCTTCGAGGCGATCGAGGCCGCGCTCGGATCGGCGTACAAGCGGGACAACCTGGCGACGAACGACGTGGTCGTCAAGATCAACCCGGAGACGGGCGATACCCGCGTCTTTACGCGCAAGACGGTGGTGGCCGAGGTCACTGACCCCGAGACGGAACTGACCGTTGAGGAGGCGCAGCAGCTGAAAGCGGATGCGAAGCTGGAGGATGTCTTCGATACTGAGGTCACGCCCGGAAGCACCGGTCGCATCGCCGCGCAGACTGCGAAGCAGGTGGTGCTGCAACGGCTGCGGGAAGCGGAACGGGAGGTCGTCTTCGAAGAGTACTCCGGCCGCGAGGGCGATATCGTCTCGGGTGAAATGCTGCGCATGGAGGGTCGCAACGTCATCGTCGACCTGGGGAAGGCCGAGGCGCTCCTGCCAACATCGGAGCAGGTTCGGAACGAACACTACCGCTCCGGCCAACGCCTGAAGCTCTACGTGCTAGAGGTGTACAAGGCGGCGAAAGGGCCGCAGGTGGTCGTCTCGCGCACGCATAAGAATCTCATCCGCCGTCTGTTCGAACTGGAAGTCCCCGAGATCTTCAAGGGCACCGTCGAGATCAAGGCGATCGCCCGCGAGGCCGGCTATCGGAGTAAGATGGCCGTCTGGGCGAACCAGGAAGGTGTCGACCCGGTGGGCGCCTGCGTGGGGCTGCGCGCCCTGCGCATTCAGAACGTGGTGAACGAGCTGAACGGCGAGCGTATCGATGTGGTGCTGTGGGATCCGAACCCCGGCCGGTTCGCCGCGCACGCGCTCAGCCCCGCCCAGGTGGTCGACGTGCGGATGGACGAAGAGACCAACACCGCCCAGATGGTCGTGCCGGATCGCCAGCTCTCGCTCGCTATCGGCAAGGAGGGGCAAAACGCCCGCTTGGCCGCCAAGCTCACCGGCTGGCGCATCGACATCAAGAGCCAGTCGCTCTACGAGGAGTATCTGGAGCAGCTATCGCCGGAAGAGCGGGCGAAGCTGGATGCTGAGGCCGAGGCGCAAGCGGCGCCCGCCGAGGGCGCGGAGGGAGAGCCCGCGCTGGTAGGGGCCAAGCCCATCGCTCCGGAGTTGGAGGCCGTTGCTGGCCTAAAGGAGCCAGAAGAGGCTCCCGCCGCGGCGGAGCTGCCTGTGGAGGCGCCTGCCGCCGGCGAGGCTGTCACAGCGGAACCGGCCAAGCCGCAGATCCGTTTCGCCGAAGAGATCCTCCCTGGCGCGCGCGCGGTAGAGGGTAAAGGCGAGGAAAGCGGAAAGGCCGCCAAGCCCAAGAAGAAGAGGAAGCGTCGCGTCGTTCAGGAGGACGAGGACGAGGACGAGGACGCGGAGTACGATGTTCATTAGCAGGAGACGCCAGTGAGCCAGGCGAGGCATATCCCACAGCGCACGTGCGTCGCCTGCCGCACGACGAGCGACAAGCGCGAGTTCGTTCGCATCGTCCGTAGCGCGGAGGGAACCGTGGTGGCGGACCCGACGGGCAAGCGCGACGGACGCGGCGCCTACCTGTGCGCCAGTCGCGCTTGCTGGGAAGATGCGCTGAAGAAAGACCGGCTGGCGCGTGCCTTACGCACGGCCATCTCGCCGGCGGACCGGGAGGAGCTGCAACGCTACGCTGAGCAGATCGAGCCGCTTGGTGCGGCCGCGACCGCGTAAGCAATCGACGCTATGACTACCGAAAGCCAGAGCACACAGACCGCAGCGGGCCAGCCGGCCGAAGGTAACGCCGCTCCCACCATTCAGATCCCCCGCGTCCTCACCGTGAAGGAGCTGGGCGAGCTGATGAGCCTCTCCCCTGTAGAGGTGATCAAGGATCTGATGAAGAACGGCGTGATGGCCACCATCAACCAGAACATCGACTACGATACGGCAGCCATCGTCGCGCACGACCTCGGCTTCGAGCCCAAGGAGGCCGCCGTCGAAGAGGTGGCCGAGGAAGCGCCGGAGCCGCCGAAGGGCGTCGCCGCGGAAGAAGAGGAAGATGCCAGCGCGCTCAAGCCCAGACCGCCCGTTGTGGCCGTGCTGGGCCACGTCGATCACGGCAAGACGAGCTTGCTGGATGCCATTCGCAAGACGGACGTCGTGAGCGGCGAGGCAGGCGGCATTACCCAGCACATCGGGGCGTACCAGGTGGAGACGAAGGGCCAGCGCATCTCCTTCCTCGATACGCCCGGCCACGCGGCGTTTACCGCGATGCGCGCTCGAGGCGCCCAGGTGACCGACCTGGCGGTGGTGGTGATCGCCGCGGACGATGGCATCATGCCCCAGACCAAGGAGGCGATCGACCACGCCCGCGCCGCGGGGATACCGATCGTCGTCGCCATCACGAAGATCGATCTCGAAAGCGCCAACCCTGACCGGGTGAAGCAGCAGTTGGCAGGGCTAGACCTCAACGTCGAGGAGTACGGCGGCGACGTCATCTGTGTGCCCGTCTCGGCCAAGACGGGCGATGGGTTGGACACGCTGCTCGAGAACATCCTCGTCGCCGCGGAGGTGCTGGAGCTACGCGCGAACCCGGATCGGGCGGCCCGTGGCACCGTGATCGAGGCGGAGATGGACCGGAACCGAGGGCCGCTCGCGACGGTGCTGGTGGAGACGGGTACGCTGCGGGTGGGCGACGTGGTCGTCGTGGGGAAGACCTGGGGCCGCACGAAGGCGATGTTCGACGAACATGGCCAGCGTATCAAGTCGGTCGGGCCGGGCGAACCGGCGGCGGTGCTCGGCCTTCAGGAAGTGCCGCAGGCCGGCGACGTGCTCACGGTCGTGTCGAACGACAAGACGGCTCGGAAGATCGTCGTTCAGCTCCAGCGCGAGGCGGAGGCGGCAGCCGTCCACGTCCAGCCGCACGTCACGCTCGATACGCTGTTCGGCGCGATCAGCGCCGGCAAGGTGAAGGAGCTGAACCTCATTCTCAAGACGGATGTGCAGGGCAGCATCGAGCCGATTCGCCAGTCGCTGGAACGGCTCAGCAACGATGAGGTGCGGGTGAAGATCATCCACGCCGCATCGGGTGCGGTCACCGAATCGGATGTGATGCTGGCGATCGCCTCCGAGGGGATGGTGATCGCCTTTAACGCGAGCGAAGAGCCGGGCGCGGAACGGCTGGTGCAGCAGTCGGGTATAGAGATCCGGCACTTCAGCGTCATCTACCACATAACCGAGGATGTGGAGAAGGCGCTCCAGGGGATGCTGGATCCGGTGTACATCGACGTGATCAAGGGTAAGGCCGAAGTGCGACAGGTGTTCCAGATGAAACGTAAGGGACAGGTCGCGGGCTGCTACGTCACCGAGGGCACTATCGCGATAGACGACTTGGCGCATCTCTTCAGGGGTGAGGAGATGATAGCCGATACGAAGGTAACCAGCCTGCGCCGCTTCCAAGAAGAGGTTCGTGAGGTGCAGGTCGGCACGGAGTGCGGCTTTACGCTGGAAGGCGTGAAGGATTTCCAGGAGGGTGACCTCGTGGAGTTCTACCGCCGCAAGCGCGAGCGCTAACGCACGATACCCATCCCGTCTGGAGGCTGGGCGTGAGCCGTAGGACCGAACGGATCAACGATCTGCTGCGGGAAGAGATCAGCGATCTTCTCCTACGCGAGGTAAAGGATCCTCGCATGAGCGGCCTGGTGACGATCACCGAGGTCGATGTCTCTCCTGACCTGCGGCGAGCCAAGGTCTTCGTCAGCGTGCTGGGCACCGACGAAGAGAAGGACTCCACCTTTCGAGGGCTGGAGGCCGCGGCCCACTTTCTGCAGCGGAAGCTAGGCAAGCGGCTCACGCTCCGGCGAGTGCCGCAGCTCACCTTTCTCTTGGATGATTCGCTGGAGCAAGGCGCGCATCTCCTCAAGCTGCTTGCGGAGGCGCGCGGGGACGCCCCACCGTAGCCTGCGCATGGTCGAGGGCATCCTCAACGTCAACAAGCCGCGAGGCATGACCTCCTTCGCCGTCGTCTCGCTGGTGCGGCGGCTGACCGGCGTCCGCCGCGTTGGCCACGCGGGCACGCTGGATCCCATCGCAGACGGCGTGCTTCCCATCTGCATCGGCCGCCACGCCACACGCATCGTCGAGTACCTGGTGGACGCTCGCAAGGCGTACCGCGCCGTCATCCGCCTCGGCGTCGCTACGGATACGTACGACAGCGAGGGGGAGGTCGTCGCAACCAGCGATCCCAGCGGCGTCACGCGGGCACAGTTGGAGACGGCCCTCCGCTCGTTCGTCGGGGAGATCCAGCAGGTGCCGCCGATATACAGCGCCCTGAAGTACCAAGGCCAACCGCTCTATCGCTATGCGCGGGCAGGGAAAACGGTGCCTCTCAAGGCTCGCACCGTCGCTATCTACCGTCTGAAACTTCTCAATTTCGAGTCGCCTCTGGTCGAAATAGAGATGGAGTGCGGGCGGGGCGCGTACGTGCGCAGCGTGGCTCATGACCTGGGCGAAGGGCTGGGCTGCGGCGGCCACATGGAAGGGCTCACCCGCCTCCGCAGCGGGCCGTTCCTGCTGGAGGACGCGATTGGCGTGGAGGAGCTAGAGGAGGTGGCGCGGAATGACGCCTGGCAGGAGGTACTCTCGGGCGTTGACCGCGTGCTAGAGTCGTGGGACGCTGCGTTGCTCGGCGAGGAGCACACGATCGATGTGCGACAGGGGCGTCCGCTGGTGCTGACACCGGCGCGACCGGAGGCGGCCGAGGTCGCTCCGGACACGCTCTGCCGCGCCTATTCGGAGGCGGGAGCGTTCCTAGCGATCCTGCGCTATCGGGGCGAAGGGCGCTGGCGTCCTGAGAAAGTGTTTGCAGCGCTGTAAAAATTCATCCGCAAATTCATCGCCAAAATCCCTTGACACCAGCAAAAAAACGGCTATGATGCTACCTAACGAACGTGGCCAGCCGCCGTTGGCAGATGTGAATTAGCTTCAGGCCGGGCACGGACGCCGAACCCAGGCTCGACGAGGGTCGAACGGTAGAGCAGAGGCGGGAGCGCCACTGCAAGGCAAGAAAGGGAGGTACAGCGAATGGAAGCGTATTGTCTGAAGTGCAGGGAGAAGCGGGAGATGCAAAACGCCACGCCGACTACGATGAAAAACGGCAAGCCCGCGACGACCGGTTCCTGCCCCGTATGCAGTACAAAGATGTATCGCATCGGCAAGGGCTAGACCTAAGCAAGACGTTGTATAGTTGAACTTGCAGGGGTGGCGCGGCAGCGCCACCCCTGCCTCATCTTCAGCATCCGCGCGCTGCAGCTTATCGCCAGGCAGCTTAGCTCTGCCTCGCATATCTGCTTCACCTCCAGAATAGTCCGCGCGTAGTTGAGCAGCCATGCTGAGCCCTCGCTTTCGTCGTTCAGGATAAACTCGGCGAAGCAGCTCGTGCCTTGTAAAGAATACTTTACTATTGACGACCGGCGAATCGCCGTGGTATCGTTGTGTCGGATAAGAAAACTTGACTATAAAGGAAAAACAGACAGAAAACTTGACTGGAGGTGAATGGAGTGGCAGATATCAAGCTATTCGATGTGCTGGCAGCGCGCGGGCATAAGCAACGGTGGCTGCTGGCGCAACTGCAGAAGCACGGGCATCGCTTTAGCGAGGCGTACCTATCCAAGGTGAAGTCGGGCGCCGTCTCGCCCAGCCGCCGATTCATCCGGGCGGTGAGCGAGACGCTGAAGATGCCGGAGGAGGAGCTGTTCGCGACTGGCTCAGGGAGCAAGCCGCGAAGGCGCACCCGGAAAGAGAGCATCTCGGGATCGAAGAATGGCGGGCCGATTAACGTCGCTATCATCGGGCTTGGGAACTGCGCTTCGTCGTTGATTCAGGGCGTCCACTTCTACCAGGACGCGAACGATGATGAGACCGTGCCCGGGCTGATGCACGTCAAGCTGGGCGGCTACCACGTTCGCGACGTCAAGTTCGTCGCCGCCTTCGACATCGACGTGAACAAGGTGGGGAAAGATATATCGGAGGCGATCTTCACCTCGCCCAATAACACCTACAAGTTTACTGACGTGCCAACCAGCGGTGTCCGCGTCTCCCGCGGCATGGTCCACGATGGCCTGGGCAAGTACCTCAAAGAGGTGATACAAAAAGCGCCCGGCTCCACCGAGGACATCGTGGGCATCCTGAAGGAGACGAAGACGCAGGTGGTGATAAACTACCTGCCCGTGGGCTCCGAGGAGGCCACCAAGTGGTACGTGGAACAGGTGCTGTCCGCCGGCTGCGCCCTCATCAACTGCATTCCTGTCTTCATCGCCCGCGAGGATTACTGGCAGGGCCGCTTCAAGGAGCGTGGCCTGCCCATCGTCGGCGATGACATCAAGTCGCAGGTGGGCTCCACCATCGTCCACCGGGTGCTCACGCGCCTCTTCCTCGACCGGGGGGTGCGGCTGGACCGGACCTACCAGCTTAACTTCGGCGGCAATACGGACTTCCTGAACATGCTGGAGCGGGAGCGGTTGGAGTCGAAGAAGATCTCGAAGACCAACGCGGTCACCTCCCAGCTCGACAACGAGATGCCGGCCGACGATATCCACATCGGGCCGAGCGACTACGTGCCATGGTTACAGGACCGGAAGTGGGCCTACATCCGGCTGGAGGGCACCACCTTCGGCAACGTCCCGCTCAACGTCGAGCTGAAGATGGAGGTGTGGGACAGTCCTAACTCCGCCGGCGTGGTCATCGACGCGATCCGCTGCTGCCGGTTGGCGCTGGACCGAGGCATTGCCGGCGCGCTCGGAGGGCCTTCCGCCTACTTCATGAAGTCGCCGCCCACCCAGTACACGGACGACCAGGCGCGAGATATGGTGGAGACCTTTGTAACGGGGTAGCCGGTGGTCGTCTACTGGCTCTTCCGGCTCACGATCTTGCTCACTCGGCCTCTTCCGCTCTGGCTGGGCTATCGGGTGGCGGCCGCGGTGGCAGAGATCTGCTACCACTTCTTCCACCAGCAGCGCCGGTCGCTGAACGAGAACCTGGGCTGGGTGATGGGCACAAGCGACCGCCGCAAGGTCGATGCCGTCGCGCGGCGGGCCTACCGCAACTTCGGCAAGTTCGTCATCGATTTCATCCACTTCCCGTCGATCAGCCACCGCGAGGTGCGCCAGCGCCTCGTCTTCTCCCAGTGGGACGAGCTGGACGAAGCGGTCGACTCCGGCCGCGGCGTCATCATCGTCACCATGCACTTCGGCATCTGGGACCTGGGCGCGGCGGCGCTTGCGGCGTACGACTACCCGATCAACGCTATCGCCGAACGCTTCTCCTACTCGAAGATGAACGAGCTGATCCACGGCTCGCGGGAGCGGCTGGGGATGAAGGTGATCCCGATGGATCGGGTGGGCCCCGGCGTCTTCCGCGCGCTGAAGCGGGGCGAGATCCTGGCGATGCTTATCGATACGCCCCAGCCCGGCGATGCGATCACGGTCGACTTCCTGGGCGCGCCGGCCGAGGTATCGTCGGCGCCTGCGCGCATCGCCCTGCGCACCGGCGCGTGGGTGGTGCCGGCGATGGTGCTGCGCGGGCCGGAGCGCGATACGATCATCCGGCCGATCATGGACATGCGTACCGCTCGCTACGAGGCGACGGGCGACGAAAAGCGGGACGTGCTCGCGCTCACGCAACTGATCGTGAACGCGCTGGAGCCGCAGGTTCGGGAGCACCCAGAGCTGTGGTACTGCTTCCATCCGGTGTGGCCCGACGTGCACCGGCGCGCCGAGGAGGCGGCGCTGGCGCCTGAGCGATAGCAGCCGCGTGCGATGTGGAAGTACTACGCCCTCCGCCTGGCCTATCTGCTGCTGGGCCGGATGCCGCTCTCCGTCCTGTACGGCATCGCCCACGTGGCGGGCGATGCCGCCTACCTGGCCCGCGCCGGAGCCCGGCGTGGCGTGATGGCGAACATGCGCCGGGTGATGGGGGCGGAGGCCTCGGAGCGAGAGGTGCGCCGGGCGGCGCGTGAGGTCTTTCGCAACGCGGCGCGCTACTACGCCGACCTGATCTACGCTCCCCGCATGGATCTGGAGCGATTCGCGCGGGAGAAGCTGGAGCTGACGGGAATCGAATATATCCTGGATGCCCTACGCGCAGGCCGGGGCGTGGTGGTAACGGGCGCGCATTTCGGAAACCCAGACATGGCGACGCAGGGGCTGGCCGCCTCGGGCCTCCGAGTGCTTGTGCTGACGGAGCCGTTGCAACCCCAGGCGCTCTCCGACTTTACACACTGGCTTCGCTCGCACCACGGCCATGAGTACCGCCCAGCGGACTTCGGCGGGGTCAAGGCGGCTGTTCGCCAGCTCAAGCGGGGCGGCATGCTGTGCATCCTCTCCGATCGCGACGTTGGCGGCACGGGCGTGCCGATGGAGTTCTTCGGGGCGAAGGCGAGCATCCCCCTGGGCGCCGTCGACATCGCGATGCGCACCGGGGCCGACCTGATCCCGGCCTGGGCGCGCCGTTTGCCCGGCTATCGCTTCGAGGCCCGCATCGGGCCGCCCGTGGAGCTGGTGCGCACCGGCGACTTCGATGCGGACGTGCGGGCGAACGCTCGACGGCTGCTGGCGGTCTTCGAGCGTGAGCTGCGAGCCGACCCGGGCCAGTGGGCGGTGCTGGAGCCGATCTGGGACGACGGCGAGCCGGAAGCGCCTTCGGGTGCGGTACAATAGGGCCGAGCGCCCGTGGGTACAGCCGATCTTCACGTCCATACCGCGCTGGGCGACGGCATGGCGGAGATTCCGGAGCTCCTCAGCTACGTGGAGGAGGAGACCGATCTCTCAGCCATCGCCATTACCGAGCACGATGACCTGCGCGCCGCCCTCGCTACCCGCGAGGCGTGGGCGCGGGGCAGCTATCGATTCGAGGTGATCCTGGGCGAGGAGGTGACGACGCTGGAGGGCCACTTGCTGGCGCTCTTCGTCGAGGAGCCCGTGCCCAGCCTACAGCGGCTGGCGCCCACGCTGGCGGCGGTGCACCGGCAGGGCGGACTCTGCATCATTCCCCATCCGATGAGCTGGCTCACCCGCAGCATCGGCCGGCGCACGATCGAGCGGATCCTGCGCGACGGCGGCGAAGGCGTCTCGTTCGATGGCATCGACGTGGCGGGCGGGGGCCCGGCGGGTCGCGTCGGCCAGGCGAAGGCGCAGCGGCTGAATCGCGAGCGCTACCACCTGGCAGAGGTGGGCGGTAGCGATGCCCACTTTCTCCTGGCGCTGGGCACGGCCTACACGGTCTTCGACGGAACCTCTGCGGATGAGCTGCGACAGGCGATCCTGGCGGGCAAGACGAGCGCCTTCTCCGGCCGCTATCCCTCGTGGCGTCAGCTTGGCCTGGGGCAGGTAGTGCGGCAGCAGTGGCGGGGCCTGCGGGCCACGCCGCGCCAGATGGGCTGGCTGCCCACTATCAGGAGCTTCTTCTGGCGGGTGAAGCCGTGAAGATCGCGCTCGTCTCGCCGCGCCAGATGGGCTGGCTGCCCACTATCAGGAGCTTCTTCTGGCG
>JACZYW010000192.1 GCA_022570885.1 Chloroflexota bacterium | reverse complement strand
GGGTCGCCTTCGTGGAAGATCGTCACGCCGGCGGCGTAGCTGCGCGCGCGACCCTGCGAGGCGAGGGCGCGCAACTCCGCTTCTGGCAGCCTGGCCAGGAGCGGCACGTCGCGGATGAGCTCTTTGCGCTGCTTCATACGAGTGTTGGACTAAGCCTTTCCCTTATTTTTACAGGATAGAGCCGTTGTGTGAAGTAGTTCATAGAAGCGCCTCTCGCTCCAAGCTATGCTGAGACTAGATGAAGGAGACCCAGTCATGATCATCGACGAACTCGCGCAAGCAGTCAGACAGGAGCGGATGCGAGAAGCCGCAGAGCAGCGACGCGGAGCGCAAGCGCTCCAAGGACAGGACGGAACTCCCCGCAACGCCCCGTCCGGGCGACGTATCCTGCGGTTTCTCCTCCCTTCTTTCGTGGCGAACAGATCGCCAGCGGCATCGGTACGCTAGCCTCCTCGCCGATGCCAGCCGTCCGGCGCTAGGGAGAACGCCCCCGCCGCGTTGTTCCTAGGGCCGGGCGGTTCCCCGCCCCGCCCCTACCACGCTCTTTCCACCAGCACTCCCTTCCGTATCCCTAACGCCTTCGGGTACAATTCGGCGAGCGGCAACTGCCCGCTCTTTTTTGACCATGGCAACGAAGACGCACGCAGGCAACTTCTTCGAGGACTTCGCCACCGGCCAAGTCTTTCGCCACGCGATCCCCCGCACGATCACCGAAGGCGACCTGGCCCTCTACATCGCCCTCACCGGCGATAGAAGGCCGCTGCACTGCTCGGCCGAGTTCGCTCGCTCCCTAGGCTTTCCGCGGGAGACGGCGCACGACCTGCTGGTCTTCCACATCGTCTTCGGGCGAGCGGTGCCGGACGTCTCGCTCAACTCGCCGGCCAACCTGGGCTACGCCGACGTTCGCTTCTTGCGCCCGGTCATCCCCGGCGATACCCTCCGCGCCGAGACCGAGGTCGTCGGCCGCCGCGAGACCTCGCGTCGCGATGTCGGCATCGTCTGGGTGCGCACGCAGGGCTTCAACCAGCGAGACGAGCCCGTGCTCCAGTTCTACCGCTGGGCGATGGTGAACAAGCGCGACCCCGACACAAGCACCAGCGCCAGCGACGCCCCCGAGCTGCCATCGCAGGTGGCGGTCGAGGACCTCGTCGTGCCGCCGGAGCTCGACCTCTCGCGCTTCGACCCGGTGGCGACCGGCGGCCATGCCTACTGGGAGGACTACGAGCCGGGCGAGCGCATCCTCCATCCGCAGGGGATGACGCTGGAGGAGGCGGAGCACCAGCTCGCGACGCGGCTCTATCAGAACACCGCTCGTGTCCACCTCAACCAGCACCTCCAGAAGAGCTCGCGCCTGGGCCGGCGCATCGTCTACGGCGGGCACATCATCTCGCTGGCCCACGCCCTCTCCTACGACGGCCTGGAGAACGCCCTGCGCATCCTCGCGTTCAACGCCGGCGCCCACAGCAACCCCACCTTCGCCGGCGACACGCTGTACGCCTGGACGGACGTGCTGGAGCGCATCGACCTGGGGCGGCCGGACGTTGGCGCGCTCCGCCTGCGCCTCGTCGCGGTGAAGGACCTCGACCCGAACCAGGAGCCGATCGAGCTCAAGGTGCGCGACGAGGAGAGCGGCCGCGAGCAGTACCACCCCAACGTCGTGCTCGATCTGGACTACACCGTGCTGATGCCGAAGCAGCGATGAGCATGGGTAATCCATCCCCGCAGGTTGAAACCCGCGGCTTCGTATACCCGAGCCTACCGAAGCAGCCCGCGCCCCTCGACACGCTCAGGGTGGCATATGTTGCCCAGAGATTCTTCGCTGCGCTCAGAATGACAGCGTACTTGAGCGAAGCTGCGGGATTCATCCCGCAGAGAGAGGAATAGGCGTTCGTGGGTGAATCTGCCAAACAGACCGAAGCCGACGCCCTGGCGAGCGCTCGCCGGCTGGCGGACGCGGCGAGCGACGCCGTCGACGGCATCGTCGCCGCCGCGTCGCGGCTGACGGACGGCGGCCGCAACATCGATGACTACCAGGTGCACGCGGAGCTCGTCGCGCAGCTCGCGACGGAGGCGCGAGCCTCTCGCGAGCTGGTCGCCTACGGCGAGCGGCAGGCCGCAGCCGGCCGCCGCGACGCGCTGGCCGAGCTACAGGCGTTCACCTTCGCCGCCGAGACCGTCCATCGCCTGCGTGGCGCCGTCGAGCTCGACCCCGACGCCTGCGGGCTGGACAGCGGCCAGCTCGACGCGGAGGATCTGCGCTCGCTGGTGCGCCAGGGGCTGAGCGAAGCGCACATCCGGTCGATCGGCACGCAGGTGCTCGCCGCCCGCGGCGCGCACGCGACGGTGCTCGAGGACCAGGTGGCCGCCCTCACCCGCGACCAGTTCCGCACCTTCGCTCGCACGGAGGTGGCGCCGATCGCCCAGGAGATGCACCGGCAGGACCACCTCGTCCCGGAGCAGCTAATCGAGAAGATGGCCGAGCTGGGCCTCTTCGGCTCCTCGATACCGGAGTCCTACGGCGGCACGGAGATGGGCTACCTGACCATGGTAGTGCTGACCGAAGAGCTCTCGGCGGCGTCGCTGGTGGCGGGCAGCCTGATCACTCGATCCGAGATCCTCACCCGCGCCCTGCTCCAGGGCGGAACAGAAGAGCAACGACAGAGCTGGCTGCCCCGCGTCGCCTCGGGCGAGCTGATCGTCGGCATCTGCGTCACCGAGCCCGACATCGGCTCCGACGTCGCCTCCGTCCAGTGCAAGGCGACGGCGGGCGAGCAGGACGGCCGGCGCGGCTGGTTCATCGACGGTGCGAAGGCGTGGGCGACCTTCGCCGGGCGGGCGAACATCCTCTCGCTCCTCGCCCGCACCGACCCCGACCCCGCCGCTGGCGCGCGCGGCCTCTCGCTCTTCATCGTCGAGAAGGACCCGTTCGACGGCCACAGCTTCGTGCAGGAGCAGCCGGGCGGCGGCTCGATCACGGGCACGGCGAACCCGACGCCGGGCTACCGCGGCATGCACTCGTTCACCCTCGCCTTCGACCGCTACTTCGTGCCGGAGGAGAACCTGGTGGGCGGCGAGGCGGGCCTGGGGCGAGGCTTCTACCTGCAGATGGGCGGGTTCGCCGCGGGACGGCTGCAGACGGGCGGCCGCGCGACGGGCGTGGGCCAGGCGTCGCTCGAGAAGGCGTGCGCCTACGCGCTGGAGCGTCGCCAGTTCGACCGGCCCATCGCCGAGTACCAGCTCACGCAGCACAAGATCGGCCGCATGGCGACGCACGTGGCGGCCGGCCGCCACCTCACCTACGCCGCCGCCCGCGCGATGGCCGAGGACGAGCGCGCCGCGGTGGAGCCGGCGATGTGCAAGCTCTTCGCGTCGGACGTGGCGGTATGGGTGAGCCAGGAGGCGCAGCTGATCCACGGCGGCTGGGGCTACTCGGAGGAGGACCCGGTGTCGCGCTACGTGGTCGATGCGCTGGTGCTGCCCATCTTCGAGGGCGTCAAGCCCATCCTGGAGCTGAAGATCATCGCCCGCCAACTGCTGGCGGGGAGGTAAGTCAGCTTCGGTGCGCCGCGCTCTGTGGCTAGCTCACACATCCGATCCCGTCATTATTACCGTCAAAGTTGTGGGGATCAGGAGGCAGTACCTGAAAATCCCTGTATGCAATATCGGGACAGTTC
>JACZYW010000061.1 GCA_022570885.1 Chloroflexota bacterium | reverse complement strand
TGCCAGGCGTGGAGCTGCCGGGCGTGATCATCGCGACGGAGTTCCTCGTGCGAGGGAACCTGCGTCCGGAGCAGCTGCCGGAGGGGATGCGCGAGGCGTTGCCGAAGGCGGAGCGGGTGCTGGTGATCGGCGGCGGCGACACCTCGATGGACTGCGTGCGGACGGCGGTGCGGCTGGGCGCGGGAGAGGTGACGTGCGTCTATCGGCGGACGGAGGCGGAGCAGACGGGCCGGGAGGAGGAGCGGGCGCACGCGCGCGAGGAGGGGGTGCGCTTCGAGTACCTGGCGTCGCCGCTGCGGTTCGAGCCTGGGGCCGATGGTGCGGTGGCGCGGGTGCAGTTCGAGCGGATGCGGCTGGGAGAGCCGGACGAGTCGGGCCGGCGGCGGCCGGAGCCGACGGGCGAGCAGTTCACGGTGGAGGCGGGCACCGTCGTCGTCGCCATCGGCTACGGCGCTGATGAAGACGTCGCGCGCACGGCTGCGGGTGTCGAGACGCACCGCTCGCTGGTGGCGGTCGATCCGGAGACGTTCGAGACGACGCGCCCCGGTGTCTTCGCCGGTGGCGACTGCGTGAACGGGGCGGACCTGGTGGTGACCGCGCTCGCCGATGGCCGCCGGGCAGCCGAGGCGATCCACGCCTACCTGGAGCGGCTGCCGAAGAAGCGTCCCACCGCCATCGCTGGGGTGACGCCGGCGCGCTAGGCGAGCACCTGCGGCCGGATTTCGTTCGCGAGCGTCTCCAACAGCGACCGCGCCCGATCCATATCGGGCGCGGAGATCTCCAGCACGGCGTGGCTCACGCCCACCTCACGATAGCTCCGCAACAGCTCGATCGCCTTAGCCGGGTCATCCAGCCGCACCCGAGGCCGGACGCTCAGGGTCAGGCTAGCCGGGTCGCGGCCAGCCTCCTCGGCGTGGCGCTGCACCTCTTGGAACTGCTCGCGCAGGGTGTCTGGACTCACGCCCACGGCGTGCCAGCCATCGCTCAGTCTGCCCGCCCGGCGCAGCGCCGGCGCGCTGTGGCCACCCGTCCAGATGGGCGGGTGTGGCTTCTGCAGCGGCTTCGGGTTAAAGCCCACATCCTTTATCTGCCAGAACTCCCCCTCAAACGAGGGGTTCTCCTCGGTCCAGAGCGCCTTTATGAGCCGGATGTACTCGTTCGTGCGCGCCCCGCGTCGCTTGAACGGCACGCCCAGCATCTGGAACTCCTCCTCCATCCAGCCGGTGCCCACTCCCAAGATGAGCCGTCCATTCGAGAGGACGTCCAGACTGGCGAGCTGCTTCGCTGTGACGATGGGGTTGCGCATGGGGAGCACGAGCACCGTGGTGCCCAGCTTTACCCGCTCGGTGATGGCGGCGACGAAGAGCAGCGTGGCTATCGGCTCCATCAGCGACACATCGGGCGATACCGGAAACGAGCCGTCGCGGCTGTACGGGTAGCGCGAGTCGAGCGAGCGTGGCACGACGATGTGGTCGCTCACCCACAGCGCATCGAAGCCGAGCTCCTCCACGAGTTGGGCGAACGCCGTGATGCCTTCTCGGGTGGCCAGCGGGCCGACGTGGGGCAGGTGCAGTCCGAACTCCATCGGGTGGGCTCCTTTACGAAACGAGGCGTCTGGGGATTCCAGGGCATCATACAACAATCGAGATATGACGCAAGCCGGACGAACACGATATGATGTATTGTGCATATACCGGACCAGGTTCGCTGAGGTGGAGGAGCGATCAAAGCGATCAGTATGAATGAAGACGCTTGGCAGAGGTCACGGCTTATCCCAATCTCTGGCCTTGGAGGCCAGGAGGAAAAGGAGAGGAGATCCGCGTCTGCGCTCCTGGCTGTATTAGGGGCGGTGAAAGAGTTTGGCCGGGCCAACCTGGCACCGCTGGGAGCACCCGCCGGTACGATTTCTACTTACTGCGAGGTTCCGTTCGAACTTGCTGATGACAGGAAGTTCCGAGTTGATGGGCTGATTAGGGTGCAGCGTGGGAAGAGGATATGGACTCTCCTTGTAGAAGTTAAGACAGGGACAGCGGAACTCACACAGCAGCAAATCGAAAACTACCTCGAGATCGTCCGCGAGAACGACTTCGAT
This sequence comes from Chloroflexota bacterium, assembly GCA_022570885.1. Classification (GTDB taxonomy): domain Bacteria; phylum Chloroflexota; class Dehalococcoidia; order DSTF01; family RBG-16-68-14; genus JACZTE01. Next base: position 10,833 of record JACZYW010000061.1, on the reverse strand, counting down.
GGCCTGCTTACTATTAGCAATCAGATCGTACAGGTGGTCGGCCACCATCCCATCAAAGTCGGAAGGAAGTTCAAAAAGGCGCCACTATTTCATGCCTCGTGGACTCGCATCTTGACCCTGGCTCAGATGGTTAAGGATCACCAAGGTGTTAGCGACCCTGATCAGGCTTGGATCCTCGGCGAATTGATACGGTATCTGCAATTCGAGGGGTCCGGTGCCGTGGCTTTCGAAGACATGGGACCTAATTGGGTAGCGGTGAGGAGTGCTGCGAGAGAAGAGACGCTCAGGTTGTCGGATGACGGAGTAGAGGAGATCGCTGGGCGATGGGATCAACTCGTCCAGTTCCTCTGCCTGGATTTAGCGGCTCGATTGGGCCAAGAAGTTCGGCCTGTGCTTAGCAGGAAGGAGCTCGACGATCCTGACTCCAGGACCGTTGCCCTTGCACGCGAGCTAGTCGACAATGGCACGTTCTCCGCCGGAATTAGGATTCCTAACACAGTGGGTCCCATTCACCTGGGGGCGAACCTCAGGAATATGACTGCGACAGCCTCGATCGAGCTAGCGGCTCCAGAATTGAAGCGATCTTCGGCACGAGTTAATTGGCTACTGCGACAGCTGCGAAACGCACCGCCTGAGCTACGTCTCGACGTGGCATTCCACCGAACCCGGGCGACATCTTCAGACCTGCTTGGCAGGGTCGCGGAGGACCCGAAGCGGTTGCTCATGGAAAGTGACCATGCCCCGCGATTATTCACACTTGCGCTATCTTCCAGTGTTGGGTCGAAGCGGAGATCCGGGAAGGGCAGCTTCATAGGCGATATCTCAGCTCTCCTAGATCGCTTCTACCGAGACGTCGTACAGGACTTGAAGGTTTGGACACCGCCAGCGCCGCAACTGCAACCTCAAAGCGCCCCCAGCGATTCTTCCGCCCCCGACGGCCCTTCCTCCGACTCTTCGCCTCACGAGAATAGCGAGGAGCGGATGAACTCGTGAAGAAGAGGATGGAGATATCCGCCGGCGGCATCATCTACCGCCGTGAGGAGCGCGCGCCCGAGATCTGCCTCATCGCTACCAACGGCGGCAAGATCTGGCAGCTACCCAAAGGAATCATCGAAGAGGGGGAGGAGCAGGAGGAGACCGCTCGCCGCGAAGTAGCCGAGGAGACCGGCCTGCGCGGCGAGATCCTCCAGCCGCTCGATCGGATCGAGTATTGGTACGTCTGGGACTACGGCGACGGCCTGGAACGCGTCCACAAGTTCGTCTACTTCTTCCTCCTGCGCTACATCGACGGCTCGACGGACGATCACGATCACGAGGCCGACGAGGCTCGCTGGTTCTCGATACCGGAGGCACGAAAGCGGCTCACGCACGACAACGAGCTGCGAATCCTCAACCTGGCAGAGAAGGCGCTAGAAGAAGTCGAGTAGTCGTCTCGTGGGGCAGGCGTTAGCCTTGTGGGACAGGCGTTAGCCTGTCGATGCCGGGCTGAAGCCAACCCGCACAGCGCTCATGTGCGCGAAGGGCTCAAGACGTTCGCAGGCCTCACTCATCCCCCACTTCCCGCGGCTGCTCGTCGCCAAACTCCACCGTCTGCTTCAGGTTTGCGAGACCCTCCACCAGCAGCAGCTCGTAGTTGGTGTCGATGCGGCCCATGGTGATGATGCGGGAGAGCGCGTAGCGGAGCCCCTGCGGCTCCATCGTCGCCACTACCTCCGTGTCTTCTTCGCGTGGGTTGATCCGGTACGTGAGGATGGCGCGGATGCCGCCCTGGAGATCCACCCAGAGCGAGAGGAGCTCGTTCGGGACCGCCCGCTCGACGGTGTAGTTCGTCTCGTCAGCAACCTCCAGCTCGCCGGTGAGGGCGCGCCAGATGGCGGCTGGCGTGGCCTTGATCGCGAACGCCTTCTCTATTGGCACGCGCTCAGTATATGCGAGCCTGATAGTTGGCTGAAATGGCTCGCGGATCATTCGCGCTGCTGTGGTGTGTAGGGAACCGCCTGCCGCCTCGTTTTCGCAGCAGTGCAGCACCGCACCGCTGCCCTTAGGGGAATCACCTAACCACAGCGAAGCGGCGCCTGAAATTCTAGATTCAGGCTGAATCTAAGCCCGAAGGGGTTAAGTCTGCTTTCGGCCGACCGAATATCTCTATAGGCGCTAAGGATAGTGAACTCTTTATGCAATCAATATCTGTGTTCGGTACGCAGGAGGTAACAGCATGATCTTACTGAGTGGCCGCTTGGTGGCCGCACTGGCTGTCCTTGTGGCGGTGGGCGGATTGCTCGTGTTCAGTATCAGCTCTCCTGCCATCGTCACCGGTCAGGAGACCGATAGTGATGTCGGCGCGGGGGCTCAGGGGCCTGCCGATCCGCCGGGGTCACTGCCGCAGACGGGTACCGGCGGTACGTCGGGCTGGCGGACTCGAACAGCCAGTTGGTGATCGTGCTGCTAGCCGCAGTGGGCGTGACCCTTGCTGGTGGAGGCGTGTTCGCCATACGCTACGCGCGGCGCGAGTCGAGAGAATAGCAAACGTATCGCGGGGAGGTGGTGGCATTGGCTCCGCCTCCCCGCGAAAAATATCGATTCAGGCTACGTAGGGAGACAAAATCCCGCTGGTGCGCCGTCGTATATAGGGAGAGCAGGAGGCACTCCAACTCGTGAAACTCATCGTCACCATCCCCGCCTATAACGAAGAGGCCAACATCGCCGAGGTCATCGCCGAGGTGCCGCGTTTTATTGTCGGCATCGATTCGGTCGAAGTGCTCGTCGTGGACGACGGTTCCACCGATGGCACGGTTGAGGTGGCGAAGGCCGCTGGTGCGGATTACGTCGTCTCGCATGGGCGAAACCAAGGCCTGGCTGCGGCGTTCCGGACGGCGCTGCGGGAGGCGCTGCACCGCGGGGCGGACATCATCGTCAACACGGACGCTGATAACCATTACGACCAGTCGCGTATCCCTGACCTGATTCAACCGTTGCTACGAAACGAGGCGGAGATCGTCGTCGGCAACCGCGTGCTGACGGGCCTGCGAATGCGCGCCGTCAACAAGTACGGCAACCGCATCGCGAACTTCATCATGCAGAGGCTGCTCCGCATGCCGGACGTGGATGTCTCCAGCGGGTTCCGCGCCTATACCAAGGAGGCGGCATTCAAGCTGAACGTCTTGTTCAACCACACCTACACCCATGAGACGCTCGTTCACGCGCTCGATCAGGGGATGCGCGTGGTGAGCGTACCCTTGCCGGCGCGGCACGTGGATCGGCCGTCGAGGTTGATCCAGAGCGTCCCCAGCCATGTCTGGCGGGCGGGCAAGGTGATCTTGAGCTCCTTTATCTTGTACCGGCCGTTGCAAGTCTGGGGAGTGTTGGGCATGCTGTTCGCGCTGCTTGGCAGCATCCCCTTCGTCCGCTTCCTCTATTTCGTCGCGCAGGGAGAGGGAGACGGACACATCCAGTCGCTGGTTGCCGGCTCGGCGCTGCTCTTTCTCGGGGCGCAGATGCTCATCGCCGGCATGCTTGCGTCGGCTATCGGTTGGAACCGGCGCCTCATCGAAGATCTGCTCTATCGGCAGAAGGTAGAAGAGAGCCGTCGCGATGCCGTGAACAGGGCGATGGCGACGAACGGGACGGATAAGCGTAGTACTGTTGGCGATGTCGCCGGGCGGGAGGCTCACGTTGCTTAACAAGAACGGCAAAACGGTCATCGGCATCGTCGGGCTCGGCGTCGTTGGTGACGCTGTGCATCACTATTTCAAGACTACAGACCACTCGCTGCGGCTATTCGACCTGTACCAAGGTGTAGGCTCGCCAGAGGAGATCAACGAGGCCGATCTGATCTTCATCTGTGTGCCGACGCCCTATCAAGCTGGCTACGGCTTCGACGCCAGTGCGCTGGAGGACGCCATTGGCCGGATAGAGGGATCAAAAGTTATCGTCATTAAGTCGACGGTGCTGCCCGGCACAACGGAGTCGTTCCAGGCTCGTTATCCGCAGCACTGCTTCCTGTTCAATCCGGAGTTCTTGCGACAGGATTACGCCCGCGCTGAGTTCTTGAAGCCGGACCGGCAGATCGTCGGGTACTGCGCGGAGAGCCGGCACCTGGCGGAATCGGTGCTGTCTCTCTTGCCTGACGCTCCCTACCGTCGAGTCATGCTGGCGAGGGAAGCGGAGCTGACGAAGTACATGGCGAACTCGTTCTTGGCGCTGAAGGTTACCTTCGCCAACGAGTTCTTCGATCTCGCCTCCGCCCTCGACATCGACTACGCGGTCGTGCGCGATTCGGTCAGCGCCGATGTTCGCATCGGGGAGTCCCACATGCACGTCGCACAGGATGGATACCGCGGCTACGGCGGCAAATGCCTGCCGAAGGACATAAAGGCAGTGCTCGACTTGGCCGAGCGCCTCGGCCTGCCGCTCCACCTGGTGCGCGCCGCCGACCGCGTGAACGCGACACTCCTGCCGCCTTCCGAGCAGCCACCTTCCGCCCCGCAGCTCATCCCGATCTCCGCGAACGAGGAGCTTGAGGAGATCGAGGCCGATGAGCATGTGGACGAAGAGCTGGCGGCGTAGCGGAAAGCCTCCCTTTCGACGATGACAGCCGGGCCATCGCTCGCGCCCTCTTCGCAAACGCTGGCGGACCGCGACCGCTCGGGGCAAGGCGCTGCAGGAGCGCCCGCCCCCGTTTCGATCACCATGCTCGGAGCGCTGCCACCCTGGCGGGGCGTCGCGCCGTATACGCGCCATCTGTTGGATGGGCTGGAAGGAGTGGAGGAGCTGGAGGTCGAGTTCCTCGATTTCGTCTCGCTCTATCCGCCGCGCCTCTATCCCGGTGGCGAGCCGCGCGATAAGAACGGCAGCCGCCCCAGCTTTCGACGGGTACGCATGCGAAGGCTCCTGGCCTGGTATAACCCGCTGTCGTGGCTGTGGGCCGGTCTGACGTTGCGCGGCAGCGTCCTCCACGCCCAGTGGTGGAGCTACGTCCTGGCGCCGGTCTACCTCGTTGTAATGGGGCTGGCCCGGCTGCGGGGCAGGCGAGTGATACTAACGCTACATAACGTATTGCCTCACGAGGCGGCCCCGTGGCGTCGCTGGCTGTTCCTGAGTGTCTTCCGCCTCGCGCATCAGTTCATCGTCCACTCGGAGCGCAACGCCCAGGTGCTGATAGAGCAGTACCCGCGCGCAGCGGGTCGGGTGACAGTAGTGCCCATGGGCATCCATACGGTTACATCGGAACAGAACCTCTCGCGGCAGCAAGCGCGGGAGAGGCTGGGGCTGCCCGCAGAGAGTCCCGTCATCCTCGCCTTCGGCAACATCCGGCCTTACAAGGGACTCGATGTGCTGTTGCGCGCCTTACGCCGGGTCGTAGACGCCGGGCAGGAGACGACGCTGCTCATCGCGGGGCAGCCGTGGGACAGCTTCGAGCGCTATCAGCGCCTGATCGATGAGCTGGACCTCGCGGCGCACGTGCGCCTGCGGCTGGAGTATCTGCCGGAGAGCGAGATCGAGGCGTGCTTCGCGGCGGCGGACCTGGCGGTCTTCCCATATACGCACTTCGATGCTCAGAGCGCCGCCGCTACGCTGGCGCTCTCCTCGGGCGTGCCGCTGGTGGTCTCCGACGTGGGTGGTCTGCCGGAGCTGGTGGATGACGCTCGAGCAGTCGTGCCTGCCAACGACCCGGAGGCGCTCGCCCAGACGCTGCGCACGGTCCTGGCCGACGAGGCGCTGCTCGCCAAGCTGGCGGCCGACGCCAAGCGCCGGGCTGCTGAGCTCGACTGGGGCGTCATCGCCCAGCGCACGGTCGAGGTCTATCGGGCTATCGGCTAGCTACCCTAGGCCGCTCGCGCGGCCGACTCCTGGTCGCCGGCCACCGCCGTACCGGCGTCGCTAGCAGAGCCGAGCAGGCTGCGGATGATGGGGAGTTGGGCAGCCAGCAGCGTCGCCTCGCTCAACACCATCGCCAACGCAGCGCCACTTGGCCCCATCGGCGGAATGAGCAGGAAGTTAGCCGTCAGATTCACCGCGAGGGCTACCAACGTGAGCGCCCAGCCGGTGCGCATCCTGCCACGGGCAAAGATCAGCATGTAGTTGAGGTGCGTGAAGAAGAAGAGCCCCTGGGCGACGACGAGGATTAAGTAGGGTGTTTGAGCCCCAGCAAAGCCACTGCCGTAGAGGGACAAGAAGAGCGGCGCAGCCACTGCCAGGAGTATGGAGAGCCCGCCGGCAAGCAGACCTGTGATGACAGCGCTTCGGAAGTAGGTGGCCCGTAAGGTCACGGCCGTCTTGCATGCGGCGAATCTTGGCAGTACCGCTCGTCCGAGCATGAGAGGGAGAAACGCCAGGCCGAAGGCGAAGTTGTACGCCGCCCCATACAATCCCGTGGCCTCTTCGCCCCTTAGGTATGCCAGCAGAAAGATGTCGACGCGGAAGTAGACGAAGAACACGATCGTCGACGCGAACACGGGCAGAGCAGCGCCAAAGAGCCGGCGCACCAGGGCGGCATCGAACTGGGGCCGGATCATACCAAACGATCGCACCATAGCGAAGGCGGCGAGCGCGAGCGCGACTGCGGCGATCAGAGGAAACATCGGCGCGATGGCGTCGGTGCGTCCTTGGCTGACGAACAGCGCCGCGCCGCCGGCTATCAGCAGCGCGGTGCCCAGGAAGGCACGCAGCAGCCCCTCTGGCCGCGACCGTCCGTGCGCCCGTAGCGGTGCAAGGAGGAGATAGGCGGTGCTCTCAAGGATGCCACTTACGCCGATCACGAACAGCAGAAGAGGCGAGATTCCTGGCGGGGAGAGCGGGCTCATCGCCGCCAGCAGGCCAAACAAGACGAGCGCCAACACCGGCGCTATGGTTATGAGGTTCGCCAGATATCGCCGGGTCACGGTCCTATCGGCGGCGATATCCCTCGTAACGATCAGGGCGAGCCCGGCGTCGCCGGCGTTCGCCAGGATCGTCGCCGTCGCGATGGCGATCACCCAGCCGCCGAAGCTCTCGGCGCCGACAGCGCGGGCGAGCAGGAGGAGCAAGACGAAACGGCCGCCCCGGTTGAACGCCTCGCCCGCCATCAGCCAGGCGGAGTCGGCGCCGAGCCGCTCCAGCACCCCGTCGATCAGCCTCCGCCCGATAGCGAGGGTGCCGCTATTGAGGTTCGCTTCTTCGTGGTACATGCTCACGTTACATCGATGTAGGGCGAACTGTGGGTACGGTGCTGCGACGCCAGCTCATGCCGCCCATACGCCACGGAACATGCCCTGCATGTAGCTGATCGGTGAGTTCCAGGCGGCGGGCCGTTTGAGCACCTCGGCCAGCCCGAGCGTAGCCGTCGAGGCGATGAACGCCGCTCGCTGGAGGCCGTGGAGGTGCTTGCGAGCGAAGATCACCTTGTTTCTACCCAGGTAGAAAGCCTGTCCGGGCCGGAGCTTGTTCGTCCCGCGCTGCCCCAACACTGCGGACACTTTGTGCGCGACAATGGCCTCTGGGACGACGGCGATCTCGTATCCATGGCGGCGCGCCCGATAGCAAAAGTCAACGTCCTCAAAGTAGGTGAACATCAAGTCGTCCAGCCCGCCGATGTCGCGAATCACACTGGCTCGGGCTAGGAGCACACAGCCGGTCGCGAATTCGGTTCGTGCCGGCGCTGTGGGCGCGTTCACCAACGGCTGATCGATCGCCGCATGGCGGGTACGCCCTGTCCACAGGTTCAGGCTGCCGCCCGCGTACCAGATGCGGTCAGACTGGTAGTAGGTGATGAGCGGGGCGACCACGCCAACCTCTGGAGTGGCGGCGAGGTAGTCGATGAGGTGCGTGAGGAAGTCGGGCGTAACAACAGTGTCGTTGCTCAACAGCAGGATGTAGCCGGCGCGCTGGTCCAGCGCCCAGTCGATGCCCTGGTTACAGGCGTGCGCGAATCCCTGGTTCGTCTGGTTGACGATGATGTGAGCTTCCGGGAACGCTTGCTTCAGGCGATGCTCATCACCGTTCGCCGATCCGTTTTCGATGACGACGGTCTGTACGTTCGGATAGGTGACGTGCTGCAGCGACTCGAGGCATTCGACTGTGTCGTCGTAGCCGTGCCAGGTGGGGATGATCACGGCGACGTTGGCTGCGCGGCCGGCTTCGCTGGTCATTGAGAAGCTCCTGCGACGGTCTGCGGCTCAAGCGCCTGGATGATTTTGTTAAGCGTCTCTGGGATGAGGTACACGTGCTGAATGGCCAGATCCCCGGCATCGTTTCTGCCGGTCGCCACGGTGATGCGTAACAGCTCGATGTCTGCGGGAAGCTGCCCCTCGAGTATCACGAGATTATCGCCCGGGTTGAGAGGGACGAAGATCTGGCTAAACGGCGCTGAGCCTTCCTGTGACAGAGAGAGCACCGCGGACCGGGCGGGCTCTTCCCCGGCGCCACGGAGGCTGACGATAGCCGTGACCGTGCGCCCTCCGAGTGAGCTAACATCGATGAGCTGGCGGATGCCGCCGAACTGGCTGTCGTTGATCACGAGCACGCCGGAGTTACTGGCTTCCGGCTGCGGTTCGAGCGCCACCAAGCCGTTTGGAGCCCAGCTCGCGAGGCTGTTATCGCCCTGCCAGATCAACGAAGGGTTAGCCGTGAGGCTGAAGGCGCGGGCCTCAGCGTTCAGCTGGCTCAGGTGGGCCCGCAACGGGCCTTCGTCGAATTGCGCTGGGTTTCCAATGGCGAAGAGCGTGATGAAGTTGCCTGATCGACGCTCAAACTTGCTTAGCTGGGTCAGGGTGAAGTTTTCGAGCAACATCGCCATCACCACGTCGGACGAATCGAAGCCGTCGTTCCCGATGTGGTTGTCGGCGTAGTAGCGGATGTTATTCGCGGTGATGAACTCAGGTGTGAACTCGTCGAGGTCTCGCAGCCCGAACCCGAAGCCGTGGATCTGGTCGATGTAGTCGATATTGTGTTCCAGCAGATAGAGGGTGATGGAAGGCCAGCCTAGGTACAGGATGTGCGATCCATCATCCAAGATGCCCTCGGATGCAACGAAATCGGCAAGGTCGCGGTGGCCGCCATACAGTTCGCGCAGCCCGGGGTTGGATGCTGTCGCGTAAGTGAACATAGGAAGCCCGACGACAGTGATGAGGAGGGCAATCGCCGCTGGGGCGGCGAGCAGCTTGAGGCGGTGCCCCGACAGCACCCATCGGAATGCTGAGACCACGAGGAACGCTGCCATCACGAGGAACGCTGGCGTAACGTAGCCGGGATAGCGGCTCCCATGGGAGCTGGCCGGGTACTGCATGGCAAAGCCGAGCGTGAGGATGACCATCCATAGGAGCACAGGCATCATCTGGAAGCGGCGCGTTCGGATCGTGATTGCTGCGGCGAGGATCAGTCCAGCGATGCCGGCGACATACACCGGCGTCGTCAGTTGATGACGGATGCCTTCGAAGTATAGGTTCCACGCTCGCTCTGTGATCCCGCCCGTAGCCATGTTTGTGAGAACGTCTACGTAGAGCTGCACGAAACCGGGCAGTAGGCCGGTGGTAACCACTTCGCCTGTCGTGGTCACCGTAGGCGCCCCCAGATTCGCCAGCATGAAGTACACCGCCACGAACATGCCCGGGATCATAAGCGAAGAGAGGAAGAGCGGCTCGAACGCTGTTCGGAGCGATACGCCTCGAATGCTGAAGTAGGCAAGCACAAACACCGGCACGAAGAAGTAGCCGGTGGTGTGCGAAAATATGGCTAATCCCAAGAACAGCCCGGCGAAAGGCAGCAGCCAGCGCCGCTCCCGCGAGAGCACCAGGAGCCAGAGCGCGATCACTGCGAAGCTTACGACGAACGGCATCTTCTCGGGCTCGGTGGAATCGAATGAGAAGCGGGGCAGCAGCGCTAAAAGTCCAGTCGAGATGGTGGCTGTCGCTACGTCGAATGTCCGCCGCACGAGGTCGAAGAAGGCGAGCAACGCTATTCCGGTGACGATCGGCACCACGACGAGAGGGACGGTTTCCAGGGGTATCGATGCGAGGAGCGAAATGCCGCCAAGCATCATCGGGATGAGCGGCGGCTGATCAAAGACCTCTGTCACGGGTACCAGCTCCGGCGAGGGTTGCACGATACCTTCGCGAAGGAAGAGGGCCTTTACCATGATCAGGTGTGCGTCGCCGCTGCCGAACGTGAAGGTGTAGTCGCCTAGGATGTAGCGGTAGCGGCTCCACAAGGCGAGAGCTAAGAGACTGAGTAGAAGGATGGCGTAGAGCAAGAGCGAGTGTTCTTTCACCCACTGCTGCGCAATGTTCGCCCAGCGCCTCATCGAGTTCAAGGCGCCTGCAATAGGAAGGAGCGTCTTAAGCGGCGAAAGGTCGACTGGTGGCGGGGGTGCCGCGGCAGGGCCTCGCGCGGTTGTAGGCGCGGCGCCTTGCCTCGGCATGGTCGCTGACGAGGAGGACAGAGGCTTCCCCTTCGCTGCCCCGTCGGGTTGTGCCGTCACAGGCGGATTCTCCCAACGATCGCTCGCCAGTCGTAGCGCTCAAGGAAGGCTGGTGAAGGCGGTACATGTTTCGCTCTGGCGGCCCGGCGCACTTGGTCCGCGAACGAATCCCAATCGTTCGCGATGGTCAGCGACGGCGCGCAGGCAGCAAGATCGAGACCTTCCGCTCCTATCGAGGTCGTCACGGTTGGCGCACCGCACGCGACGCTCTCGATCAGCTTGAGACGCGTTCCGCTGCCCTGCAGTATCGGCGCGACGACCGCGTCCGCTGCATTGATGTAGTCCGGGAGCTCCTCTACCGGCCCTAGGAATTCGATTCGCCCTCCGCCGTAGGTCTCGCGCAGCTGCGCTACCGATCCTCGACCGGCGACGACGAGGCG
>JACZYW010000060.1 GCA_022570885.1 Chloroflexota bacterium | reverse complement strand
CAACGAGGATCTGCCCGCGCTCCACGCCGATCTCGTCGAGACGGGGCTGGCCGAGGACGGCGCGCTCACCATCAGCGACGTGATGACCTGCCCCGGCGCCGACACCTGCAGCCTGGGCGTCACCTCCTCCAAGGGAGCCGGCATCGCCATCCGCGAGTCGCTCTCCGCCGCCAACGGCCACCTGAAGGACGACCCGCTGGTGGAGCAGATCCGGATCAAGATCAGCGGCTGCCCCAACTCCTGCGGCCATCACCACATCGCCGACATCGGCTTCTACGGCAACGCCGTCCGCTCCGGCGGCCGGATGGTGCCCGCCTTCTCCATGCTCGTCGCCGGCAAGGGCGAGGGGCCGGACGCGCGCATCGGCATGCATGTGATGAAGATCGCCGCCAAGCGCGTGCCGGACGCGGTGGCCACGCTCATCGACTACTATCGCGAGCACCGCAACGAAGGCGAGCCTTTCGGCGACTGGGCGATACGTGCCGGAAAAGCGGAGATCAAAGAGGCGATGGCAGACTATCAGGAGATGCCGGAGTACGAGAAGGACCCGATGGCCTTCGTCGACTGGGGCGGCACCAAGCTCTTCAGCCTCGACGAGATGGGCGAAGGCGAGTGCTCCGTATAGCCGGAGCTCAACACCGCAGCAATACGAACGGCAGGCCGGGCTCACGCCCGGTCTCCCGCGAGAGGCGCAGATGCACAGCGAATACCGCGATTCCGGCAAGGAACAAGAGGATACAAGGTGACCCAACTCAAGACCTATAGCGCGGCAGATCTTACGAAGATCAGCGAGGAGATGGATGAGCAGACGCCTCAGCAGATCCTGCGCTGGACCGTCGAGGAGTTCTTCCCGGAACTGACCATGGCCTGCAGCTTCGGCGGCCCCTCCGGCATGGTGCTGGTCGATATGATCGCCCAGATCGAACCTCGAGTGGAGATCTTCTACCTCGATACCAACTTCCTCTTCCCCGAGACGCACGAGACGCGGAATCGAGTCATCGAGCGGTACGGCGTCCAGCCCATCGCCTACAAGTCGGAGCTGACGCCGGAAGATCAGGCCAGCCGCTACGGCGAGGAGCTCTGGCTCAGCAACCCCGACCTCTGCTGCCAGCTACGCAAGGTGGAGCCCAACCGCCGCGCGCTGGCGGGAAAGCGCGCCTGGATCGCCGGCATCCGCCGCGACCAAGCCGCAACCCGCAGCAGCACGCCCGCGGTGCAGTGGGACGAGAAGTTCGGCCTGGTGAAGGTGAACCCGCTGGTGCACTGGACCGATGCCGATGTCTGGGCCTACATCGTCGAGCACGACGTGCCCTACAACCCTCTCCACGACAACAACTACCCCAGCCTGGGCTGCACCTACTGCACGAAGGCTGTCCGGCCAGGCGACGATCCCCGCTCCGGCCGCTGGCAAGGCATCGACAAGCTAGAGTGCGGCATCCACACGCCGGGCGAGCCCATCCCGCTGGCTCGCGGCGAAGAGAACACAGGCTAACGCTCATGCGCGAGTAGCCGAACCGCGGCCAGACGAAGACTCGCGCTGGCCAGGCGAGGACTCGCGCTAGTATGAGCAGTGTCGCAGCAGGTGGCGACAGCGGGGTAATGCTGCTAAGAACTGAACTGAAATGCGGAACACGGCGTTAGCATTATTGGTGAGCAGTTTCGGCTAGTCCCGGGACGAAGAGATCACGCAGAGGAGGGGAAGCTATATGTCACAGCGAGGGTTCACTATCTGGTTTACCGGCCTCTCGGGCGCGGGCAAGACCACCGTCGCCGAGCGGCTGTACCAGGTGATGCAAGAGCGGGGGCTCAAGGTAGAGATGCTGGACGGCGATGTCGTCCGCACAAACCTGAGCAAGGGCCTGGGCTTCAGCAAAGAGGATCGCGACACCAACATCCGGCGGATCGGCTTCGTCTGCAAGCTGCTCACGCGCAACGGCGTCGCCGCCATCGCCTCCGCCATCTCTCCCTATCGAGCGGTGCGCGACGAGGTACGCGCCGACATCGGCGACTTCGTGGAGGTCTACGCCAAGTGCCCGCTGGACGTGCTCCAGGAGCGAGACGTGAAGGGCCTCTACGCCAAGGCGCTCAAAGGCGAGATCTCTAACTTTACCGGCGTCTCTGACCCCTACGAGGAGCCGCTGAACGCGGAGGTCGTCCTGGAGTCGGACAAGGAGACCGTGGACGAGAGCCTGGCGAAACTCGTCGCCAAGCTAGAGGAGCTGGGCTACCTGGAGCCGGCCTCCGCGAGGGTCTCCTGATGGCCGAAGAAAAGACAACCGCAGCACTGATACCGCCGCACGGCGGCCGGCTCATCGAGCGAGAGGTCACCGGCGAGAAGGCGACGGCCATGCAAGAGCAGGCTCGCTCCCTGCCGGCGGTGCGGCTCTCGGCTCGCGCGCTGGCCGATATCGAGCTGCTCGCTATAGGTGCGCTCAGCCCCCTCAGCGGGTTCATGACCAGCGGCCAGTACCGGTCGGTGGTCGATGGCATGCGCCTGCCCGACGGCCTCGCCTGGTCGCTGCCCATCACGCTGGCGGCGTCCCGCGACGAAGCGGCGGCGCTCCACGAGGGCAAGCAGGTCGCCTTGGCCGACGAATCGGGCGAGCCGCTCGCGCTCCTCGACCTGGAGGAGCGGTTCGACTACGACAAAGAGGCCGAAGCGCAGACGGTCTATCGCACGACCGAGGACGCCCACCCCGGCGTCGCCGCCCTCTACGCGCAGGGCGAGGTGCTGCTGGGCGGACAGGTGACAGTGTTTCGCCGGCCGCCGGCGCCGTTCGCCGAGCATCGGCTATCGCCGGCCCAGACCCGCGCCGCCTTCGCCGAGCGCGGCTGGCACACCGTCGTCGGCTTCCAGACGCGAAACCCCGTCCACCGCGCCCACGAATACATCCAGAAGTGCGCCCTGGAGATGGTCGATGGGCTGCTTCTCCATCCCCTCGTCGGCGAGACGAAGCAGGGCGACATCCCAGCCGACGTCCGCATGCGCTGCTACGAAGTGCTGCTGGACGGCTACTACCCCAAGGACCGCGTCCTCCTCTCGGTGCTGCCCGCGGCGATGCGCTACGCCGGCCCGCGAGAGGCGATCTTCCACGCCCTGGTGCGGAAGAACTACGGCTGCTCACACTTCATCGTCGGGCGCGACCACGCAGGCGTCGGCTCTTACTACGGCACCTACGATGCCCAGACGATCTTCGGAGAGTTCACGCAGGAGGAGTTGGGCATGACACCCCTCTTCTTCGAGCACAGCTTCTACTGCCGCTCCTGCCTATCGATGGCGAGCACCAAGACCTGCCCGCACGACGCAGACCAGCGCGTCTTCCTCTCCGGCACACGCGTGCGCGAGATGCTGGAGGCGGGCGAAGTGCCACCGGCGGAGTTCACGCGGCCGGAGATAGCCCGCATCCTCATCGACGCGACGAAGCAGGCGGCGCAGACGGGAGCATAGATGGAAGCGTCCGAGGCCCGAGCCGGCGTTATCCGCGCGCCCCGGGTGTTCGTCGACCCCGAGGCGGCGGAGGCGCGGCTGGGCCTGATCGGGCTGGAAGCGCACGGAACCGCCCGGCCCCGGGTGTTCGTCGACCTCGAGGAGGTGGAGGCGCGGCTGGGCTTGATCGGGCTGGAAGCGCCCAGCGCCGCCCGGCCTCGGCTTCGCAGCGCGGTCTCCGCCCTCCTAAAGCTTACGAGTGGCCTGACCGCGCTCGCCCTCTTCGTACTCGGGCTGGAGCTGCTGACGTCGGGGGCGTCCGGCGCGGGTTCGCTCTTGGGCCGGCTGTCGGCCGATGGCCCGCTCAACCTCTTCGGCTTCGGCTGGCTGGGCGCCTACGTGGTGCTCAGCGGGTCGCCGGTAGCCGCTACCTCCCTCACCCTCTTCGACGGCGGCGTTATCACCGATGTAGAGAGCTTCGCCATGATCAACGGCTCCCGGTTCGGAGCCTCGTTCATGGTGCTGTTGGTGGGGTTCATCTACTACGTCCGTCACCAGCGCAACCCGGACGGGCTCTACATCGGCGTGGTGGCGCTGCTCACGACGGTTAGCATCTACACACCCTCCGCCCTGATCGGCCTCCTGGCGCTCGATCAGGGCTGGTTCAGCGGCGTTGGCGTGGGCGCGCCGCCGGGCGTCGCCACGGTCATCGATAGCTCGTTCGGCGGCTTGGCAGATCAGGCGGACAAGGTGCTACCAGGGCTGGCGCTCTTCGCGCTGGGCGTAGCAGTGCTGATGGCCAGCTTCCAGCTCTTCGACAAGGTGCTCCCCAACCTGGAGCCGCCCAGCCCTCGGCTGGAGCGAGTGCTCGCCTTCTTCCACCGGCCGCTGGCCATGTTCATCATGGGCGGTCTCGTCACGCTTGTGACTCTGTCCGTCTCGATCTCACTCACGCTGCTGGTGCCCCTCGCTCTGAAGGGAGTGGTACGTCGCCACGGCATCGTCCCCTACGTCATGGGTGCGAACATCACCACCTTCATCGACACCCTGTTCGCCGCTGTCCTGCTGGATTCGCCACGGGCGGTGACCGTGGTGGTCACGCAGCTTGTGGTGACTGCGGCGATCTCGATCGCCGTGCTCCTGCTGGTCTACCAGCCGTATCAGCGCGCCGTCCTCGGGCTCGCCCACCGGGTGACGGCTAACCGACGCGCCTTTATCGCCTTCCTAGCGACGATCGTGCTCGTGCCGGGCGTGCTACTGGCGATCTAGGAATGTGCTAGACTGAGATTGTTGATGATTCCGGTTGACTTTACTGGCGAACAGGCGGTACTGAGGTGAAAGTCTCTACCAAAGGTGACTACGGCGTGCGCGCTCTCGTGGAGCTAGCTCATCGCTACGGCCAGGGGCCGGTGCAGAGCGCCACGATCGCTTCGCGACAGGAGATACCAGAGCCGTACCTGGATCAGCTCCTCACCACGCTGCGTCGCGCCGGCTTCATTCGCAGCGTTCGCGGGCCCCAGGGCGGCCACGCGCTCATCAACGAGCCCCACAAGGTGCGCATGAGCGACGTGATGGTCGCGCTGGAAGGCTCGCTGGCGCCGAGCGCCTGCGTGGACGACCCGGACGCCTGCAAGAAGGAGGGCGGCTGTGTCCAGCGCGAGGTGTGGGAGCGTGTGCGAGACGCCACTCAGGAGATACTCGACAGCGTATCGATCGCAGACCTAGCCGAGAAGGAGCGGGAGAACAGCCACAATGGCGGACGCTACCACATCTGAGCTGCGAAAGCTGAAGGCATCCGTTCGCGTCGGCGAGGAGATCGCCGACAGCGTGCTCGACCTCGTCGGCAACACGCCGCTGGTGCGCTTGCATCGCGTCGTGCCGGAAGGCTCGGCTGAGGTGCTGGCCAAGCTCGAATCGCTCAACCCGGCGGGCAGCATCAAAGATCGCATCGCGCTCAACATGATCGAGGACGCGGAAGCGCGCGGCGCGCTCAAGCCGGGCGACACCCTCGTCGAGCCGACCAGCGGCAACACGGGCATCGGCCTCGCCATGACGGCCGCGGTGAAGGGGTACCGGCTGATCCTCACCATGCCGGAGGACATGAGCGTGGAGCGGCGAAAGCTGCTCACGCGCTACGGCGCGGAGCTGGTGCTCACGCCGGCCATCGAGGGCATGTCGGGCGCCGTCTTCGCGGCCCAGGAGCTGGCGGAGAAGCACGGCTACTTCATGCCCCAGCAGTTCGACAACCCCGCCAACCCGGAGATCCACCGGCGCACCACCGCCCAGGAGATCCTGCGAGCCACGGGCGGCAAGCTCGACGCCTTCGTCGTCGGCGTGGGCACCGGCGGCACCATCACCGGCGTCGGCGAGGTGCTCAAGGCGCACAACCCAGAGATCTTGGTCGTGGCGGTGGAGCCGGCGCGTTCGGCGGTGCTGGCGGGCGGCAAGGCCGGCCTGACCGGCATCCAGGGCATCGGCGCCAGCTTCGTGCCCACCGTGCTCAACCGCGATATCTACGACGAGCTCATCGCCGTCACCGACGAAGATGCGTACGCCATGACCGCCCGCCTGACGAAAGAGGAAGGGCTGCTGGTAGGCATCTCGGCCGGCTGCAACATCTTCGCCTCTGTCCAGGTGGCAGCGAAGCTGGGGGCGGGCAAGCGGGTGGTCACGGTGCTGCCCGACACCGGCGAGCGATACCTGAGCGTGAACCTATAAGCGCAATGAGTAATGAAGCAGATCCTGGAGAGGACACAACGATGATGACTGTTACGGTGTACATTCCCACCCCGTTTCGCAGGATGACGGGCAACCACCCGCAGGTAGAGGTGGAAGGCGCCACCATCGCGGAGGTGCTGGACAACTTAGACCGTCGCTTCCCCGGCGTGCACGACCTCATCTACAGCAGCGAGCACAAGATCCCGGCGCACATCAACATCTACGTCAACAACCATGAGATCGGCAGCCTGGGCGGCGATGCGACGCCGCTGGCGCAGGGCGACCAGATCGCGATCATCCCGGCTATTGCGGGCGGAGCGGGCGACGACGGCACAGCGACTGCCCAGCCGCTCACGCCGGACCAGGTGCAGCGCTACTCGCGCCACATCATCATGCCCCAGGTGGGCAGCGCCGGGCAGCGCAAGATCCTGGCATCGAAGGTGCTCATCGTTGGCGCGGGCGGGCTCGGCTCGCCGGTGGCGGTCTACCTCACGCTGGCCGGCGTCGGCACCATCGGCCTCGTCGACTTCGACACTGTCGACCTCTCCAACCTCCAGCGCCAGATCCTGCACCAGACCGCCGACGTGGGGCGGCCGAAGGTGGAATCGGCCAAGGAGACGCTTCTCGCGTACAACCCGGACGTCAACGTCGTCACGCACGAAACGCCTCTCACCTCCGACAACGCGATGGAGATCATCGGCCAGTACGACATCGTGGTGAACGGCGCGGACAACTTCGCCGCCCGCTACCTGGTGAACGACGCCTGCGTCTTCCTGAAGAAGCCGCTGGTCGACGGCAGCATCCTCCTCTTCGAGGGCCAGGCGACGGTCTACCTGCCCGGGAACGGCTGCTATCGCTGCCTCTACCCGAACCCGCCGCCGCCCGGCATGGTGCCAAGCTGCGCCGAGGCGGGCGTGCTGGGCGCCCTCTGCGGCCTCGTCGGCTCGATCCAGGCGACGGAGACGCTGAAGCTGATCCTCGACATCGGCGAATCGCTTAACGGGCGGCTGATGATCTTCGATGCGCTCGTGATGGATGTCCGCCGATTCAAGATCCGCCGCGACCCCGAATGCCTCGTCTGCGGCGACAACCCGACGGTGACTGAACTGATCAACTACGACGCGTTCTGCGGCGCGGCGCCCGTGGCGGCTCCGGCCACCGTCCAGACGGAAGCGTAGAGAAGGAGCACCATGGCGATAACCGTACGCGTAACATCCTCGCTCCAGACCCTGGTTGGAGCGAAGTCCGTCGAGGGCGAAGGCAGCACCATAGGCGAGCTGCTAACGGATCTCGACAGCCGCTACCCAGGCTTCAAGGACACGATCAGCGGCGATGACGGCCAGCTACATCGCTTCATCAACGTCTATGTCAACGATGAAGACATCCGCTACCTCCAGGCGCTCGACACGCCGATGAACGACGGCGACACCGTCTCGATCTTGCCCGCCCTCGCCGGCGGAGCGCGCTGAACGACGCCATCGTGCTATACAGCAACCTCATCGAGGCGATCGGCAATACCCCGCTGGTGGAGCTAACGCGGCTCAGCCCCAAGCCGGGCGTTCGCCTCTTCGCCAAGCTGGAGGGACAGAACCCCACCGGCTCGGTCAAGGACCGCATCGCGAAGTACATGATCGAGGCGGCCGAACGGTCTGGCGAGCTGACCAATGACCGCGTCATCCTCGAACCGACCAGCGGCAACACCGGCATCTCGCTCGCGATGATCTGCCGCCTCAAGGGCTACCAGTTGAAGGTAGTCCTGCCCGAGAGCGTAAGCGAGGAGCGGACGCAACTGCTCCGCGCCTTCGGCGCCGAGATCGTCTACTCGGACGGGCTCAAGGGCACCAACGGCGCCATCGTCGTCGCTCAGGAGATCGCGGCGAGCGACCCCAACTACCTCCTGCTCTACCAGTACGGCAACGAGGCGAACCCCCTGGCCCACTACGAGACCACCGGCCCGGAGATCCTGCGCGACCTGCCCGATGTCGACGTCTTCGTCGCCGGGCTGGGCACCGGCGGCACGCTCACCGGCGTCGGCCGCTACCTGAAGGAGCGGCTGCCCGACGTCAAGATCGTGGCCTGCGTCCCCCACCCGGGCGACCTGGTGCAGGGGCTGCGCAGCCTGGACGAGGGCTTCATCCCGCCCGTGCTGGACGAATCGCTGCTCGACGGCAAGATCGTCGTCGACTCGCGCACCTCCTTCGCCGCGACGAAAGAGCTGACCGAAGTGGAAGGGATCTTCGCCGGCATCTCGTCGGGCGCCGTGCTGCGCACCGCCCAGCGGGCCGCGGAGCGGCTCGATAGCGGCAACGTCGTGCTGCTGCTGGCGGACGGCGGCTGGAAGTACCTCTCCACCTCGCTCTGGAGCAAGGAGTACGAGGAGCTGGGCGACGAGATCGAGGGCAAGGTCTGGTGGTAGCTTCCACCGACGCAGCGATCTACTGGGCACACTAAGTCTGCATCGTGCTGCCTGGCTGCGCCCAAGGTGGGTTGCACGACGTTGCGGTGATCGGGACATGTGCGGTACGATTGGCCAGACCCTAACGCGGCAACGGTCGTTGTTGAGCACGAAGGAGAGCAAATGTGAAGGTCGACCAGTTCGTTGTCAACATCAACAGCGAGCAGCCAGAGACGCTGATCGCTTTCTACCGTGATATCGTCGGCCTCAGGCCGAACGAAGAGATGGGGACTGGCGCGTTCATGGCGGGTTCGTCGTCGTTCATCGCGCTCATCATCGAAGGCCACAGCGAAGTGAAAGGAGCGACGAAGGAGCCGCAGCGAGTGCTCCTGAACTTCCTGGTCAGTGACCTGGCCTCCGAAGAGACGCGTCTTAAGGAGCAAGGCGTCCAGTTCATCATGAGCGCTACAGTAAAGCCCCACGGGGTCTTCGCAACGTTCCTTGATCCCGACGGCAACTACTGTCAGCTCGTGGAGCTAGAACGCTAGCAAGAACCCCCGGGCTGTCGTCAGCTCCCTTCCTGCGGATGCGCTCACAGCTCCAGCTGAGCTGCAATGGGTTCCCATCGCCAGAGCATCAAATTCAGCGTAAGCTTAGCGGCGGCTACTCCAGGTTCCAGGCTGGCTCGGGCCGGGCTACACGGTAACAGGTCACACTAAGTGGGGATAGTGTGCCATCGCTAGAAGACGCCCCGTCGCCTACGAGTCAAGATGGTTGAGCTGCTACACTCCGTCCACCACAGCAGGAGGTTGGTATGGCTGGCACAGGACGCTCCGACAACCGGGTCCTACGCTGGGCGACCGTCGCAGCGATCCTCGGCGGTGCTGCGATCGTTGTCACGTTCTTGATCCTCCGAGCCATACCAAGCGAAGCTGAAGTCGAGATCGAGATCGCTGGCTGGCGGGTGCCCGTTGGCCTCGTTGTCAGCACCGACGATGTAGAGTCGCAACTGCCCGGGATCGTCATCCGCTCCATCCTAGGCGACAAGCCGGTGATCCAGATTAACGCCGGACAGGTTGAAGAGAGCGAACCCGGCCGGCTCACGATTCAGCCACTCCAGGACGCCGAAAGCGTCAGCTACGAGTTGACGGCGAGTACCAGTTTCCTCAACGTCCGCAATCTTGACAGGGCGGCAGAACTCGATGAAGGGGAGCTAGCGGCGGTGATCACTAGTCCTGGGAGTAACGAGGCGTTCCTGGTGCTGACAGGCATCACCCGCGCTCCCGATTAGCTCGGTGCTACACTCCGTCCACCACAGCAGGAGGTGGCGAGCATGGAGGGTGAAGTGTGAGTTTCATCCTGAACATTCTGTTTGGCAAGAAGGCCGATGCTGAGGAACTCGAAGCGCTACGACCGTACCTCAAGTCCGAGTTAGCGCTGGCAGGCAAGCAGACTCGCGCCTCTGAGACTTTCAACTCAGCTGTCGCCGAGCTAGGAATGCGTGTCCTGTCGGGCGAAGCAGACGGACCGACCCGCATTCAGATGGATGAGGCAGCAACGACCTATGAAGCTACTATGCTTCGTGTTCAACAGTTGCACGAGCACGGTGCGATTCATGCGCCCGAGGCGGCAGCGGAGTTTTACACGGCACAGCATCTGGTCTATGGCGATCACCTCGCATGGGCGAGGGCGCAACAGGTCCTGTATCAGTCTCAGGCTGCTCCAGCTGCAGTAGAGACGCTCGCGGATGCGGACGAGCGCCTTCACGCTGACAAACGTCAAGCAGACAAGCTCAGAGCAAAGCTAGTGGGCTACATGGGGATGTCACGTCACGAATTGACCGAAATGATGCGTGAAGCGGGGGCATTCGACGCGTGACACTACGGATGCTTGATCTCGGAGCCGTAGTTGGCAGAAAGAGCTGCGGGACGATGTCGTTGTGGGCGCGGCGTGCTTCCTGCGCGCCTGCGTCGCCCAGCCGTTGCGTGAGCACCGTGGAGGGCTCTATGTGGGTGAAAGGATGGTGGCGAGACCGCCGGGCACCGTCACGCCCTGCCTCAACGGCGGGCTGGCGAGCCCATCGTCGTTCAGTCACGCCGGAGCTGGTGGAGTCTACTTCTGGGCTGACCCCGAGCGCGACCTCCTGTCTTTGTGACCCTACGTGCCGATGTCTCTGCGGATCGCGCGCACCTGCTCGATGTGGGAACGGTCGTGGTCTGCGATTCGTTGAATCATCTCGCGCACGGTGATGGACCCCCTCCGGGGATGGCTGCCGGCGCGGTCAAGCTCTTCTGACGTGAGCCGACGCGTCCACTGCACCACGTCTTCGTGAGCTGCGGCCATCGCGAGACGCACACCGCTAACCTCTCGGTCGATAGCATCTGCGTTATCTCGGCTCCACGCCTCCTCGTCGAAGTAGACGAATTGGTGGCCGGGCACATCGCAGATCTTTCGCGCCTGAGCAAGGTAGTAGCGGTCGACATCCGGCAGGTGAGCGAGCAGTTCGATGACCGCCCAGCCGCCGTCAGCAGAACGGCGGCGCAGGTCAGTCTCTGAGATCTCTTGGCAGACGGTCAGCAAGTCACTCCGCGTGTTCTTCAGATCAGCGACGAGATGGAAAACGCAGGGCATTAGGTCTACTGTTTCCGAATCGACGTTGTTGCCAACCAACGCATGATACCACGCAGGGCGTGCCGCCATTGGGAGCGGTGGGACTCTTTCACCCGAGCGATGCGAGCAGAGCTCCCGAGGCTGCTGTCTGATGCTCCATCCGACACGATTACTGGGCATCCTTTCGCTTAGAAGCTCCCTTTTTTGGTCCGCGGCATATGGAGATTCATGCGTGACGGATCATCAAAGCTGACGCGCCTGCGCCAGCGTGGATCATGACGGAGCGAGTGTGGCGCGTACATGGTCCGGCAAGAGCTCGCCGCTCTCGTGGACGTAGTGATGGAGCTCCGCCAGCACCTTGAGGTGACTCCGGCAGGCAACAACGTATACCTGGCGAGCCGGTGCCCTCGGTGTTTGAGCTGACTTGACATGCGGGATGCTCGCCGCGCCAGCTTCCAGAAACAGGTCGCGCAGGCGATCGGCATCGGCGTCGTTGGCCACAGCCAGGGGGAGAGAAAATACATCCACCTCGCTGCCACAGGCGACGCAGCGCCCAACGTCCTTTCCAACTTTGCCCGGTGTCGCTGCCACCATGGGGCGGTCCCTTCGATCAGCTAGCTCCTGACCGCGACCTTCGCTAGGCGCCGGCCGAGCGCCCGCGAATCTTCCGCATAAGACTACCTCCTGTTGACGCTTGCCGGGGCCACTCGCGCTATCTGAGAGGCTGCGCTCGTCAAGACACCTGCTCGCCTAAGCGCTGCCGAATGGCCTCCGCGGAGTGATAGATCGCATTCGTGTCTGGAGCATGAGGCGAGACCGCCAGATACATTTCCAAATCGGCCAGGGCTCCTTTCAGGTCGCCGACTCTGAGTCGTAGCAGGCCACGATCGCGCACGTTTCGATGGTCGTGTGGCTCAATTAGCAGCAGGCGCTCCGCGATGCCGAGCGCCCGATGGTGATCCTCGCGGCTAAGGTAGATACTTCTTAGATTGTTGAGCATCCGGGTCAGGATCTGCTTCTTGGCTACCGGCGCCAGATAGTTCGGCTGGAACGGTATCGCCTCCCCCGAGGATCGGGTCAGTAAATCAGCACACTCCTCCTCGCTGAGGATGATTCCGCGATGGAAGGGGTCGATGATGATCTCTTCTTCCGGGGCTAGATACTTCACCAGGAAGTGTCCGGGCATCCCTACCCCGACGATGAGGCTCTCTGGCAGGCGGCCTGCGCCTTTGACGGCTCGACCTTTTTCGGCCGGTTTAGGATAGACTCGAGGACGGGCCTCCAGGTAGGCCATGAGATGGTCTTGGTGCAGTGGCGAGCAGGGAGGAAGCGTATCGTCTGGCCGCAGGATCTCGCAGAGGTGCGGGCGATTAGTTCCTGAAATGAGGATTACCGCGTCTGTATGATCAATCGCAGGATCCGCTGCCGTTTCTGCTGGGCATACCATGAGATAGGCGTCGGCTCATTCGCTGGACACGTCCTGTGTCCAGAGGCTGGGGAGCCCTCCTATCATGGCCAGCTGGCGTTGCACTGCTATGAGTGCGGTGGACCGCCGACCGCGGGGCATACCGGGCCAGAGGCGACGCCAGCGTGCCGACACCACCGCCACCAATCGGAGGAGCATAGCAGCAGGCTACTGCCCTAATGGGTCATGGGACTAGCTGACTATGAACCACCGAGTTACCGCCATCTCGAGGGACCGTGGCGTTGTCGTCCTAGCCGATGCCAACCTTCGCCTGATACTCGCAGCGCCAGCAGGTGCCCAGTAGGAGAGAAATCAAGGGGATTCCGTCCCGCCAATCTCATGACGGGTGAACGAATAGCGGCAGCACATGGATGAAGTTTAGCACGGG
>JACZYW010000059.1 GCA_022570885.1 Chloroflexota bacterium | reverse complement strand
CGAAACGCCAGCGTGTGGGCGCCCGCCGGCACCTCCACATCGGACGAAACTCGATACTGCTTCAGACCGGAGAAGTTGTGGACGTAGTGGAGGCGGCGATCGCGCACGAAGAGCACGTAGCCGCACAGGCCCGACCCCTGCGCCAGCAGCACGCCCTCGGCGCCAGCTTCGGGGATCTCCACCTCCGCCGTAATCGTGTGCGAACGGTTCCGCAGATTCACCGCGACCGCTTCCGGCACCGGCCCACCATCCGGATAGTAGACGTAGCGCACCCGCGCCGATTGCTGCGTGGGCCGTTCGCCGAAGAGCGCCTCGAAGGGGCTGTTATCGAGAGGCAAGACCTGATACTTCGCCGCTTCGATCCACCACCGCTCTATCAGTTCGCGCAGCTTCTCGGGGTGCTGTTCGGCGAGGTCGTGACATTCCGAAAGGTCGTCTTCGACGTGATACAGCTCCCAGCGATCTTCATCGAACGGGGGATTCGGGTCGAAGATCGGGTGATAGGTGACTGCCTTCCAGCCCTGGTGGTAGAGGGCGCGACAGCCGAACATCTCGTAATACTGCGTCTCGTGGCGGCTTGGCGCATCAGCGTCAGGCAGGGTGTGCGCGAAGCTGGCGCCGGCGATCGGCTGCTGCGCGACGCCGTCCAGCTCGGCCGGCGGCTCCACGCCGACGACTTCGAGCACCGTCGGCACGATGTCGATAGCATGCACGTACTGCCGGCGAACCTCGTCGTGGCTGTCGATCCCGCGTGGCCAGTGGACGATGAGCGGGTCGGCCACGCCGCCCTCGTGCACCTCGCGCTTCCAGCGGCGAAAGGGTGTGTTGCCAGCCAGCGTCCAGCCCCATGGATAGTTATTGTGGATGAACGGCCCGCCGATCTCTTCGATGCGCGACAGCCCCTCCTCGAGCGTCGACCCGGCGACGTTCCATGTCCGCAGATCGTTGAGCGAGCCCTGCTGTCCGCCCTCCGAACTGGCCCCGTTGTCGGAGAGCACGAACAAGAGCGTGTTCTCCATCTCCCCAAGTTCAGTCAGGAAATCGAACAGCCTGCCAAGGTGGTGATCGGTGTGCGAAAGAAACGCCGCGAAACACTCCTGAAAGCGCGCATAGAGGCGCTGCTCGTCGGACGAGAGCGAGTCCCACGCCGGCACCCAGTCTGGACGGGGCGATAGCTCCGTGCCCGGCGGCAGCAGGCCCATCGCCTTCTGGCGCTCCAGCGTCTCCGCACGCCAGCGATCCCACCCCTGGTCGAAGCGGCCACGGTACCGCTCGATCCACTCGCGAGGCGACTGGTGCGGCGAGTGGCAGGCGCCGGGGCAGAAGTAGAGGAAGAAGGGCTTGTCCGAATCGGCGGCCTTGAGATCTTGGATGAACTCGATCCCATGATCCACCAGATCCTCGGTGAGATGGTATCCGTCTTCCCAACTGCGCGGTGGCGGTACGAGATGGTTGTCGTGCACAAGCGACGGCGCGAACTGGTTCGTCTCGCCGCCGAAGAAGCCGTAGAAGCGCTCGAAGCCCCGTCCCAGCGGCCAGCGAGCGCGGGATGCGCCCAGATGATACTCATCCTCAGGCGTGAGGTGCCACTTGCCGACGGCGTACGCCGCGTATCCGTGCTGGACCAGCATCTCCGAGAGGAAGCCGCTGGATTTCGGGATACGGGAGCTGTAGCCGGGGAAGCCTGTCGGCAGCTCGACGATCCGGCCCATGCCGTTCGAGTGGTGGTTGCGCCCGGTGAGGATGCACGAACGCGTCGGCGAGCAGAGCGCCGTGGTATGGAAGTTGCTGTAGCGCAGGCCCTGGGCGGCAAGTCTATCGAGGACAGGGGTCTCGATGTCGGAACCGAAGCAGCCGAGCTGCGCGAAGCCGACGTCGTCCAGCACGACGACCAGAACGTTCGGCGCGCCCTCCGGCGCTCGCAGCGGGTCGGGCCACCAGGGCGTGGACTCGTTGCGGTAGCGTCCGATCACCCCGCGAAACTCTGTCTCCCCACCCACGTCTTGGTTCCTTTCCAGGCGAATGCCGCCGAAACGTGGCTCGTTCGCCACACCGTGCAGGCGTCCATGCTATAGCAGAATCCACGCCCCGGCTTCAAGTTAGGTTGAGCCAGCGCCACCGGTCAGACCTATAAGACCGAGTTCTGGTTCGATGTCTAGGGAGTCAACTCAGGATGAATGAGTGAAGGGGCCGGCAGCTCGAGCTGCCGGCCCCTTTCTGTACTAGCTGAGATCAGGCAAGGTCGAAGCGATCAAGATTCATCACCTTGTCCCACGCAGCCACGAAGTCACGCACGAACGCCTGCTGCGAGTCGTCACATGCGTAGACTTCCGCGATGGCTCGGAGCTCGGAGTTCGAACCGAAGACCAGGTCCACCCTGGTGCCGATCCACTTGAGATCACCGGTTCCCCGATCGCGTCCCTCGAACACGTCCTCAGATGTGGAAGACGCCTGCCACTCGGTGTTCATGTCGAGCAGGTTCACAAAGAAATCATTGGTCAACGTCCCAGGCCGCTTTGTGAAGACGCCGTGTTCAGACTGCCCGACGTTCGCATTCAGGACGCGCATGCCGCCAACGAGCACCGTCATCTCGGGAGCGGTCAGCGTCAGCATGGTTGCCCGCTCCACCAGCAGCTCCTCCGCCGGTTTTCGGTGTTCGGCTCGGAGGTAGTTGCGGAACCCGTCTGCGGTGGGTTCGAGCACGGCAAACGACTCCACGTCGGTCCACTCCTGCGACGCGTCCGTGCGCCCCGGCGTAAAGGGGACCTGCACGTTGTGCCCGGCGTTCTTCGCAGCCTGCTCGACGCCTGCACACCCGGCGAGGACGATCAGGTCAGCGAGGGAGACCCTCTTCCCACCGGTCTGCGAGCTGTTGAATTCCGTCTGGATTTGCTCCAGCGTCTGCAGCACCTTCCCCAGCTCGGCCGGGTTGTTCACTTCCCAATCCTTCTGCGGCGCGAGGCGGATGCGCGCCCCGTTCGCCCCACCGCGTTTGTCGGTGCCGCGGAACGATGCCGCCGACGCCCAGGCGGTCGAGACCAGTTGGGAAACGGACAAGCCCGATGCGAGGACCTTAGCCTTGAGGCCGGCGGTATCCTGCTCCCCGATCAACTCATGATCGACGTCGGGGACGGGGTCTTGCCACAACAGCGGCTCTGCCGGAACCAACGGGCCGAGATACCGGCTGCGGGGCCCCATGTCACGGTGCGTCAGCTTGTACCACGCCCTGGCGAAGGCGTCTGCAAGCTCCTCCGGGTTCTCGAGGAAGCGTTTCGAAATGGGCGCATACACCGGGTCCATCCTCAGAGAGAGGTCCGTCGTGAGCATCATGGGGGCGTGCCTCTTCGACGGATCGTGCGCATCCGGCACGGTTGCCGCTGCAGATGCATCCTTGGGCGCCCACTGCGCCTTACCGGCAGGACTCTTCGTCAGCTCCCACTCGTAGCCGTGCAGGTTCTCGAAGAAGTTGTTGTCCCACTTCACCGGGTTGGTGGTCCAGGCGCCCTCCAAGCCGCTGGTGATCGTATCGCCGCCTTTGCCGCTGCCAAAGCTGTTCTTCCAGCCGAGGCCTTGCTCCTCCAGGCTGGCACCCTCTGGTTCGGGGCCGTGGTGGTCATCAGGGGCAGCACCATGTGCTTTGCCGAACGCGTGTCCGCCGGCAATGAGCGCAACCGTCTCCTCGTCATTCATCGCCATGCGGCTGAACGTTTCGCGAATATACTTTGCTGCAGCGAGCGGGTCCGGGTTACCGTTCGGCCCCTCCGGATTCACGTAAATCAGGCCCATGTGGTCGGCGCCGAACGGTTCCTGGAGTTCCCCGTCGCCGCTGTGGCGCTCGTCTGCAAGCCATGTGCCCTCAGACCCCCAGTCAGTCTCGTCGGCCTCCCAGACGTCCTCGCGCCCGCCGCCGAAACCGAGGGTCTTGAATCCTATCGACTCCAGGGCACAGTTGCCGGCGAAGATTATCAGGTCGGCCCACGAGATCTTCCGGCCGTACTTCTGCTTGACCGGCCAGAGCAACCGGCGCGCCTTGTCGAGGTTCGCGTTGTCGGGCCAGCTGTTGAGGGGCGCAAAGCGTTGGTAGCCGGAGCCTCCACCGCCGCGGCCATCGGTGATGCGATACGTGCCTGCGGCGTGCCACGCCATCCGGATGAAGAGCGGCCCATAGTGGCCGTAGTCTGCCGGCCACCAGTCTTGCGACGTCGTCATCACCTGTTCGATGTCCTTCTTCAGGGCATCGAGGTCAAGTGTCTTGAACGCCTCAGCGTAGTTGAAATCCTTGGCCATAGGATCTGACAGCGGAGAGTTCTGGCGGAGAACCTTCAGGTTTAACTGATTCGGCCACCAGTCTTGGTTCGAAGGCATTTCGTTCCTCTTTTCGACTATTTGCTGAGTATGGCGCAACGCCGTTCGGAATCAGGCCTTGCTTTAGACCGACGTCCCTATGATATCGGCTTGGTGCCATTGTAGCGCAACTCGAGGCCTCGCAATATAGGCCTCCCTGTTGGGCCGGTCAAGCTAGGCTGAACCGGGTGCTCGGGACGCAACGGGCGACTCAAGGCATAGAACTGGAAGGCCATTTTGCGCCGTGACTAATGTACGAATCTGAGACGGCGGGGTAGTGTCCGAGTTGAAAGGAATCTACTCCGATCTCACCTGCTCATTGTTCTCACCGGCAGAGGCGCGTGCGGACAGCTGTAAGCTGTCATCCCACCAGTTGTATGAGCCGAGCCTCTGCCAGGTCCGGCACTTCTACAAGGCCGACCCTGCGTACGGCGAGGGTGTGGCTGCGGGATTGGGGATCGAATCCAAGGAGATCAAGAGCGAAGCTGCGGTCGCCGGCTAACGCGCCTGGGGAGAACGTCGCGGGTGCGCGGCATCGCCTACATCAGTAGGAGTCAACCGGTCAGTAGGGCCTTAGGCTTCCCGCTCGCTGGTGTGGCCATCACACGTCGGAGATCCAGTTGGCCGCCGCCCACCTGCTGGCGGAGTAGGGACGGTCGGCGACCGATATGTCAGGCAGACAACATGAAGCCGGCCCGATTCATCGGGCCGGCTTCATAACCGTGGGAGTTAAGCCACGCGATAATCCCGAAGCGCGCTGAGCGCTACTGGACGATCAACGTCCCTTCCATTCCTGCCTCGCGGTGGCCAGCAACCGTGCAGTAGAAGACGTACTCACCCGGCTCGAAGATCCTCAGGTGCACGACACCGGAGCCTGGCTCGGTCAGGGCGAAATGGACGTCGGCGTCCCGTTCCGCCTCGAAGTGCGCGTGCTCGCCGGTCCCACCCAGATACGAGATGTGCACATCGGCGCCGATCGTGTCGATCGTGAAGTCGTGCAGCACCGGCTCCACGTTCTGGATCGCGATCTCTAAGACGTCCCCGGCGTCCACCTCCAGGACGTCGGGCGTGAAGGCAAAGTTCGTCATCCTGACCAGGTACAGCGCGTCCTTAGGGGCGACCTCCAGGTACGCGTTCTCCTCTACGGCCGCGTCGGCGTCGTGCTCATCGCTTTCCATGTCCATGTCCATGTCCATGTCGTCGGCTTCGTGCGCGTCGCCCTCCACGGATCCGTCGTCGATTTCGTGCTCGTCGCCCTCCACATGCAACGCCTCTTCCCCACTGAGGTCCGCTGCTGTCGAGTTGTCTCCGCCGCCACAGGCGACGAGCGCTCCGCCGAGCAGCAGCACCAGTGCTACCGCGGCTAGGCCTGGGAACCATCTCGTTGTTCGCTTCATCGTACTACCTCCTCGCTTCATTCTCTTTACTCTTCATGAACATCGTCTCATTAATTCTATTCTCAGTCTCCGGTTCACTTTCATTATCGCGCTTGTGATGAAAGGAACAAATGGCCAAAGAGCCCAAAATGGCGAGCCGAATGGCCCATCTGCTTCAGCCAGACGGCACCTGAAGGGTGTATGCGCGCTGTGATGGGAACGTCCGTCTCCCTTCCAGACTCCCTCGTCGATCTTGGCTCCAGCCGAGACACACATGCGAAGCGCTAGTAGCTCGGCCTTGAGAAGAATAGCGCCGGCTACGCTCGCTGCTCGCTCGGCTTGCCTCGATGCCTTCATCGTCCCGGCCGGCCGCAATGGAAAAGAAGGGCAGATCATGTGGGAACTCGTACACTTCTATGCTATGATTAGCCAACCAGGGCAACGCGATGGCAACGCTAGAAGCGCCACGTAACGGTCTCCGGAAGACCACAGAGTGGGTCTACGAACGGCTCGGCCTTCGTTCCCTGACCTACCACGTCCCGTCCTACGCAAATGCGATCCCTTACCTACTGGGCGGCATTACGCTGTTCGGCATCGTCATCCTTATCGCCACGGGCATCTACTTAACGCAATTCTACCATCCGGACCCGGCTGATGCTCATGCCAGCGTCTTTTACATCGTGAACGAGGCGACGCTCGGCGATTTCGTTCGCAGCGTCCACTTCTGGACAGCGAACATCGTGATGATCACGCTGCTGCTGCACCTGCTGCGAGTGGTGATCAACGGCGCCTACCGCGCCCCCCGAGAGGTCACTTGGGCCATAGGCGTGGGGCTGCTGGTCGTGATGCTGGGCTTTTTCTTCACCGGCACGGTCCTCAAGTGGGACCAGGAGGCGTTCGAGGCGCTGGGCCATAACGAAGGAATCGGCACGATTTTGGGTAGCCTGGGCGTCTGGTTCACCAGCGAGTTCTCGCGAAGCACCAGCCTGCTCGCCCGCGTCTACGCGGCCCACACCAGCATCCTGCCGGCGATCCTCACGCTCCTCGTGTTCGGCCACCTCTACCTCATCCGATTCCACGGCATTGCGCCGCGACCTGGCGACGAAGAAGCGGAGCTATCGCAGAGGCTACAAGCGGCCGAACAGGGTGAGACGATTGCACAGGTCTCCCACTTCAACGTCCACATCCGCAAGATCGTGGCGTACGGCCTCTTGCTGACCGCGCTTGCCGCCGTCCTCAGCATCTTCCGGGCGGCCTCTCTCGGCCCCGCACCAACGCCCGGCATTGAAGTGACGAAGCCGGCCTGGCTGTTCATCTGGATTTATCCTTTCGAGAACTGGTTGGGGCTCAAGTCGCTACTCTGGATACCCACAATCCTTGTCGGAGCCCTGCTCCTCGCTCCCCTGCTAGATCGTTTCCGCGTGAATTCCCTTCGCCGCCAATGGGTGGTATTGGGGATCGCGGTAGCCGCATTGGCGGTGATGGTGGCATTGGGCATCTACGCGGCCATCATCACGCCAGCCGAGCACCTGGTGGACTAGAATCATGATGGGCAAACGAACGTATCACCTTTCTACGCTGCTCGCTATGACGGTCGCGGTGGTAGTGCTGATCGCTATCGGTAGCAGCGTCGCCAGCGCTCACGGCAATCCAGAGCTCATTATCACGCCCAACCCCGCGGCCGGCGGCGCCACCATCGAGATCGCGGGAGAGGGCTTCGAGGAGGACGAGGAGGTATCGCTAACGCTGGAGGGCGTCAGCGGAGATATTGCCCTCGGCATGGCCGCCACCGACGCGGAAGGAAATTTCCAGCTTAACTTGACGCTCCCGGACGCTGCGACGCCCGGCTCCTACCGAATCAGGGCCCAGGGCGCCGACGCCAGCGCGCTCGCTGATTTCCGCATCAGTCAGACCGATGCCGGGCCACAACCCGCCGCCGAGCACGAAGCGTCCATTGGATTCCACCGCGAAGGGTCGACCGGCCTGGTCGTCGGCCTGGTCGCTCTTGCCGCGGCTCTTGCCGTGGCTGGTGTAGCTCTGCTGCTGGTGCGTGAGAAGCGGACAGAAAACACGGAAGTAAGCTAGGCCCATGTCCCGCAGATGTAGCCAGGGGCGGCTAACTAAGAAGGACATGAACAGAAGGAGAGAGGACACAACATGAGACGGACATTCGGGAAGATCGCGGGCATCGGCGTCGTCGTTCTGGCGCTGGCCCTGGTTGGATTCGCCGCGGCATGCGGCGATGGAGACGGCACGGCATCCCCAACCGACACGCCTGTAGCCCCGTCCGGCCTGCAGCAGGCGATAGACCAAATCGACGCCATGATCGTCGCTGCGGAAGGGGGAGACCTCGAGACGGCTGAAGCCGCTTTCGAGGCTGGCCACGACCCTGTCCACGAGGTGATCGATAGCCTGGAGACCACCGACGCGGACCTGGCCGCCCAGCTAGACGAAGCGGTGGAAGACGCGGAGGCGGATTTCGAGGAGGCCGCCGACGCCGAGCACATCGTCGAGATCGGACAGGAAATCCGCGACCTCCTGCGACAGGCAGAATAGCTTAGGGTGAGCAGTTGGGTTGACAGCTAACAGGAGCCCAGGTCATGCTGGCAGACATTATCGTCGTCGTTGGAGCCGTCGGCATCGCCGGATTCCTCGACTGGTTCTCTTTCGGCAGCCGCGCCGCGACCTGAAGCGAGGGTAACGAGCAGCGTCCAAGAGGCCACTGTGGTGGTGCAGGGCGACTACAGCGCTCGGCCTCGAGGGGAGTAGCGCCGACTACGCTCGCTGCTCGCTCGGCTTGCCTCCGCCGGCGAGCGCGGTGATCTCGCGTAGCGCTTCCACGACGTCGCGATAGGATTGCAGGAGTCCCGTCTCGTAGTAGGGAATGCCGCGCTCAGCGCAGAACTGCTTCACGATGGTCTGCGCCTCTCGCAGCTTGTTCCGCGGCATGTTCGGGAAGAGGTGGTGCTCGATCTGGAAGTTGAGCCCGCCATACCAGAAGTCGATGAGCGGCGACGACCGGACGTTGCGGGCGGTGAGTATCTGCTGGTGGAGGAAGTCGAGCTTATTCTCGCCGTCCAGCATTGGCATCCCCTTGTGGTTTGAGGCGATCACCGAGGAGAAGTAGCTGCCGAAGGCGAGCTGGTGCACGACGACAAAGAGCAGCGCCGGCCAAAGGCCGAGGAAGAGGTACGCCAGCCCGCCGTAGAGGACGTAGTGCAACGCCATCAGTGGCGGCCCGAACCAGGGGTAGCTACCGTAGCGCAGGTATCTGAACGATGCGTACTGTAGCGTGATCATCTCCAGCGATAGCAGCGGGAGGAGGAACGCCTGGTACTTCACCAGCGACCCGAGGAAGCCTTCCCTCCGCCTCGCCTGCTCCTCCGAGAACGAGAGGATGATCATGTCGACGTCCGGGTCGTTGTCGATCTCGTTGGGTCTGGCGTGGTGACGGCTGTGCCGATAGATAAACCAACGGTTGCTCATCCCCAGCAGCACGTTCCAGTAGAGGGTGCCGATGAGGTTATTGTTGCGGGCCGAGCGGAAGATCTGGCGGTGGGTGGCGTCGTGGCCCAGGAAAGAGATCTGGGTGAAGGCGAAGGCGAGGAAGACGGCGTTCAGGAGTTGTATCCAGAGCGCATCGATCAGGACGAGGACGGCCAGGCTGACCGCCAGCAAGCTCACTACGAAGAGTGTATTGAGGATGTAGAAGCGCGGCTGCTTCTCCAGCAAGCCGCGCGCCTTCACTCGACGCTTTAGCTCGACGTACCCGTTCTCGGGACCGTTCGCGGCTGGCCTCGCGATGGCTGGCGGGGACGTGTCGCTCGTCAACGTCGCAACACTCAGGCTCTCTCTCGTACGCTCTGCCGCCTCCGTCATCGTGGTTCTCCTTGGGCGCTCAGGTGCGCTCCGTCTTGTGCCGAGGACAAGCTACTTCGCAAGTGATCGATGGTGGGACATGCGTATCGCTGCTGCCAGCGGCTGTACGTTCGCACGGTGACAGCAGGATTGACGGATTCCCGATGTATCGAGCATAGCGAGCGGGGCGGTCAGTCGCCAGCGCCGTTGGCGAGAGCGACACTTACCCTATACGTCAGCTAGGAGCGTCAATAGGCGCGCCTTCAGGCTGGTGGGATCATAGAGCGCGGCCATTATAGCTATGAGCAGCGTCGGTCTAGAAGCCTAGCGTCGCGAAGGCAGAGCTTCTGTGCCGACCCTACGAATAGTGCCGCAATTCCAGTGATCATCTGGAATTCATATCTACAGAGGGGGCTTAGCGTCCCATGCAGGATCAGGTCTCAAGGGGGCCAGCCTACGCAACCCAGGGTGACCTGTTGCTTGCCCGGGCCCGCTGGCCTCCCGTTCGTCTTCAGCACGAGGTTACGCGGGAGCCGGCCGTTCCATGCGGTCCAGCGGGTTCTCGGCGCACACGCGACCGGACATCAAGTGAAGTCAGAGCCCCCGTCGACGTTGACGTCGGCGCCCGTCATATAGCTATTGCGCTTCGAGACCAGGAACGCGATCACCGCGCCGATCTCTTCGACGAGGCCAGCCCGATCCAGGTCGGCGGGCTCGCCGTACTCCTCCTTGATCCACTGGTTGACCTGGT
Organism: Chloroflexota bacterium; assembly: GCA_022570885.1. Taxonomy (GTDB): domain Bacteria; phylum Chloroflexota; class Dehalococcoidia; order DSTF01; family RBG-16-68-14; genus JACZTE01. Next base: position 2,789 of record JACZYW010000059.1, on the reverse strand, counting down.
AGGGGTCCGCAGAGTCGTACCCTTTCTTCGCGAGGATCGGCCGGAGCGTCTCACTGAAGGTCGCCGATAGGAAGGTGCCCGGGCTCACTGTGTTCACGAGGATGCCCTCCGGCGCCAGGGTCTTGGCCAGGTTCTTCGAAATGCTGGTCAGCGCGGCCTTGGCGGCGGTGTAGGAGATCAGGTTGGGGGCCTGCCGCTTCGTGGAGTGCGCCGAGATGTTCACGATCCGCGCCCACTCCGCCTTGCGGAGCAGGGGCAGGGCCGCGCGGATGCAGCGCACGGCGCTCATGGTGGCGATGTTGAAGTGCTCGAAAAAGTCGTCGTCGCTGATCTTGAAGAAGTGTCCGGCTCCAGGGCCCACCGTGTTGACCAGGCAGTTAATCTCGCCCCAGCGGTCGCCGATGGTGCGAAAGGCCTGCTCAATCTCGTCGGCCTTGCCCAGGTCCACGGAGAGGCCGCAGGCGTCCGAAGCGCCGGCCTGCTTCAGCGCCGCGACCGTCTCGTCGAGGGACTCCTGGCCCCGCGCGAGGATGCACACGCGCGCGCCGTCTTCCGCGAGGCACATGGCGGTCGCCCGTCCCATGCCCTTCGATCCGCCATTCACGACGGCGGCGGCTCCCTTCAGTCCCAGATCCATTCTGTCTCCTCCTTGTCTTTTCTCGGCTCCCCGCGCTTCCCGAGGGACGCCGCCCGCCGCTCTTTCATACGGGAATCACCGCCGGAGATCAAGAGACGTTTGCGGCTCGCGCTCCCAGGGCGTAAGCTTCCCGAACGGACGGCCTGAGTGGCTGCGTCGAACGAAAGGAGATCGCGGTGGCGGATGGGAATAAGGTCGCGCTCGTCACGGGCGCGAGTCGAGGGATCGGAAAAGGCTGCGCACTGGCCCTCGCAAGAGCGGGCTATGACATCGTCGTCTGCGCCCGTACGGTCAAAGAGGGCACGCCCCTCGAGCACTCGTCGACGGTGCGCCGGTCGGACACCACGCCGCTTCCCGGCAGTCTCGAGACTACAGCTAAAGAGATCGAGGCTCTCGGCTCGAGGGCGATCATCGCCAAGCTGGACCTGCTTGAACCCTCCGACGCCGAGGCTGCTATACGAACTGCCATCGACGCCTTCGGGCGCATCGACGTGCTCGTGAACAACGCGCGTTACATCGGCCCTGGCCACATGGACCTGTTCCTGGATACGCCGATGGAGATCTACGAGCAACACTTTCAGTGCAACGTGCTGGGCCCCCTGCGGCTGATGAAGCTGGCAGTGCCGCACATGCGCGCCCAAGAAGGCGGCGTCTTCATTCACGTCACATCGGGCGCGGGACAGATCGAAAGCCCCAAGCTCCCGGGAGAGGGAGGCTGGGGACTCGGGTACTCGATCAGCAAGGCGGCTTTCAATCGCATCGCGCCGGGCCTGGCGAAGGAGTTCCAGCAACACGGCATCGCCGTCATCAACCTTGAGCCGGGCTTCGTGGCCACGGAGCGCATGGCGCAAGACCTGGCGAGTTTCGGCTTCGACGCGAACACGGCCCTGAGCGTCGACGTTCCCGGAAAGGTCTGTGCCTATCTCGCGTCACACCCCACGCCGATGGTCTTTTCCGGGCGAACGATCGACGCCCCGTGGTTCGCGGTCGACGCGGGGCTCATCGACGGCAAGGACTTTCCGCCGCCCTATGGACCGTCGCACTGGGGTCTGCCCCGCGGATAGCCGGCTTAGGCCGGGCGGGCTGCGGCGCGCGCGAATGCACGCAGCAACGGGCGCACGAGGCATCGACCCTGGCGGTGGAGAGCTGGCTGCTGCTACGCCCAGGTCTCAGCCCACAAGACTCACAGTGGCCTTGGCGAACCGGATGACGTGACGCGTGCTGTCAGAACGCCATCCGACAGGGTGCGCACGGCCCAGCCTGGCCGAAATCGTATCTGAGAAATGGTGCCCCCGGCAGGATTCGAACCTGCGACCTGCGGTTTAGGAAACCACCGCTCTATCCTACTGAGCTACGAGGGCTCCTATGAAACAACCCCGCACGCCTCAGGCGCCGGGGTTGGCCTGAACCGGCATGCTCCGGCTTGGTACTGTTGGTGGAGATAGGGGGATTCGAACCCCCGACCTCTGCGATGCGAACGCAGCGCTCTCCCAATTGAGCTATATCCCCACGTGAACATTATAGAAAAGCGCCGGCCAGCGGATCAAGCTGGCTCGGCTCAACTCCGAGCGATCGCAATGGGAGAAAGATAGGGAGCCGGCGCCGGCTGGTGGCGGGGGAAACGGCGCCGACTCTCCGCGGGGGCGGGGACACATAACATGCCACCCTATCCATTTATACCATCGACATGACCTCGCTAAACCTGAAGGGGCCGACCACCAACACTTGCAAAAAGCGAGGCCGGCCCGAAAGCCGGCCTCGTGCGCTATCCCTGCGTCGCTCTCTCTGAACAGCCCCGCCTCCGTCGCGGAGAGCTCCATCTTCTACGAAGATGGGGCGTCCTATCCAACAGCGATTGTACCATCGCCATACCCTAAGCAGGGAAATTCTTATGGAAATAACCAGCAATCTTTTGATTAGCCCCGTGCCCTGCTGCACTTGGTGCTGAACATCGCTGAAAGGAGGTGTCCAGGCCGCTCACACGCCCGCGAAGCGCGCCGGGAACGTTAGCTCGTCTTCACGCCCACCGGGTCAAGCACACGCAGGCATTCAGCCGCCGAGAGCCCCAGCACCACCTGCCGCCCGTCCACCTCGACGGTCATCGTCGAGTTGTACGAGGCGACTTCGTCTACCCGCAGCTTCGTGCCGGGGG
>JACZYW010000058.1 GCA_022570885.1 Chloroflexota bacterium | reverse complement strand
CGGGGAAGGCGGTGGAGCCGGGCGCGACCGAGTTCACGCGAATCTCCGGTGCCAGCTCCAGCGCCATCGCCTTGGCGTGGCTGACCATCGCCGCCTTCATCGCGTTGTAGGTGGCGGCGCCGCCGGCCTCCCGCCCCCAGATCGAGGCGATGTGGACGATGCTGCCGCCGCCGGAGTCGCGCATGTGGGGTACGCAAGCCCGCGTGGCGCGCACGGCGGCCAGGATGTTCATGCGATAGACGGCGTCCCAGGCCTCGTCCGCGTCGCCGGCGGCGCTGCCACCCGCGTTGTTCACGAGGATGTCGATGCGGCCGAAGCGGGCCATCGCCTCGGCCACCAGCCGGTCGACGTCCTCGCCCTGCGTCATATCGGCGACGATGCCCAGCGCCTCGACGCCGCGTTCGCGCAGCTCCGCCTCGGTCTCGCGCAGCCGCTCCTCGCCGCGCGCGCAGATCGCCACGCGGCAGCCCTCGTCGGCGAGCCCGAGGGCGATCGAGCGGCCGATGCCGCGGCTGCCGCCGGTGACGATCGCTACCTTATCGCGCAGGCCTAGGTCCATGGTGTGGCTCCTACACCTCGTTATACCGGAATAAGTCTGTGGTGTGGTCGTTCACCATGCCGACGGCCTGCATGTAGGCGTAGCATTTCACGTCACCATTATAGCGACCGCCGTGTGATCCCATTCACAGTCGTCGTTTCCCTACCACGCCGCCGCGGGAAGGTGGCCGCGTGATCCTAGGAGTCTAACCCCCGCTGTTAGGAGCGGGGGTCTTCTCATGTCCTGCAACGTCGGGCGCTGTGCCGGTGCGTCGGGCGGCGGCACGAGCGGGCGCAGTCGGCGGTCAAGGCGGCGGGCGGGTGGAGAGCCTACGACATGCTGGACAGGTATTCGCGCAAGGTGGCAGGCGAAGTCGCGGTAGAGGAGATCAGGCGGGTCAGCGCGCATCGCTAACCCCGCTCCGGCTCCCTGGACGCCCGCCGACACTTGACAACCAACGCTCGCCGTGGTAATTTTCCATCCGCCCAGGGTTCTTGCCTGGGCGCAGGGCAGAGAAATATGCAGGAGGTGCCAAATGCCGTATACACCAGACGAATTCGAAGCCAAGCTATGGGAGCTCATGAAGAGCAAGCGCAACGGCGACGAGGCGGCTTTCCTCAAGGCGGGGCTTGACCAGGAGCAGCTCCAGAAATGGGTCAAGCACACCTACGTCAGCATCCGCGAGTTTACCACCTACTTGGCAAACATCCACGCCAAGTGTCCCCACTTCGACGCCCGCATAGAGATCGCGCACAACATGTACGATGAGCACGGCCACTTCCAGCCGGAGAAGGACCATTCCACCCTCTGGCGCAAGCTGGGGCGGGCTGTGGGCGTCTCCGACCAGGACATGGAGGCCTTCTTCTGGGAGCACATCGACGACCCCAGCTACTTCCCCCTGCATCGGGTCTTGAGCGACATCACCCTGAATCGCAGCTTCGTAGAGGGCCTGGCCGCCGTGTGCTTCGCTATTGAGGCCGGCACTCCCGAGACGTTTCGCCAGTGGCTCCCTGTGCTGCGCGAGAAGTATGGCTTCTCGGATGACACCCTGGAGTTCATCCTCCTCCACATCGGTGCCGACGAAGTGCACAGCCGGCGGGGCATCGATGTCATCAAGAAGTACGCCACCACCGATGAGATGCAGGCGAACGCGCTGAAGGCGGCAGAGGAAGTCCTTAACATGACGGGCCCCGCCGCCTACCGGCGGGCTGAGGCACGGGCGGGGTAGGGGCGCTTTGCGACCATCCCTCCTCCTGCTGCTCCTTCCACTGCAAGCAGGATAAGCACGGAGGCTGGCCTCCACGGGAAACTACGCCATGCGCGGCGACGGCACGCGCCCCGACGCGACGCGGCTGCCACCGGTGACGATCGCTACCTTATCGCGCAGGCCTAGGTCCATGTATGGCTCCCTACACCTCGTCGTACCGGAAGCAGTCCGTGGTGTGGTCGTTCACCATGCCGACGGCCTGCATGAAGGCGTAGCAGATGGTGGGGCCGACGAACTTGAAGCCGCGGCGCTTGAGGTCCTTGCTCATCGCGTCCGACTGCTCGGTCTGCGCGGGGAGCTGCGCGAGCGACCGGAAGCTGTTCTTCAGCGGCTCACCACCGACGAACGGCCAGACGTAGCTGTCGAACGAGCCGAACTCCCGCTGCACGTCGAGGAACGCCTTCGCGTTCCCGATCGCCGCCGCTACCTTCGCTCGGTTGCGGATGATGCCGGCATCGGCGAGCAGCCGCGCGACGTCCGCTTCGCCGTAGCGCGCGACCTTCGCCGGGTCGAACGCATCGAAGGCGGCGCGGTAGTTCTCGCGCTTCTTCAGCACGGTCTCCCAGCTGAGCCCGGCCTGCGCGCCCTCCAGGATCAGGAACTCGAAGTGCGTCCTGTCGTCGTGGACGGGAGCGCCCCACTCTTCGTCGTGGTAGCGCAGCATCAGCTCGCTACCGCCGGCCCACTCGCAGCGCGGCTTGTCTCCCATCGGGCTGGCGCTAGACGGACGGGCGTTCGGCGAGCTCCAGGAACTGGATGTCCGGCGGGCCGACAACCCCGGCCTGCTGCATCGCCTGGCGCAGGTCGTCTGACTCCACGAACTGGCGGGCGCGATCGAGGTCTTCCATCTCCATGATCAGCACGACCTCGTTCGGGTTGTCCGCGCTGCGAAAGAGGTAGCCGCCTTTGGAGCCCGCGGCTTGGCGCATCGAGGCGTGCTCATCGAAGGCCTTCTTCCAGCGGTCGTAGTCCTCAACTTTGTGTCGAATGAGTAGATATGGCATGCTGCTTCCTCCTCTATGTGAATAGGACTTTGTGGTGGCCCTGCGAGTCGCGAGATCGACGATAGGGCATGGCGAGTCTTCTGTAAACCCGCCTGCCTGGGTGCGTTACTCCAGCCCGAGCTGTTCGCGATAGTCCGGCTCGACGGCGCGAAGGATGCCCGCCTCCAGGTAGCGATCGAAGGGGAGCTTGAGCGCTTTGCTGATCGCCTCGGGCGGGTAGGGGATGTCGGGCCGGGTGGCGATCACCTTCTGCTCCTCCAGCTCGGCCAGCTCTTCGTCCGAGAGGCCCAGAAGGCCGCCCAGCACCTCCTGGTTGTGCTGGCCCAGCGTGGGCGCGGGCCCCTGCGCCGAGGCCTCGAACTCGTCGAACTTGGCGGCCAGGTGGCGGGGCATAGGCCGTCGCCCCTGGTGCGGATGCTCGACGACATCGAACTGGCCGCGCTCCTTGAAGTGCGGGTCGAGCAGCAGCTCCTTGCCGTTGAGCACCGGCGCCGCCTTCACGCCCGCCTGCTGGAGCAGGTGGAATGCCTCGTAGTGGTCTTGCTTGCGAGTCCAGCCTTCGATCAGGCCGTCCAGCTCGTCGTGATGCTCGCGACGGCCGTCTGCCTCGACGAAGCGCCCGTCCGCGACCCACTCCTGGTGGCCGGTCGCATGACAGAAGGCCGCCCACTCATCGTCGCTCTCGATCGAGATCACCAGCCAGTCGTCGTCGCCGAGACAGCGGTAGCAGCCCTGCGGCGCTCCGGCCGCGCCGGTGCGGTTGCCGGAGCGCTCCGGCAGCCGCTCGTTCATGGCGAAGTCCATCAGGGCCGCGCCCAGCATGGGGATCGCCGCCTCCTGTTCCGAGAGGTCGATGTACTGGCCCTTGCCCGTGCGCTTCCGGTAGTGGAGCGCCGACAGCACCGCGCCCGCGCCGAGAAAGCCCGAGTACGGGTCGGTGAACGAGAGGCCGCTGCGCATGGGCGGGCCGCCCGCATAGCCGGTGAGCTGCGAGACGCCGGACGACGGCTCGAGCCCCATGCCGTAGGCCGACCAGTCCGAGTAGGGGCCGTCCTGGCCGTAGCCGGAGAGCGAGATCATGACGATCTCCGGCTTGATCTGGCGGACGTGCTCGTAGTCGAGCTCGAAGGCGCGCATCACCCGCGGCGTGAAGCTCTCGGCCAGCACGTCGGACTGCGCGATCAGCCCGCGCACGAGCTCCCGGCCGCGCGGCTGGTTCATGTCGACGACGATCTCCTTCTTGCCCGCGTTGCGGATGGCGAAGTAGAGGGTGCGCTCCCAGGGCAAGTCCTGGCCGTCGTTATCGACGTGGATCAGGTTGCGCGTGATGTCCAGGCGGGTCGGCGCCTCCATGCGGATCACCTCCGCGCCCAAGTCCGCCAGGATGCGGGTGCACGTCGGCCCGGCGAAGACCTGGGTGAGGTCCATGACGCGAATGCCTTCGAGCGGTTTCGCCATGCTACCCGGCCTCGTCCTTGTACGCCCTCGCGAGGGCGTCCGCATACTCGTTCCAGCGCGAGCCCTCATGGGCCTTGATCCACTGCAGATTCGCCTTCGGGCGCTCCTTAGCGATCGCGTAGAGCTCCTGCACGAGATCGAGGTTCTTGATCGCCTCGCGCTTCTTCCCGCGAGTCCACCCGTTGCGCTCCCATCCCGACGCCCACTTGGTGATCGTGTTTACGCAGAGCGCGCTGTCCGAATAGATGGGGAGCTCTTCATCCTCAGCGAGCATCTGGTAGCCCGCGATCAGGGCCTTCAGCTCCATCTGGTTGTTCGTCGTGTGCGCTTTGTGGCCGTGCTCTTCTCGCACGATCTTTCCCTCGATCACCTTGACCGCGCCCCAGCCGCCTGGGCCCGGGTTCGGTTCGCACGAGCCGTCGGTGAATACGCCCGTATCGGGCCCCGCCTGGAAGTGATCGAGCACCTCCGATGGCTTCAGGTTTTCATCATCACCGGCCGTTCGCCCTCTTCGGCAATCGAGGCACTGCCGTGGCGTCCAGCCCGGGTATCGCGCGAGGGTAGACGGCGTCAGGGTGAACGCCTTCCCGCAATCTCCGCAGACGAACTCTTTCGCCATCGTCTCCATCGCTAGCTGAGCAGCTCCTCGTTGTGCTCGCCGAGCAGCGGCGCCCGCCCGATATCGAGCGGCGTCTCGCTCATGCGAAACGGCGGGCCGGCGTAGGTCAGCTCGCCCGCCTCCGGGTGATCGATGCGCTCGAAGAAGCCGCGCGACTCCAGGTGCTCGTCCTCCAACAGCTCGCTGACGGAGGGCACCGGGGCGAAGGGCATGCGCAGCGCCTGCGCCGTGTCGACGATCTCCTTCGCCGTGTGCTCCCGCAGCCAGGGCAGCAGCAGTTCGTCCATCTCCCGCCAACGGATCATTCGCTCGGCGAAGCTGTTGAAGAGCGGATGCTGATCGAGCTCTATGTTCTCTAGCAGGAGCGCCATAGGCGAGACGGCGCCTTCGCTGGTGATCCCTACCTGGGGGAAGCCTTGCGCCCCCGGAATGACGACGACGTGTCCGTCCTTGCATGGCAGGATGTCCATCGGATAGCCGAAGAGGTGTCGCGAGTAGAAGCGGCGGCGAATGGCGCCCTGGAAGGCGTACATCGCCGAGTTGTACTCGTCGGCGCAGGCGGCGGCCTCCGCCAGCGACACGTCGACGTGCTGGCCGCGGCCCTCGTTCGCCCGATAGGCGAGCGCCGCCAGCGCGCCGATCCAGGCGTGGATGCCAGCGATATACTCCGCGGGCGTGCCGCCGGTCGAGAGGGGCTCGCGGTCGGGGTCGCCGGTGTTGTACATGATGGAGCTCATCGCCATGGCGGTGAGGCTGTTCCCCCGGTAGTCCTTGTACGGCCCCGTAGCGCCGAAGGCGGTCACGGTGACATAGACGAGTTGGGGGAGCTCGGCCTTCAGCTCGGCGTGGCTCAGGCCCAACTCCGCCATGCGCGACGGCCCCTCGCTCACGACGAGCACGTCGGCCTTCTGGAGCAGCCGCATCAGCAGCGTCTGGCCCGAGGACGAGCTTATATCCAGCGTGACGCTCTTCTTGCCGGTGTTGAGGTGGAGGAAGAGGCCGCTCTTCTCTTGATGGGGCTGGTCTTGCGGGAAGGGGCCTAGCCGGCGCGAGCGATCGCCTTCCGGCGGCTCGATCTTGATCACCTCGGCCCCCGCGTCGGCGAGGAGCTTGGCGCAGTACGGCCCTGCGATCCCCTGTGCGAGATCGATCACGCGTAGGTCTGAGAGAGCGCCGTCTGCCATGAGCCTCCAGCCACGCCGCCGGTCCGGCGACGCGATTGGCATCATACACGGGTGGGGCGGCGAGGGCAACGGGGCAGCCCTAGCAGTAGCCCGTGATGCGGCTGCGCTTGCGCTGTCTCCCTAGCGAGGGGTCAGGGTGAACTCGCCGCCGATATCGCTCAGGTCGTCGGCGAGCAGGTCTTCGCCCGCCGGTACGACGCCGTCCTCCACCCAGGCGATGAGCGCCTCCAGCGATGCCTGCGACTCCTCGGCCGTGAAGCCGCAGTGTCCGGGAGCTCGGACCGCGCGCTGTACCAGCAGGTCGCCTGCGCCGGCTGCCTCCGCCATCCGCCGCAGGATCTGTTGCTGGCTGATGGGAACGAAGAAGTCGCCGGTGGTGTGGACGGTGAGCAGCGGTATCTTGATCTCGCCGGTGATATTCTGGCCGGCTGTGAACGTCTCCAGGAACTCGTTGCCGCTGGCGCGGATCGCGGCGGCGTTGAACTCCTCGCTGGACACGTCGCTGAGCGGGCCCAATTCATACACCCTGTCCTGGTTGTCGAACAGCCCTATCACATCAAGCCCGGCCCCGACGGCGCTCCCGACCAGTTCCAGGTTCGCTTCCGCCCGCATGCGTATGCCTTCGCGAGCGAAGGGGCGGGGCCCGCCGGTCAGGTCGATGACGATGTTCTCGAACCGTTCGCGCGCAGCTTCGTCCGCGAGTAACGGGGCCAGCCGGTCGGCCACGAGGTCGGCGGCGGGCGTAGACTCGAACTCGGCCTGCGTGACGCCGGCAACGAATGCGGCCGCCGTGTAGGAATCGACCAGGAATTCCAGCTCCGGTCCGCTGCCGGCGACGCCGCAGAAGCCGAGGGCGCCGTCGAAGCGGTCGGGATAGCGCTCCGCGGCGATGGCGGTGCCGCCGCCGCCCATCGAGACGCCCGTAACGTAGGTGAGCTCCGGCCGCCCGAACTGCTCCACGAACAGGTCCCAAAGGGCGGCCGACTCGTCGGCGGTAAGGCCCGGGATGAAGCTGTTGCTGCTGAAGCTGGACGCGGCCCAGGCGAAGCCCTCCTGGATCAGGTAGCTGCGGAGGCCGGGTGGTGAGTCCACCGTCAGCGTCGGCGCGAACCCGCGGAAGCCGTGCAGGTAGACGACGAGGCGGCCGTTCCAGTCGTCCGGCATCTCGATCCGGTAGATGCTTCCGCCGAGCCGGCCGAAGTGCGCCGTCGCCCCCGGCAGCGCCTCGAAGGAAGGATCGCCGAGCTCCTGACCTGGGGCTGGCTCCGGGGCGAACTCCACAGGCGACGGTATCGGCTGTGGCGTCGCGGTGGCCTCGGGTGTCGTGGTGGCCTGCGGGGTCTGCGCGCTGTCGCCGCAGGCGATGGCCAGCGCGACGAGCGCGAACACGCCGATAGCGAGCAGAAGACGACGTATCGCGTCCACAGGGAACCTCCGTTCTCTCAAGTAATGCGATCGGCATCATACACGGGCCGGGGCGGCGAGGGCAACGGGGCGTCGCTGCCCTGTGTGAGCTCGCTCATGGAAGCGGGCAGTTAAGGACTGTTACGGTAGGGTCGCAGGAACGGAGTCGAAGCCTCCTACCGAGACCCCCGCCTGCAGGAGCCCGCGCCGGGCTGCGCCACCACCAGCCGCACGGCGCGGGCTTCCTATCGTTCGCGCTACAGCAGGAGCTTCTTCGGGGCGCCGCTGGAGGAGCGGCGGAAGTTGTGTACCAACAGGCGCTTGTATTTGCCCTCGTCCACCTCCTCGATATAACAGCGGTCGGGCCGCGAGAGCGACTGCTCCACGCGGCGGGCCAGGTCGGCGTAGGCGTTGTGGGTGTCCTCGTGGATCGGGAAGACACCTTTAGCGTGGACGGCAACGGCCAACTGTCGCTCGCAGAGGGCTAGGAGCCAGCCGAGCGTGAGCTCCGCCCAGCCGAGGTGGAAGGAGTTCTCGGCGAAGTTCAGCGCCAGCCGCCGGTTGTTCGATTCGGGCCCCACCGCCAGCAGCGTCGCACCGAAGTTCGGACGCCCCAGCGCGCTCGCCGGGCGGTAGACCCGCCGCAGCCGCGCGTCGGCGGCCAGCGTCTCGCCCGCAAAGTAGTGGCCGAGGCCGAACTCGAACGCCTTGTGCTCGACGTTCGGTACCAGGTTGCCGGCGAGCCACTCGAGGAAGAGCTCCATCTCCGAGGCGTGGAGCTGATGCTGGGCGGCGATCTGCTCGCAGGCCGCGCGCACCAGCGGCGGACACGAGACGTAGGAGCCCTGGGTGGCTAGCTGGCAGGCGTCTGCCAAGGTGAGGAAGGTGCGCGACCAGAGCCCCATCAGCGCCGCGTATGGATGCTTGCGAAAGGCGGAGGACGAGGCGTCGCGGACGATGCGGAGCTGCAGGTTCATCCCCTCCTCGAATAGGCGCAGGTCGTCGCCCAGCAGGAACTGCCCCTGGCGGTACGAGTCCTGGACAGGCGGCGGCGCCTCGCCGGACGGCCGGGGCAGGGCGTACGACTGAGGGAAGGGGATAGCGGAGACCCGTTGGACGGGAGTTGGCGGTTCACTCATCTGCATGTCTCGATACTAGGTGTTCAAACGGAGTCTATCGTAAAGCGCGGCAACGGCGCGCGCAACGGCAGGTAGTGGGGCAATATGAATACGCCGCGTGCTTCTTCGTAGGCGGGGCTTTCTAGCCTCGCCGCCGCCGAGCCTGGAAGGGCTCGGCTACGATATTCAAGAGCTGTAAACTGACCCACTGCGTCAATTACGCGATGGCTGGACATAGCATCGGCCCTCCGTTACCATTCGTTCGACGCTCGAAAGGAGGGCGTCTCCTGTGGCCCACTCAAAGCAAGCGATCAAGCGCCACCGCCAATCGCTGCGGCGATTCGAGCGCAATCGCGCCCGCCGGGGCGCGGTTCGTACTGCGGTGCGCCGGGCGCGAGAGCTGATCGTGGCCGGCAACGTGGAGGAGGCGCAGGAGGCGATCCGCGTGACCTCGGCGATCCTGGATCGGGCCGCGAGCAAGGGAGTCCTCCACCCCAACAACGCCGCTCGCCGCAAGTCGCGGCTGGTGCGCCAGCTCAAGACCGCCCAGGCCTCGCCTGCCGAGGCGTCTGCGCCTAGCAAGCGGCGAACCCGGGCGAAGAGCCCGGCGAAGTCCCGCGCCAAGAAGAGCTAAGCTACCCTCCAGATACTTCGCTGGCAAACGGCCCAGTCTGGGCATCTGCGCCCAGGATGATCAGGATATCGGCATCGCTGGTACGCAAGGCGCTGTCGCCGGGTTCCGCTGCGCGAACTCGCTCGGCTGGCACGGTGAGCAAACTTGCCAATCGTTCGACCGAGTACTCCTTGCCGGAGAAGTCGATGATCTCTGTCAGCGGACGGACAGGCCCGTCGCCGGCGTCCGAGACGGTGAGCGATTCGGCCGGAAAGCCGAAGCTGGCCAGGTAGTCGACAGCGCGGTCAGCCAGGCCATCGGCGCCGGCGCCGTTCTGCACCTCTACGGAGGCGTTGTCCTCCAGCAACCGCTGATCGTTGAAGAGCGCCTGGATGATCTGCTGCGCCAGCTCCTTATCGAAGAGGAGGACGGCGGCGCCGCCCGGCGTCGTCCACGGGCGGGCAGCGGCGCCCAGCGAGAGCGCGGTGATGCTGTTCGGGTCGATCTGGGCGGCGAGCGCGGCGAAGCCGGGCATCCGTAGATCGTTGATATCGGTATCGATCGTGTCCTTGTAGTTTCGCCAGAGGTCGGTCAGCTTGCCCACATCGACGAGGTTGAGCTCCGTCGCTTTGGCGATGGCGGCGAAGATCACCCGCTGCTGGCGCTGGACGCGCTTGAGGTCGTCGGAGCCGTAGCGGATGCGGGCATAGTCCAGAGCGGTGCGGCCATTCATGTGTTGCAGGCCGACTTCGAAGGCGACGACTGATACTTCCGGCCGCTCCTTCGGCAGGAATTGCGAATCCCTAACCACCTCCGGTACGTACACATCGATGCCGTCCAGCGCGTCGATAAGCTCGACGAAGCCCTCGAAGTCGATGATCACATGGTGGTCGATCGTGATGCTGAAATTGCGCTCCAGCACCTGCCGCACTAGCGCCGTGCCGCCGCCGGGGTAGCCTCGCTTCTCGCCTTTCATGTAGACCGAGTTGATGCGGTCTCGATAGTAGCCTTCGCCGTTGAGGTTGGGGATCTCGACCAGCAGGTCGCGGGGCATGCCCAGGATGCCCGCGGTCTTGCTCTGCGGATCGATGGTGAGGACGAACATCGTGTCGCTGCGGGTGGGGCTGTCGCCCTCCTCGGGCCGGCGGTCCAGCCCCATCACGAGAATGTTGACTCGCTTGTCCGGACCGGTGGTATCCTGTTGTACGCCGGGCAGCTTCGCAAGACCGCCGACGTTGATCTCCTGCCCCGGCAAGAACAGCTCATCGATGCGCGTGACGACGATGAGGGCGAGCCAGGACGCCGTGACGAGGATAGCAAGCCCGGCCAGCGCTACGACGAGTCGCCGGCGCATTCGATTGCCTGCCGATGGGGGGAGAGAAGGAGATTGCGACACTTCATTCTGAACCTAGCGAACTCGGCGATTCTGTGTCAAGAAGAGGCTGTGTCAGCAGCGGGTAGTGCGCCCGTTGATACGAGATGTAGTATTTAGTGTTTCCATCGCCAACATCTTGTAACTACGTCGCGATGGGTGTATAGTAAAGTCAGCATGGTACGGAAGGGAGGCTTGCCATGGCATCACCTTGGGATCTTCCCCAGCGTTCGCCGGTAGAGCGCCCCTGGATGGGGATGGCGATGCTGGTGACGATTCCCGTCATCGCTCTGATTCTCGTCCGCATGCTCTGGTCCGGATCCAGCCTATGGTTCCTCAGCGTGGGCATCATCCTTCTGGGAGCGGCTGCAGTCTTCTTCCTGGTCCGGCGTCCCCAGGGGTTGGAGTATGACCGGAGCACGCTCGGGCACGAGGAGACGAATCGGGCGCCGCTGATCCTGACCGGCCTGGGCGTCCTCTTCCTGGCGATGCTCTTGGTGCCCAACTTTGCCGGCGGCGGCTCCGATTCGAGCGTCGCCGTTCCTCAGCCGTCCGGGGCGCCGCTCACCTCCGACGTGTCGGAGATCGTTGAACCGCCCGCTGGAGTGCCGGTTGAGCAGCAGCCGCCGCTCGTGGAGCAGATTGCCCCTCCGCCAGCGGAGGACGTCCTGACGACCGACGAAACCTATGTGGTGCAGAGCGGCGACACGGTCTGGGACATCGCGGGGCGCTTCGGCACGACCGTCGAAGCGATCCTGGAGGCGAACGAATTGCTGAACCCAGCCGAGCTGCAGCTTGGCCAGGAGCTCATCATTCCGGCGCCCGCCGACGAGTAGCTCCTTAGCCTACGTCTCCAGCGCCAGGGCGAACTCCTCTATCGCCTGCGCCAGCTCCTTGGGCCGGTGCAGCGGGATATCGTGGATCGTGTCGGCGAACCAGCGCACCTGACTGTCGGATAGCAGCCCCTGCATCCGGTCGATCGCCACGCGCTTTAGCTCCATCCACTCGCGTACGCGCCCTTCGCCCTCGCGCTCGGCGGCGGTGAAGAGCACGGGACAACGCACGGCGGGGCAGAGCTCCGACGGCCGCTGGTCCCAGATCGCGCGTACCACCTGCATGTGGTTCGCGCGGCTCAGGTGCGGGCGGATCGTGCCCTCCTCCGTCACCTCGAAGTTGGCGAGGAGCGACGCCTCCACGGCATCGTTCCAGATCGGGCCCAGCTCCCACTGCTTCGCCATCTCTATGAGCTTTTGCGGCGTCAGGTGGGTGAGATCGGGCGGCGCCAGCTCTTTCTCGGCACGCTCCCAGGTCATCCCCGGCCGCGCTGAGAGCTCGAGGAAGCCGCCGTCCACCAGGACGAGGCCCGCCGGGCGCTCCGGGTAGGTCGCGGCGTACTCAATCGCCACATTGCCGCCCCACGAATGGCCGACGATGAGCGGCCGCTCCAGGCCGAGCTCATCGACGAAGGCGGCCAGGTCGCCCACAACGGTCGCGAAGTCGTAGCCGCTGTCAGGCGTTGCGCTTTCGCCGTGGCCGCGCTGGTCGAGCGCGAAGACGCGGAGCCGCCGAGCCAGGAGCGGCGCCACCATGAGCCAGATGCGGCTGTTGGAGGCGACGCCGTGAAGGAGCACCACCGGCCGTCCCTGGCCTTCGTACTCGCGCCCCGTGCTCGGGTACTCGCGATAGTGGAAGGGCAGGCCGCGCAGGGTGACGGTGGCGTCGCTGGCAGGATCGTCCATGCTGAGCTGAGCGCGCCTATGCGAGATGCTGGCGGAAGAAGGCCAGCGTCCGCTCCCAGGAGAGCTTCGCCGCCTCAGCGTTGTAGATCTCCGGGCGAGTGTCGTTGAAGAAGGCGTGCTCGGTGTCCGGGTAGATGTGGAACTCCGCCTGCTTGCCCTGCGACTTGAGGCTGCTCTCCAGCTCCCGGGCCGAGGCGGGGCTGGCGAAGTTGTCGTTCTCCGCGAAGTGGCCGAGCACCGCTCCCTGCACGTTGGCGAGGTCGGGCTGCGCGCCGGGCAGCGCGCCGTAGTAGATGACGCACGCGCCGATGGCAGGCTTCAGGCTCGCGAGGTAGAGCGAGAGGCCGCCGCCCATGCAGAAGCCCACGGAGCCGACGCTCTCGCTGGTGGCTGCGTCGAGCCCCAGCAGATAGTCGACCGCGCCCGACATGTCCTTGGCCGCCTGGTCAATCTGCAGCCCCATCATCAGTTTGCCCGCCTCGTCCGGCTCCGACGTGCTCTTGCCGTGGAAGAGGTCCGGCGCCAGGGCGACGAAGCCCTCGCCGGCCAGCCGGTCGCAGATGTCCTTGATGTGTGGCACCAGCCCCCACCACTCCTGGATGACGATGACGCCCGGGCCGCTACCGGAGGCGGGCTTGGCCAGGTAGCCCTCCGCCTCCTGCCCGTTGCTGGGGAATCGAACCATCTCTCCTGCCATGTGCGTCCTCCTTGTTGTCGGGCCTCGTTTCGGCCAGGCTAAAGGCCTGGCCTACCGTATGGAGCGAATGCCTGGCCTACCGTTCCGTTCGACCAGCCTGCATGTCGTCGCGTTGCTCA
>JACZYW010000057.1 GCA_022570885.1 Chloroflexota bacterium | reverse complement strand
CACATCGAGCCGATGCTCGGCCTCGGGCCTCCTGCGAGACGCGCGGCCACGCCCACCGCCGAAGAAGTTCTGGAAGACGCCGCCCAGATCGCCCAGGTCGCCGACCTGGAAGGTAGCGCCGCCGGGGCCGAAGCGGAACGCCCGGCCGCCCGGCCGGCCCTGCATCTCCTCGATCTGGTCGGCGTGCTGCCACTGATCCCCGTAGCGGTCGAACTTCTTGCGATTCTCCGCGTCGGAGAGCACCTCATACGCGGCGTTGATCCGCTTGAACTTCGCTTCCGCCGTCTTGTCGCCGGGGTTCACGTCGGGGTGGTACTGCCGGGCGAGGCGGCGATAGGCCTGCCGGATCTCCTTCTCGGAGGCGTTCTTCGGCACCCCGAGCGTCGTGTAGTAGTCGTTGGTAGCCATGGTTATCTGGCCTTAGTATACTGCAACACTCATTATACTGCAAGCTATTAACTAACGTTCTTGATAAGCTCTTTGTCATGTCCCTTGACATGTATAGCATCCTATAGTATCATGAGGACAAGAGATGGGCGCTCCGCCTATCCAACCGAACCTGAGGAGGTACACAACATGACCAGAATACGACTATATGACCCGTTTCGAGAGGTAGCGCAGAGGCGGTATCCGTTCGCCTCTCCGTTCGGCCTAGGCTTCGGCCGGCCATGGCAGCTCTTCGCCTGGGAAGCCGATGAGAGCCCCTTCCCTGTCGACCTCTACGAGACGGACGACGAGGTGGTCGTAAAGGCCTCGCTGCCGGGCGTGCAGCCGGATGAGACCGAGATCTCGGTCACCGGCCGCTTCCTCACCATCAAGGGCGAGCGAAGGGAAGAGGACGCGGAGGAGCAGCCGAACTACTTCCGGCAGGAGCGGCGTTCCGGCGCCTTCCAGCGTGTGCTCAGGCTCCCCGTCCGCGTCGACTCGGAGCAGGCCGACGCCACCCTCGACGAAGGCGTGCTCACCGTTCGTCTGCCCAAGGCGGCCGATTCGCGCGCGAAGACGATCCCGGTGAAGGCCAAGGCCGTCACTGAAAGCGACGAGACCTCGTAGCCGGCTGAACTACCCTGGCCGCCCGTAGCCCAGTGCCCCGACATGTCGGGGCACTGTTATGTCTACAACGCCCTACCCGAACCCCAGCTCCTGCACGCGCCTCGCCAACGCTTCGGCTTCGTCCGGCGTCAGGTCGCGCAGGGGCGGCCGGACGTGGGTGAGGGGCAGGCCCGCCACGAGGTGGAGCAGATGCTTGAGCGCGCTATGGGAGGGAAGGTCACCCAGCGTCTCTTTCGCCCGGTCCAGCTTCGCCTGCGCCGCAGCGATGTCGCCACCCGCATCGTGGGCGTGGAAGACGTCGGCGACCAGGTCGGGGAAGACGTTGGCGATCGCCGAGACAGCGCCGGCCACGCCCGACGTCACCGCGCCCGCCGTGTTGCTATCGCTGCCGTTGTAGATCGCGAGCTGCGGATAGCGCTGCTGGTAACGCTGGGTGCGCTCCAGCTTCCCGCTCGTGTCCTTGATCCCCAGCAGCCGGTCCGGGAAGCGTTCGACGAGATCGTCCACCAGCGCGTCGCTGATCTCGACTCCCGACACGTCCGGGATGTTGTAGAGCAGCACGGTTCGCTTCGCCGGCAGCGCGCTGAGCAGCGCCTGGTAGTAGTCGCTCAGCCCCTGCGCCGTGATCGATTTGAAGTAGAACGGCGGCACCACCAGCACGGCGTCGGCGCCGCGTTCGATCGCGTAGTTGGAGAGCGCGACCGTCTCCGGCAGCGAGGCGCAGCCGGTGCCGAAGAAGATGCCCAGCCGCCCTCGATGCGTCACCACCGCGTCGATCACGTCGCGGCGCTCCTCGATCGAGAGCGAGACGCCCTCCCCGTTCGTGCCCAGCGCGAGCACGCCGTCGGCGCCGCGATGCTCGAGGTAGGCCAGGTGCTGCGGGAACCAGTCGAGCAGCAGCCGTTCGCCGCCCTCCGAGAAGGGGGTGACCATCGCCGGCACGATACGTGGCAGACCGCCCATGCGTTACCTCCCTCTCGCCATCATAGGGGCCGCCGAGGCGTGGAGGCAACGGCGGGCGAGAAGTGAGCGTGGTTAACAACATGACCCTGGGCCTCCCATGATACAATCGCGTCATGGCTTGCTAAGGAGGCCGTGCACATGAGACGAAAAGCAACCGTGATGGCGCTCGCAGCAGCGCTAATCGTGATCTTCGCTGCTTCATGCGCTGACGACCAGGAGTCCGGGCCGCGAATACGCATCGTACTCGAACCTGAGCCCGCCGCTGAGGCAAAGGCAGTCGATATCGACAGGGCGCTCGATAGTGCAGTAGCCATCCTCAAGCAACGTGTGGATGCGTTCGATCTGCCCAATGCCACGGTCGAGCGAGTAGGCAAACGTCAGATAGTTATCGATCTACCTGGCACGATCTCTGCGGAAGAAGCCATCGACAAGATCGGCCGCACGGCCCTCCTCCAGTTCTGCGAGGCGGTGCAGAACGAGGCCGGCGACGTCGCCATCGTCCGCGAAGGCGCCGTCTCGTACCAGCCGCAGTCGTGCGAACCCGTCCGCGACGCCGAGGGCAACATCGTAGTGGAGGGCGGAGAGATCGAGTTCGTGTCCTGGCCTCCCGAGCGCACTCAGCCCACTTATACGTCCGACGACATCGTCTGGAAGCCGGCGACTGCTGAGATCGACGGCGAGGAGCTGGCGATGGACGGCACCTACCTCAACTCCAACACCGCGGCCGTCGCCAACCCGAACACGGTGGATGCCGTCCGCAACCCGTGGCTTCTCGTCTTCCAATGGCAGGGGGATGGCTCGGCGATATCAGAGCAGGTGACGGAGCGGCTGATGGACGGGAACTACCCGCTGGCGGTGTTCCTGGACGGCGAGCCGATCCGCGGCGAGAGCGGCGACATCATCGCCCCCAGAGTCGTCAGCGTCATCACTAGCCAGGGCTCGATCACCGGCCTAAGCCAAGAGGACTCCTTCGAGCTGGCCACCCTGCTCAACACCGGCGCACTCCCGATCCCCCTTCGCGTGGTGGAGATAGTAGAGATCGAATAGCCACTCAGCGGGACTTGATCGCGAGACTGGCTCCGCCATGCGCCACGCCTACATCGCCACGGACTGAAGACCCCGCCCGGTCGCCGGGTAGTGGGTCAGGCGGCAGCGAGGCTAGAAAGCCTCGCCTACGGAGAAACACGCGGCGTTTTCAAATGACCCACTACCGCCGTCTGCTCTACCTTGACCCTCCCCGCGATCTGTAGTAGCATTAGTGTACTTAGTACACTAATCGTTCGACGGGCTACCATGCGCTACGACTACATCATCGCCGGATCGGGCATCGCCGGGCTATACGCGGCGCTGCTGGCGCGCGAGCACGGCTCCGTCCTCGTCCTCACCAAAGGCTCGATCGACGAGTGCAACACCCGCTACGCCCAGGGTGGCATCGCCGCCGCCGTGGGCCCCGACGACTCGACGGAGCTGCACCTGCGCGACACGCTGGAGGCCGGCGCCGGGCTGGTGGACGAGGAGGCCGCGCGCATCCTCGTCTCCGAGGCGGCGGAGCGCATCCGCGACCTGGTGCGCTTCGGCGTCCCCTTCGACAGCGACGGCGGCGAGGTGGCGCTGGGGCGGGAGGGCGCGCACAGCCGCCCGCGTATCCTCCACGCCGGCGGCGACGCCACGGGCGCCCACATCGAGCTCTCGCTCTCCTCGCTCGCCCGCATGTCCCGCGTCGTGATCAAGGAGTACTGCCTGGTCGAGGAGGTGCTGACCGACGACGGCCGCGCCGTTGGCGTCGCCACGCTCGATACGAGAACGAACAGCCGCGAGTCGTTCGAGGGGCGCTCGATCATCCTGGCGACGGGCGGCTGCGGGCAGCTCTACCGCGTGAGCACCAACTCGGACGTGGCCACCGGCGATGGCATCGCCGTCGCCTACCGGGCCGGAGCGGAGATCATGGACATGGAGTTCTTCCAGTTCCACCCCACCGCCCTGCGGCTGCCGGGCGTGCCCGTCTTCCTCATCTCGGAGGCGGTGCGCGGCGAAGGCGCCCTCCTGATCGATGGCGACGGCCGTCGCTTCCTGCCGGAGTACGACGAACGCGCCGAGCTGGCGCCCCGCGACATCGTCGCGCGGGCCATCCACACCGAGCTGGCGCAGTCGGGCGCGAACACGGTGTTCCTGGACGTCACCCACCTGCCGCCGGAGCGTGTGAGCGCGCGCTTCCCCCAGATCTACCGCCACTGCCTCGAGCATGGCCTCGACATCACGCAGGAGCCGATCCCCGTCTCCCCGGCCGCGCACTACCTGATGGGCGGCGTGCGCACCAACGTCTGGGGCGAGACGACCGTCACCAGCCTCTACGCCTGCGGCGAGTGCGCCTGCATCTCCGTCCATGGCGCGAACCGGCTCGCCTCCAACTCGCTGCTGGAGACCGTCGTCTTCGCCAAGCGCGTGGTCGACCGCACGCTCGCCGTCGGCGATCAGCCCACGGCCACGCCCCCCACGCTCGACGCTCTCGCCCTGCCCGGCCTACGGCCAGCCGAGGGGCCGTCGCTGGACCGCCCGGCCCTGCAGGCGATGATGTGGGATGACGTGGGCATCGTCCGTGACGGCGAGCCGCTCGAGCGTGCCCGCGCGAGGCTGGCGGCCGGACAGGCCCTCCTGCCCGAAGCCGGCGACCGGCCCAGCCACGAGCTGGTGAACCTGGTGCTCTGCGGCCGCCTGGCGGTGGAAGCGGCGCTCCAGCGCGAGGAGAGCCGCGGCGCGCACTATCGGCACGACTTCCCAGAGCCACGCGAGGAGTGGCGGCGGCACCTCGTCTTCAGAAGCGATGCCTGAGTCGCAGGTCTCCCCACTCGATCCCGGCCTCGTGCGCCGCTTGGTAGACGCGGCGCTGGAGGAGGACGCCGCCGAGCGCGATGTGACGACGCGGGCGCTGGTCCCGCCCGGCCAGCAGGGCGAGGCGACGATCGTCGCGAAGAGCGCGGGGGTGGTCTGCGGGCTGCCGGTGGCCGCCGCCGTCTTCGCCGCGCTCGACCCATCGCTCCGCTTCGAGCCGCGCCTGCCGGAGGGCGCCGTAGTATCGCCGGGCGATAGCCTGGCCGCCGTCGCCGGCCCGCTCGCGCCGATCCTGAGCGGCGAACGGATCGCCCTCAACTTCCTCCAGCGGCTCTCGGGCATCGCCAGCGCCACCCGCCGGCTGGTCGATGCCGTGGCCGGCCTCGACGTTCGCATCCTGGACACGCGCAAGACGACGCCGGGCCTGCGAGCGCTGGAGCGCTACGCCGTGCGAGTAGGCGGCGGGCAGAACCACCGCTTCGACCTGAGCGACGGCGTGCTGATCAAGGACAACCATCTGGCGGCGGCACGCACTCGCGGCCTCACCATCGCCCAGGTCATCGAAGGGGCGCGAGCTGACGCGCCCGAGGGCATGCCGATCGAGATCGAGGTGACGAGCGTGGCTGAGGCGCGCGAGGCGCTCGCCGGCGACGCCGATATCGTGCTGCTGGACAACATGCCGGTCGAGGAGATGCGAACGGTAGTGGAGGCGGCCCGTGGCCGGGCGCTGATCGAGGCGTCGGGCGGCGTGACGGAGGAGAACGTGCGCGCCATCGCCGAGACAGGCGTCGACCGCTGCTCCGCCGGCGCGATCACTCACTCCGCGCCCGCGCTGGACATCAGCATGGACGTGGAGACGCTGACCTCGTAGAGGCGGTTCGATGGTCATCCGCGAGCAGCCACAGATTCACACAGATGACGGTCGCCAAACACACCCTGCCATCAGTGCCAATCTGTGTCACATCTGTGGCCGGTATCGTCGTTTATGACTAACCAACTCGTCATCCTCACCGGCCCGCCCCATGCCGGCAAGTCAGCGACGGCCGAAGCGCTCTGCCAGCGCTACGACCGCATGCTCCACGTCGATGTCGGCGTGCTGCGCGATTTCCTGCGCATGGGCCGTCTCCGGCCGTGGGACGAATCGACGGATGGTCGCCGTCAGCACGCGCTCCTCGTCGCCTCCGCCTGCGATATGGCCCGCCGCTTCCTGGACGCCGGCTACGGCGTCGTCATCGACGACGTGGTCACCCCGGACGGCCTGCCCGCCTATCACGAGGCGCTCGCGAGCTGTGAGGCCCTCGTACATATCGTCGCGTTGCTGCCGCCGCTGGCGGTCATCCTGGAGCGGGAGCGGCAGCACGCCAGCGAGTGGCGTCGCGAGGGGAGGCTGGAGGCGCTCTACGACCGCTTCTCGCAGTGGGACGGCATCGCCGTGCTCGACCCAGGCGAGCTAGCGGCGGAGCTGGTGGCGGACCGGGTGATGGCGCTGGCGGCGGAGGGCCGCGCGCTCATCTCAGGAGCCTGAGCTCACGCCGATGCCGTTCGGCTGAGCGTTCGGCTGAGCTCACGCCGAAGCCTCAGGACGAAACCTTCGTGGCCGTGCTAAAGCCCGGCCCGCAGGGGATCGGTCGCGCTCGCGCCTGCTCCCTCCCCATGCGATAATCGAGCCGTGGCAGCGGTGCAGACCCGGGTCTCGGCAACGCGAAGGCGTCTCATCTGGGGGAGCGGGCTCTGGCTTGCCCTCGCGCTGTTGTTCGTCGTACTTGCCGTCCTCGCCGCATTCTACGACCGCTTCCCCGCGGACGAAGGCATCGCCCGCGCTATCCAGAATATCGACGTGCCGGCCTTCGGCGGCTTCCTCGCCTTCGTCAACTTCCTTGGCGACGCCTGGATCTCCGTCGCCCTCGTCCTCTCGCTGACCGTCGCCTTCGGGCTCGTTCGCGCCGGCTCCGAGGCGGTGCTCGTGTTCCTCGCTTTCGTCCCGCAGGGTACCAACGTCGTGCTCAAGGGCTTGGTGGAGCGGCCGCGGCCGTCGCCGGAGCTGGTGGAGGTCACGTCTCATGCCTCCGGCTTTAGCTTCGCCAGCGGGCACACCGCCGTCACGGCGGCGCTCTTCGGGCTGCTCTTCTTCCTGCTCCCAGCCGTCATCCCCTGGCGACCGCTGCGCTGGACGCTGCAGGCGGGCTGTGTGCTGATCGTGCTGGCGGCGGGACCGGCGCGAGTGTACGTGGGAGTCCATTGGCCCAGCGATGTGCTGGGCGGATATCTGCTGACGTTCCTCCTCCTCGCGCCGCTGTTGCTCGCCTATCATGCCTTGCGAGCCAACTCCAGCTCCCGATAGGCAGTTTGCATGCGCCGCGTGCTTCTCCGTAAGCGAGGCCTTCAGCCTCGCCGCCACCGAGTCTGGAAGGCTCAGCGACGGTGTGCAAGTTGCAAACTGACCCACTACCAACTCCAGCTCCCGATAGCCGAGCTTGCCGAGGCGTGGTAGACTAGGCCAACGGCCGATACTAGTAACGAGGAGGACAAAACGAGCCGTCCCCTCGTAAGGAGGCCTGCAGGCGTGCCCCGCTACTGTCCGCGCCTACGTGACCCCGCATCCGATCGAGCGCCCACGGCACGGGAGGCTGCGCCGTGAACTGGCTCGACGGTGCCATCATCGTCGTCATCCTCTGGTTCACCATCGCGGCGTTTCATGCCGGGTTCATCAGGGAGATCGTCACCGTCGTCGCGGTCATCCTCGGCTTGGTACTGGCCGGCCTCCTGTACAAGGAGCTGGCCGACGATGTGCTGGTCTTCATCGATAACGAGTCGGTGGCGCGCATCATCGCCTTCGGCATCATCTTCGCGGCGACGACGCTGGCAGGCCAGGCGCTGGCCATGGTGCTGAAGCCCGCCGTTAATCTCCTTCAGTTGGGCATCTTCGACCAGCTAGCGGGGGGCGTCTTCGGTTTCGTCAAGGCGACCCTGTTCATCCAGATCTTCCTCGTCGTCTTCGTCACCTACCCTGAGTGGGGCCTGGGCGACACCATCGAAGGTTCCTTCTTCGGCTCCTTCACCATCGAAATGGTCGACGCGGCGCCCGTGATCGTGCGCATGCTGCCGGACGAGTTCGAGAACGAGGTCAAGAACTTTACCAGTCGCCTCTAGGCGCGAACCCGCTGGCGATACTGAACCGCCTCGGCCAGATGAGACGCGACGATAGCCTCCGAGCCGGCCATGTCGGCGATGGTGCGGGCCAGCTTGAGCACCCGATGGAAGGCGCGCGCCGAGAGCGAGAGCTGGGTCATCGCCAGCCGCAATAACGACTGGGCTTGCTCATCCAGAACGGCCTGGCACTGCGTTCGCACCTCGGTCGGCGTCATCTCCGCGTTGCAGACGAGGCGGCTTTCGGCGAAGCGCGCCGTCTGCACCGCTCGCGCGCGCTCCACCCGCTCCCGCACCACCGACGACGGCTCGCCGCTCGTGTTGGCGGTTAGCTTCTCGTAGTCCACCCGCGGCACCTCGGCGAAGATGTCGATGCGGTCGAGCAGCGGGCCGGAGATGCGCTTCTGGTAGCGGCTGACCGTCGACTCGGAGCAGACGCACTCCTTCGCCAGGTCGCCGTAGTACCCACACGGACAGGGGTTCATCGCGGCGACCAGCATGAAGTTCGCTGGAAACGTCACGGTGCCCTGAGCGCGGGAGATCGTGATCACGCGGTCCTCGACTGGCTGGCGCAGCACCTCCAGCACCTGGTGGCTGAACTCCGGCAGCTCATCGAGGAAGAGCACGCCGCGATGGCTCAGGCTGATCTCGCCGGGCCGGGGGTTGCGGCCCCCGCCGACCAGTCCGGCGTGGGAGGTGGTGTGGTGAGGCGCGCGGAAGGGGCGCTGCGTGATCAGCGGCGTCTCCGGCGGCAGCAGGCCGCTGACGCTGCAGATCTTCGTCACCTCCAGCGCCTCCTCCGGCGACATGTCGGGCAGGATCGAGGGCAGCGCGCGAGCCAGCAGCGTCTTGCCGGCGCCCGGCGGCCCGGTCATCAGCACGTTGTGGCCACCGGCCGCCGCCACCTCCAGCGCTCGCTTCACGTGCTCCTGTCCGCGCACCTCGCCGAAGTCGGTGCCCTCCCAGAGCCGTGCGGTCGCCGGAGGGTTGCCATTTCGCCGGAACTCAGCGATCGGCTCGCCGCCGCTCATGTGCGCCGCGAGTTGCGCGAGCGTGCGCACCGGCAAGATCCGCACGCCCTCGATGAGCGCGGCCTCCTGCGCATCGGCCTCGGGCACGCAGACGACCTCGACGCCGCGCTCTTTCGCCAGCCCCACCATGGGCAGGACGCCGTGAGCGTGGCGCACCGTGCCGTCGAGCGCGAGCTCGCCGAGGAAGACCGCTCCGTCCAGCACGCCGGGCTCGGCCTGCCGCGAGGCGAGGAGCACGCCGACGGCGATCGGGAGGTCGTAGGCCGGCCCCTCCTTGCGCAGGTCGGCCGGGGCCAGGTTCACCGTGATGCGTCGATTGGGGAAGGGGAAGCCGGAGTTGCGTATCGCCGAGCGCACGCGCTCCTTCGCCTCCTGCACCGCCGCGTCGGGCAGCCCGACGATGGCGAAGGCCGGCACCCCGTGGGCGATGTCCACCTCCACCTCGACGAGCTCGCCGTCGAGGCCAACCACAGCGCAGGAGAGGACGTTAGCGAGTGCCATAGCTACCCTGGGATACTATCGCACATCGAACAGGTGTTCTGCAACCCCCTGTTTCGCGGAAGTCCGGGATTATGGCGCAGCGTGGGGATCGGGGCCGGTCCGGGACAAGGTGATCGAGCGAGCCCGCTTCGCCCTACACGACCACGAAGCTTTGCCTCTCGATATCGTCTGCGACGTGAGGCACAAGGGCTACTCGACCCGACAGGTCCCGCGGCTTCCCGGATCTAGCCGTCCCTCCAGGACTTGAGAGTTCTCATACAGATACTCACTGGTTTCCGTCACACCGGGGGCGGTTTCCGCACTCAGAGTGCTTCGGACCGGGAAGAGGGTATTGGGGTCCAGTTCGACTCGCGACGTCGCCTCGACGCCGAAGTCTTGGAGGCGTACTCTTGCTTCCAGCACGAGTAGCGGACTCTCCTCCACCGTCACATGGTCATGACCCGCGAGTGTCCCGAGGTAGGGCAGGACTGAGAAAAGGGTATAGTGGATTGGTAAGCCCTGCGACTCACCTCGACCAGCCGTGATGTCTTTCTGTTGGTTATTCTGGTAGAACCTGGCCCCTATGTACTGGCCGTTCTCGGATATCTCCTCGCAGGCCAGGTTTCTTGCGGGATCGAACCAGGTGCGGTTGACTTGCGCCTCCTGCGTAAATCCAACCTCCACGTAGAACACGCCATCAATATTCAGGATCGCCGCCTCGTAAGGAGAGTCCCCGCCGCTTGAGCAGGCAGCCACCACCAGCAGCCCAGCCGGTAGTAGCAGAAACACGATCCATCGGCCCATCATGCTCTCGTCTTTCAATTGCCAGTGGGTGCAGTCGTGGTGGCCGCCCCACTACGCACCGAGTATGGCGCGGCGTCGAGGAGATGTCAAGGCGAGAATGTGCTGTGGTACGATAGTGAGCAGCTTGTGGGGATCCGATGTTGGCCCGACTTCCTTTCATCTGGTTGGCCATAATGGCAGCGCTAACACTCGGCGTCGCGTGTGATACTGGCCCGGCTGGGCGAGATCCAACGCGCACACCAACAGAACCAGCAGGACTGTCACCGCCCAGCGCTGTGGTTCGAGCGCCAACGTCCACACCCACGCCGTGGCCCACGCCGATACCGCTCTCGCTAACCAGCGAACCAGGCATCTATTTCGTGAGCCGCGACGGCTCGGACTTTCGCCGCTTGGTAGCGGGGGACATCTTCAGAGCCGACCTATCGCCCGATGGGACGGAGGTCATCTACTCGCGCGAGATGGAGATCGTCGCGATGAACATTCAGACCGGTATCACGCGCGTGGTTGCGTCTGGGCCCGTTGCCAATCCCATGTGGTCGGCAACGGGCCGTTATATCACGTTCTCTATGTACGGCGAGGAGCGGAGCGCGTGGCTCGTGCGGCCGGACGGCTCCGGCCTACAACGCTTGTATGTGGGGGAAGGGTTCTTTGCTATCAGCGATTGGCTACCCGATGACAGCGCCGCCTTCGCCATATCGGACCGATTGGTCACATACGGTGAAGGCGTACAGTTACCTCCATGGCACATCTTCCGCGTGACACCTGATGGAGCGATCTCGGAGCCGCTGGCTGAGTATCTGCCTTGCTACTGCGGTGGGCGCGGAACTTTCCCCATAGTCTCACCGGACGGTACTCTTGTAGCCTTCTCGGATCACACCGGTGGTGTATATGTCATGAACATCGACGGTACCGAGTTGCGAAATCTCACGCCAGACGCGGCCGACGGGGGGCTCGTCGACTGGATGCCGGACGGCAACAGCCTCGTCTACGGAAACTACGATCAGTTCTTCCGGTTCGACCTCGCAAGCGGCTCGGTCACACCAATCTCGGCTTTCTCGCGAGCTGTTGCTCCTGACGGGACGGTGGTGCGCGGTCTCCTGACAAGTTGTTCACAGCCCCGCAGTCTCGTCATCGAGTCGCTAGACGGCACGACGACAGACCTGGTTCGTGACCGAATTCCCGGCGACTGGTTTCTCAACGGTGCTCAATGGCTTCCAGATGGCAGTGGAATCGTATTCACCGCAGGCCGGCAGGATCTGTGTATGTAACGTCGCCTGTAACCATAACGGCCCTTCGCCGTTAGGTAGGGCAGGAGAGGAGATGCGGAGAGGCGGGGCTCCTCACTTCACTCCAGATGAGGCGCACCGACCTAGTCGGGGCGCCTCTCTCTTTCCCACCCGTTCGCCTCGTGCTCCCGTCGACTCGCATCCGCTATACTTTGCGCGTGAGCGATAACGGCGCGAACGACGGTCATCGCGAGGAGCTCGCGGACGCCCTCCGACAGTGGGAGGAGAGCGTGCTGAAGCCCGCGCTGGCACGCGCCGGCGAACGCGACGCCGAGTTCGAGACCAGCGCGGGGCCGGTCGACCGGCTCTACACCCCGCTCGATGTCGAGGACTCGGACTACGAGCGCGACATCGGCTACCCGGGCGAATACCCCTTCACCCGAGGCGTGCAGCCCACGATGTATCGCGGCCGGCTCTGGAGCATGCGCCAGTACGCCGGCTTCGGCTCGGCGCAGGAGTCGAACGAGCGCTTCAAGTTCCTCCTCTCGCAGGGCCAGACCGGCCTCTCCATCGCCTTCGACCTGCCCACCCAGATCGGCTACGACTCCGACGACCCGCTGGCGGAGGCCGAGGTCGGCCAGGTAGGCGTCGCCATCGACTCCCTCGAGGACATGGAGGTGATGTTCGAAGGCATCCCGCTCGACAAGGTGAGCACCTCGATGACGATCAACGCGCCGGCGGCGGTGATGGTCGCGCTCTACCTCGCCGTGGCCGAGAAGCAGGGCGTCGCTCCGGCGGAGATCATGGGCACCGCCCAGAACGACGTGCTGAAGGAGTACATCGCCCGCGGCACCTACATCTACCCGCCGCGGCCGTCGCTGCGATTGGCGGCGGACCTGCTCGCCTACTGCGCCCGGAACACGCCGAAGTTCAACCCGATCAGCGTCAGCGGCTACCACATCCGCGACGCCGGCTCCACCTCGGCGCAGGAGATCGCCTTCGCCTTCGCGAACGCCATCGCCTACCTGGAGGCGTGCCAGCAGCGCGGCTACGACGTCGACGAGCTGGCCCCGCGCATCTCCTGGATCTTCAACAGCCACAACACCTTCTTCGAGGAGGTGGCGAAGTACCGGGCGCTGCGTCGCATGTGGGCCCGGCTCATGCGCGAGCGCTTCGGCGCCAAGGACCCGAAAGCCTGGCTGCTTCGCACCCACGTGCAGACAGGCGGCGCCACCCTCACCGCCCAGCAGCCCGAGAACAACATCGTGCGGGCGTCGCTTCAGGCCCTCGCCTCGGTGCTCGGCGGCGTCCAATCGCTCGCCCTCTCCTGCCACGACGAGGCGCTGGCGATCCCCACCGAGGAGGCCCAGCGCATCGCCCTGCGCACGCAGCAGATCATCGCGCACGAAACCGGCGTGACGGACACCAGCGACCCGTTCGCCGGTTCGTATTATGTCGAGCACCTCACCGACGAGATCGAGCAGCGCGCCCAGGAGTACCTCGACCGCATCGAGGACATCGGTGGCGCCGTCGCCGCTATCGAGTCGGGCTACCTGCAGCAGGAGATCCAGGAAGCGGCCGTTCGCCAGCAGCAGGAGATCGAGGAGGGCCGGCGCATCGTCGTCGGCGTCAACAAGTTCCAGAACGATGAGGAGCAGCCCAAGACGATCTTCCGGGGCGACGCCGAGGCGGCAAGCGCGCAGATCGAGCGCCTCCGCCGCCTGCGCGCCGAACGCGATAGCGAGGCGGTGCGGGCCACGCTCGCCCGCCTCAACGAAGCCGCCCGCGGCGACGATAACCTCC
>JACZYW010000191.1 GCA_022570885.1 Chloroflexota bacterium | reverse complement strand
GTTTCAACCGGCGGGGGTGGCTAACATCGCCACCGTGGTCGCCTCCGGTACGGCCCAGGACAGACCTGAAGGTCTGTCCCTACGAGGTCTCGCTGGAGCAGAACGGTAGGGGAGGCCTTCAGCCTCCCGCAGCGGAACAATGGAGAACAGGGATCGAGAGGTAAGCAGCCATGATGCGACAAGATAGGTTCACACAACAGGCGCAGGAGGTGCTGGCCGCCAGCCAGGAGCTGGTGCGGCAGCAGCGCCACAGCCAGTGGGACGTGGAGCACGTCCTCCTCGCGCTGCTCCAGCACCCCCAGGGCCTCGCCCGCCAGGTGCTGGAAGGGCTGAAGGTGGACGTCGACCGCCTGCGCGACAACGTCGCCGCCGGCCTCGCCGAGGCGCCCAAGCTCGGCTACGACGTCGTGCAGATCTACACCACGCCTCGCATCGTGCGCATGCTGGAGGCCGCCAACGCCGAGTCGGAGCGGCTGAAGGACGAGTACGTCTCGGTCGAGCACCTGCTCATCGCCATCGCCGACGAGGGGGAGGGCGACGCTGTCAAGGCTCTGCGTGAGGTGGGCGTCGATAAGGAGAAGCTCTACCAGGCGCTGGCCGAGCTGCGCGGCGGCGCCCGCGTCGATACGCCGACGGCAGAGAACCGCTACGGCGCGTTGGAGAAGTACTCGCACGACCTGACCGAGTACGCTCGCCAGGGCAAGCTCGACCCGGTCATCGGCCGCGAGACGGAGATCAAGCGGGTGATGCAGATCCTCAACCGTCGCACGAAGAACAACCCCGTGGTGATCGGCGAGCCGGGCGTGGGCAAGACCGCCGTCGTCGAGGGGCTGGCCCAGAAGATCATCGCCGGCGACGTGCCGCAGAACATCGCGGGCAAGCGGCTGCTCGCGCTCGATATGGGCGCGATGGTGGCGGGCTCGAAGTTCCGCGGCGAGTTCGAGGAGCGGCTGAAGTCGGTGCTGGACGAGATCCGCCGCGCCGAGGGCGAGGTGATCATCTTCATCGACGAGCTGCACCAGGTGGTGGGCGCAGGCGGCGCGGAGGGCGCCATCGACGCCTCCACGATGATGAAGCCCGCGCTCGCTCGCGGCGAGCTGCACGCCATCGGCGCAACCACGCCCGATGAGTACCGGCAGTACATCGAGAAGGACAAGGCGCTGGAGCGTCGCTTCGCCCCGGTCTGGCTGGATGAGCCGAGCGTCGAGGAGACGATCGAGGTGCTCAAGGGCGTGCGCTCCCGCTACGAGGAGCACCACAAGGTGGAGATCACCGACGAGGGGCTCGTCGCCGCCGCCCGGCTCGCGGATCGCTACCTCACCGAGCGCTTCCTGCCCGACAAGGCGATCGATCTGATCGACGAGTCGGCGTCGAAGATCGTGATCGAAGCGCAGAGCCTGACGCCGGAGCTGCGCGAGCTCAGAACTCGCCTGGACGATCTCTCGGCCAAGACCGAGGCGGCCGCTCAGCGGCAGGACTACGAGGAGGCGGCCAACATCAAGCAGGAGGTGCTCAGCCTCCAGACAGAGTACGACGAACACCGCGCCCAGTGGGAGCAAGAGGAGAAGCTATCGGCCTCCGTGGACGAGGCCGCGATCGCCGGGCTGATCGCGACGATGACCGGCATCCCCGTGGCGCGCATGCTGGAAGGCGAGGCGGAGAAGCTGCTCCACATGGAGGAGCGGCTGCACGAGCGTATCGTCGGCCAGGATCAGCCTGTCACCGCCGTCTCGGAGGCGCTGCGCCGGGCGCGCGCAGGGCTGAAGGACCCACGCCGGCCCATCGGCAGCTTCATCTTCCTTGGGCCCACCGGTGTCGGCAAGACGGAGCTCGCCCGCGCCCTGGCCGCCTACATGTTCGACGACGAGGATGCGATGATCCACATCGACATGTCGGAGTATGGCGAGCGGCACACCGTCGCGCGCCTGATCGGCGCCCCGCCGGGCTACGTCGGCTACGACGAGGCGGGCGGCCTGACCGAGGCCGTGCGCCGCCGGCCCTATCGCGTGGTGCTCTTCGACGAGATCGAGAAGGCGCACCCGGAGGTGCTCAACGTCCTGCTCCAGATCATGGAGGACGGCCACCTAACCGACGGCCACGGCCGCACGGTGAACTTCCGCAACACGGTCGTCATCATGACCTCGAACCTGGGTACCAGCTCGGATGCGAAGGGCACCTTCGGCTTCGTCACGAGCCGCACCAAGAGCGAAGGCGAGCGCGACAAGCTTCGCAAGAACGTCGAGGAGGAGCTGCGCCGCTTCTTCCGGCCGGAGTTTCTCAACCGCGTGGACGAGATCATCATCTTCGAGCCGCTCACGCGGAAGGAGCTAGGCTCTATCGTCGAGCTGATGCTCAAGGAGGTGGAGGAGCGGCTGAGCGACCGTCAGGTCAGCATCGAGGTGACGGATGCGGCGAAGAAGGCGCTGGTAGAGGAGGGGTACGACCCGGCCTACGGCGCTCGACCGCTGCGCCGCGTCGTCGAGCGGCAGGTGGAGAACGCGCTGGCCCGTCGCATCCTCGAGGGCGAGTTCGCCGAGAGCGACCGCATTGTGGTCGACTACACCAAGGACGGTGGCTACACGTTCGAGAAGGCCCAAGGAAAGGAAAAGACGCGGGCGAAGGTGGCGGCCAAAGCGAGCTAGGCGGCATAAGGAAGGTGGCTGCATCGCCACCCCACGCTTGGCGATGCAGCCCGATCCACACTACTAGCGAATCACGTCTCTGGAGGGAGGCGTTGGGCAGTTCACCAGTTCTTCGCGTCCAGCCCCCATCGTTCTCCCCAGATCGTGTCCTCTCCCGGTGGCTCGGTCGGGGGTTTTGGTCCGTCGTAGAGCCATTGGTCAGATGGTGGGGCGGCAGCTCCTACCGCGAAGCACCATCCCGTAACTGTGCGTCGGTATGCCCACCAGGATTGGCCGTCGTCTGCGATCCAGAGTGAAATGCCGTGATCGGCCGGGAGCCCAGAGCGCTCAAACTGCGACTGCAGGATTTCCAATAGATCGAGTCGATAGCGGCCGCCTCGATTCCGATACCAACCCATCTGTGCCGTTGCCAACGTTCGAAGCGCATCTATAGTCTCCTTGAATTCGCGTTGGTCCAGCCTTCGACCGTCATCGTCGACACCATCTACACCCGCGTATTGTCTGAGCCGATCTTGGGCTTCAGCTGGTGCACGTTGGTCTGCGCGCCGAGAAGCTTTGAATTCATTGATGACTTGAGTGGCATCACGGAAGCTGGTGGCAGTGGCTGCCTGCTTTGCCCAGTAGAACCTGAAGGCCGCGATGTCTTGAATTCCAACGCGCAGGCACAAGACCAGTGCGAGCTTTGCGCGCCATCGTTGGCTACGACGATCTGTTTTGATGTCGATCTGCTTGAAAGCCCCCTCGTAGGCTATGTAAAGGCTGAAGAGGTAAACGAAGGGCACAATGCCGATTGTCAACCAGACGGGCAATGCAAACTTTCGGAGAGCGCCGGCCTGGTCAATAGCTTGCCAGTCAGTCACAACCTGGAAGACAACATAGGCGAACAGGGCGAAGCCTACCAACGCAAGCACCCAGTCAATGAGAACGTCGACACCCCCGAAGCGCTGCTGGCTTTTAGCCACCACGGAAAGCATCAATATGACGGTCAAGGTCGGCAGTAGTATCAACTCGATCCACAGGCTGAAGACATAGAGGTTGATAAACACCGCAACAAGGACAGTGACCTTCGCGGCACCGATGATGGTTCGTCTGAAGAAATGTTCTTCGGTGAGCGCCTCATTCACGTTGAACATGAGAACGAGCGCGGTACCGAGGAACCATTCCGCGGTTTCTGTTGCTAGTTCAGCTTCCCACCAGCCGACACGAACTGCGGCAAAGACTGTTCCGACGACCCATC
>JACZYW010000056.1 GCA_022570885.1 Chloroflexota bacterium | reverse complement strand
CAGTGCTGTTGGGCAAGGTTGGTTGTCATCGTTCCCTCGTCGCTCTTCGTCCCTTGTTCCTTGTTCCCAGTCCCTTTCCGCAGGCTGAAGCCTGCGCTACGGAAAAGATCAGTTCCGCGGCAGGCCCAGCCCGCGCGTGGCGATGATATTGCGCTGGATCTCGCTCGTCCCGCCGGCCAGGGTCGCGCCCACCTGGATGAGGTACGTGCGCTCGATGCGGCCCATGAGCGGCGCCCAAGGCGATCCCGGCCCGAGTTGCCCGTACAGCCCGGCCAGTCCGACGGCCGTGCGAGCGATGCGCTGCCCCAACTCCGAGCAGTACAGCTTGGTGATCGACGCTTCCTGGATCGGCATCTGCCCCTTCGCCTGCACGCTGGCCACTCGATGAGAGAGCATGATCGCGACGTGCACCTCGATGGCTCGATCCGCGAGCTCGTTTCGGGCATGGACATCGCCCGCTCGCCGGTACGGCCGCGTCGCCTCCACGATCTCTCCCAAGAGCTGCTGGAGCGCTACCGCATTGACGATGCCCGAACGCTCGAAGGCGAGCGTCGTCAACGCCACG
The DNA here is from genome assembly GCA_022570885.1 of Chloroflexota bacterium. Lineage (GTDB taxonomy): Bacteria > Chloroflexota > Dehalococcoidia > DSTF01 > RBG-16-68-14 > JACZTE01. The sequence goes on along the minus strand of JACZYW010000056.1, from coordinate 13,252 downwards.
TACCAGCCCCGGTTGAGCTCGCCCAGCATGTCCTTCTTTGGCACGCGAACGTTGTCGAAGAAGACTTCGTTGAAGCTGTGCATCTCCGCCATGTTGGTGAGCGGCCGGACGGTGACGCCCGGGGCGTGCATATCGAGGAAGAAGTAGCTGAGCCCTTTGTGCTTTGGCCCATCGGAGTCTGTGCGGGCGAGCATGATCATCCGGTCCGCGCGGTGGGCGCCGGACGTCCAGATCTTCTGGCCGTTGATGATGAAATCGTCGCCGTCCTCCACCGCCCGCGTCTGCAACGACGCCAAGTCGGAGCCTGACTCGGGCTCGCTGAAGCCCTGGCACCAGTAGATTTCGCCCGAGAGGATGCCCGGCAGATGCTCGCTCTTCTGCTCTTCCGTGCCGTGGACGATAGTTGTCGGCCCCACCATGCCGATCGCGATGTAGTTGGGCCGGGGCGCCCGTGCCCGGGCCATCTCCTCGTTGAAGATAAACTGCTGCATCGCCGGCAACCCGGCTCCGCCATACTCCGTCGGCCAGGAAGGCGCCACCCAGCCGCGAGTGGCCAGCTTCTTCAGCCACTCCATGTCGCGCGGGTCCTCGCCGACGCCGACGCCCAGCGTCATCTCGTCCGGCGCGCGCATGTCCGGCGGCAACTCCTTGGCTACGAACTCCTGCACCTCGCGGCGAAACGCTGCATCCTCGGGTGTATCGCTAAAGTCCATCTCTTTCGCCTCCTAGTTTCGCGGCAGGCCCAGCCCGCGCGTCGCGATGATATTGCGCTGGATCTCGCTCGTGCCGGCCGCAATCGTGATGGCCGCCGAGATAAGATACCAGCGCTCGAAGCGGCCCCGCAAGCGAGCGTACGGGGACTCCGGATGAAGCTGGCCGTAGAGCCCCAGCATGTGCAGGCCCGCCCTCGATAGCCGCTGGCCGTACTCGGAGTTGAACACCTTGACGATCGACGCCTCATGGTTGGGCATCAGCCCGCGCTCCTGAAGCGTCACCACCCGATACGACAGAAATTTCGAGATGTTCAGCTCGATCCACAACTCCGCCAGCTTGTTGCGCACCAGGGGCAGGTCCTGGAGCCGCCTGCCGTTGACCTTCGTCTCCCTGACGAAGGCGGTCAACTCCTCCAACGACCGACGGCTGCCGGACGAACCCGCCACCGACGACCGCTCCATATCGAGCGTGGCCGTCGCCATGTACCAGCCCCGATTCAGCTCGCCGAGCAGACCGGAGCGGGGGACGCGCACGTTGTCGAAGAAGACCTCGTTGAAGCCGGCCTGGTTCCCCATGTTGATCAGCGGCCGCACGGTGATTCCCGGCGATTTCATATCGAGCAGGAAGTAGCTGATGCCCTTGTGCTTGGGCGCGTCCGGGTCCGTGCGAGCGAGGAGGAAGATCCAGTCGGAGTAATGCGCTTGGCTGGTCCAGATCTTCTGCCCGCTGATGATGAAGTCGTCGCCGTCCGCCACCGCCCGCGTCTGGAGCGACGCCAGGTCCGAACCGGCCTCCGGCTCGCTGTAGCCTTGGCACCAGAACACCTCGCCGCTGGTGATGCCCGGCAGATGCTGGCGCTTCTGCTCCTCAGTCCCGTACATCATAATCGTGGGGCCCAGATAGCCAACGGCCGAAAGGTTGGTCACCGGCGCGCCGCGGTACGACATCTCCTCGTTGAAGACCACCTGCTCCCACAGGCCCAGGCCCAGGCCGCCGTACTCCTCCGGCCAGACCGGAGCGATCCAGCGCTTGGGGGCCAGCTTCTGGAGGAACGTCCGAGCGAACTCGAATTCGTTCTCGCCGTTCCAGCCGGGCCCTCCGTCAGGCAAGCGCTCCCGCAGGAAGGTTCGTATCTCCTGCCGGAAGGCCTCCTGCTTAGGGGTGAAGGTGAAATCCATTACCAGCTACTAGTCCCGCGGTAGTCCTAAACCGCGCTGCGCGACGATGTTGCGCTGCACCTCGCTCGTGCCGCCCTCGATCGTGTAGGCGACCGAGCGCAGGTAGGTGTAGCTCTGACGTCCGCCGTTCGGCGCCCAGTCGGAGCCCTTGACCAGCTGTCCGTAGAGGCCCAGCATGTGCTGGCCGGTCTGAGCGATGCGCTGGTTCAACTCCGTGCTGTAGAGCTTCAGCAGCGATGCCTCGTAGTTCGGGATCAGGCCTCGCGTCTGGAGGCTGGCCACCCGATAGGAGAGCATCCGCGCCACCTCCACCTCCACCATGCGGTCCGTCAGCTCATAGCGCAGCATCTTGTTGATCTTCAGGGCGCTGGTGTGGTCCGCCGTGTTGTCGCGTGAGAAGTCCACCAGCGTCTCCACCGACTGCTTCATGCCGATCGCCGAACCGATCGCCGAGCGCTCGAAGTCGAGCGTCGTGACGGCGGTATACCAGCCCCGGTCCTGCTCGCCGATGATGTTCTCCTTCGGCACGCGCACGTTATCGAAGAACACCTCGTTGAACTCGTGGGTACCGGCCATGTTCATCAGCGGCTGCACCGTGACGCCCGGCGACTTCATATCCAGGATGAAGTAGGTAATCCCCTTGTGCTTTGGCGCGTCCGGGTCGGTGCGGGCGAGCAGGATCATCCACTTGGCCATATGCGCCAGCGTGGTCCAGATCTTCTGGCCGTTGAGGATGTAGTCGTCACCGTCGCGCACGGCCTTCGTCTGGAGCGAGGCGAGGTCGGAGCCGGCCTCCGGCTCGCTGTAGCCCTGGCACCAAACGTCGTCACCCGCGAGCATGCCGGGCAGGAACCTCTTCTTCTGCTCGTCTGTGCCGTGGACGATGATCGTCGGGCCTGCCATCCCCAACCCGATAATCAGGTGCAGCGGACGCGGCGCTCGATGGAGCGCCATCTCCTCGTTGAAGATGAACTGCTGCATCACCGTCATGTCCGCTCCGCCATACTCCTTCGGCCAGGCGGGTGCGATCCAGCCTTTGTCCGCAAGCTGCTTGAACCAGATCTTGTTCCGGTCCCAGTTGGCGACGAGCGCCTCCTCGCGGCCCATGCTGCGGTCTACCTGCGGCGCCTCCGCTCCGATGTAGGCCTGAACCTCCTTGCGGAATATCGCTTCCTCAGGAGAGTCGCGAAAGTCCATGGTTACCTCCCTTGCCTGTTCCTCGTTCTCTATTCCTCATTGCAGGCTGAAGCCTGCGCTACTGTGGCGGTCAGCCGCCGTTCCTCGTCGCAGGCTGAAGCCTGCGCTACGGAGGCTTGTTCCTTCGTTCCTAGTCCCGCGGCAGGCCGAGCCCGCGCGTGGCGATGATGCCTCGCTGCACCTCGCTCGTCCCGCCGGCGATGGTCGCCGCGAGCGTCTGGACGTACGACGAGCCGTAGCGCCCCTTCGCCGCCGCCCACTCGCTCCCCGGCATTAGCTGTCCGTACAGCCCGGTCACCTTGATCGACGTGCGAGCGATGCGCTGGTTCAGCTCCGAGGCGTAGAGCTTCGTCATCGAGGCCTCATGGTTCGGTACCAGCCCCTTGTTCTGCATCGTCACCACTCGGTAGGAGAGCAACCTTGCGACGTTCGCCTCCACCAGCCGGTCCGCCAACTCATAACGCAGCGTCGCCTGGCCTTCGAGGTTCGATTGCCGGTCCTTCGTGTGCTCCTTGGCGAACTTGATCAGGCCTTCTACCTGGAGCCGTAGACCGACGGCCGAGCCGATGCTCGAGCGCTCGAAGTCCAGCGTGGTGACGCCGATATACCAGCCCCGGTTCTCCTCGCCGACCAGGTTCTCGGCCGGCACGCGCACGTTCTCGAAGAACACCTCGTTGAAGGCGGCGCTACCGGTCATGTTCACCAGCGGCCGCACCGTCACGCCCGGCGACTTCATATCGATCATGAAGTAGCTGATCCCCTTGTGTTTCGGCGCGTCCGGATCCGTCCGCGCGAGCATGAACATCCAGTGGGAGTACTGGGCGCCGGAGGTCCAGATCTTCTGGCCGTTGATCACGTAGTCGTCGCCGTCGCGCACGGCGCGTGTCTGCAGCGAGGCGAGGTCCGAGCCGGACTCCGGCTCGCTGAAGCCCTGGCACCACTGCACCTCGCCGGAGAGGATGCGGGACAGATGCTCCTGCTTCTGCTCCTTAGAGCCGTGGACGATGAGCGTTGGGCCGATCATGGAGGTGCCCATGCCCCCTACCTGGGGCGCCCGGTTCTCCGCGAACTCCTCGTTCATGATGAACTGCTGCATCACGCTGAAGCCGGCGCCGCCGTACTCCTGCGGCCAGGCCGGAGCGATCCAGCCCTTGTCGGCCAGCTTCGTGCGCCACTCTTTCAGCTCCCCAAAGCGCGAACGAACGTCGCCGCGGCCGCCTCCTTCGTATGCGCTGATGCCGCGGAAGCGATCCGGCAGCTCCTCTTTCAGAAACTGGCGCACCTCTTGTCGAAAAGCTGCCTCTTCGGGTTTGTCTCGAAAATCCATCTCCGGTCTCTGTTCCTCGTTCCCCGAGCGGTCAGTTCTTGGGCATCGACAGGCCGCGTTGGGCGATAATGTTGCGCTGCACCTCGCTCGTGCCGCCGCCGATCGTGCTCGTCGTCGCGTACATATAGAAGGACGCCATCCGCCCGTTCATCTCAGTGTGCGGGCTGCCGCGCATCACCTGGCCGTAGAGCCCCAGCAGCTTCAGCCCGGTGGCCGCCAAACGCTGGTCGAGCTCCGTCGAGTACAGCTTGGCGATGGACGCCTCCTTGTTCGGCACCAGCCCTCGCTGCTGCATGCCGATCACCTGGAAGCTGAGCATCTGCTCCACCTGCGCCTCGATCGTGCGGTCGGCCAGCTCGTAGCGGACGAACGGGGCGCGGCCGCTGGAGCCGTTCTGGTGCTCGCGAGCGTACCGGACGAAGTCCTGCACCGTCTGGCCATGCGTGAGGCTGGTGGCGATGCCTGACCGTTCGAAGTCGAGCGTCGTCGTTCCGATATACCAGCCGCGGTTCTCCTCGCCGATCAGGTTCTCGGCCGGCACACGCACGTTGTCGAAGAACACCTCGTTGAAATCGTGGGCGCCCACCATGTTCACCAGCGGCCGCACCGTGACGCCCGGCGACTTCATATCGAGCAGGAAGTAGCTGATCCCTTTGTGCTTGGGCGCCTGCGGGTCCGTGCGCGCGAGCAGGATCATCCACTGCGCGCCGTGGGCGCCAGACGTCCAGGTCTTCTGGCCGTTGATCACATAGTCGTCGCCGTCGCGTACCGCGCGCGTCTTGATAGACGCGAGATCGGAGCCGGCCTCGGGCTCTGAGAAGCCCTGGCACCAGAACGCTTCGTTGTTCAGGATAGGGCGCAGGTGTTTCTGCTTCTGCTCCTCCGTGCCATAGAGGATGATCGTCGGGCCCACCCAGCCCAAGCCGATTACGTTCGGGCTTCGCGGCGCTCCCGCCGTCGCTGTCTCCTGGTTGAAGATGAACTGCTCCATCACGCTCAGGCCGGCGCCGCCGTACTCCTTCGGCCAGGCGGGAGCGACCCAGCCTCGTTCATTCAGCTTCTTCAACCAGCCGGTCAGCGCTGGCCAGTAGCCCTTTTGGTTGAAGCGACCGCTGCCGCCGCCGAACGCGGCGCCGCCCTGGCCGCGACGGTCCAGATCGGGCGACATCTCTCGCTTGATGAACTCCTTCACCTCTTTGCGAAAAGTCGCTTCTTGCTGGTTATCCTGAAAATCCACGGATCGTACTCCTACTTTCTCGTTCGCACAGTAACCTACGCTTCGGGCGGCCAGCCCTCCGATGACACCAACTCTGAGACGGCGCGCACTCCCGGCCCGACGCCGCTTCGCTGGCTCGGCGCCCGCAGCGTCTCGCCGTAGAGCCTGCCCCACTGCTCCATCTTGCTCCGGTCCAGTTCCGAGCTGAAGCCGAGCAGGTGCATCAGGTCCAGCGTGAGGCCGATGCCCAGGAACTGCCAGGCCATCAGCCGCGAGTCGATATCGCGCCGGACGATGCCACGGCGCTTCCCCTCATCCAGCGTCTCCGCCACGAAGTCGACGAAGCTGACGAAGTTCTCGCGCAGCGCCTCGCGGATCTCCGGATCGTGAGCCTCGGAGATCGCCTGGAACTGGAGCCGCATATTGCCCGAGTGGCTCTGGAGGTGGTCATAGTAGTCGACGCCGATGGACCAGAGCGTCTCCAGCGGGTCTTCGACGTCGGACGCGATGTTCTGCCAGAGCTCCAAGAGCTTGGGCGCGGTGGAGCGGAGCGTGGCGAGGAACAGCTCTTTCTTGCCGGAGAAGTAGCGATAGAGGGCGGGCTCAGAGACGCCAACGGCTTTCGCCAGGTCCGCCGTCCCCACCTTTGCGAAGCTCTGACTGGCGAAGACCTCCCGCGCCGACTCGATAATCTGTCGGCGGCGGTCCTCTGCTGGTAGCCTGCGCGCTCGTGGCATAAGTTAGTTAGTGACCACTCACTATCCTTTTTAGCAGCCCTACCCTACCACCACCAGCCACGTATGTCAAGCCTGCTATTCGGCAATCTGCGCGGCAGTCTTTTCGGAAAGGTAGCGGGTTAGTTTACAGCTCTTGAATATCGTCGTCGAGCCCTTCCAGGCTCGGCATCGACGCGGCTAGAAAGCCTCGCCGACGGAGAAGCACACGGGGTATTCAAACTGACCCACTACCCTCGGAAATGTTATGAGGCGGTAGGAAGCGGAGCTCAGGCTTAGGAACTCTCGCCAGCCCCCAGGGCGGCGCGAACGGCGGCCAGCGCCACCTCCATCTGCGCCTCGTCGGGGTCACGAGTGGTGAGCGCCTGGAGCGCCAGGTTGGGGCGGAAGAGCCAGCGCCACGGGCCGTTCGGCGACGCGCTGGCGAGACGAATCGCCTCGTAACTCAGCCCGGCGATGATGGGAGTCAGCGCGAGGCGAGAGAGCAGCCGGCGGCCCATCGGCTGCGGGCCGAGGACGGCGTAGACCACGGAGGAGATGAGCGTCGTCGTGAGCAGGAAGCTGGTACCGCAGCGCACATGGGCATTGGGGAAGCGATGCAGGGATGCCACCTCCAGCGGTTCGTCCGCCTCGTAGGCCTGGATCGCTCGGTGCTCCGCGCCATGGTAGCCGAAGAGGCGCTGCGCCTGTGGCAGGCGGCCCATCGCGCGCAGATAGCCCACCAGCATGCCCACGCGCACGAGACCCTCCAGCGCCGACACCAGCCGAGGGTGCTTCGTCGCGCGCTCCAGCCTCCGGGTTGCGGCAGCGGGTCCGAGAAAGAAGAAGGCTGAGACGAAACCGAGCGACGCTGCCGTGGTAGCCCGAACCTGGCTCTTGCTCGGCTCCTCAGGCTCCTCGCCCGCCGCTACTTGCGCCGACCAGATCATTGCGCGCATCCCCTGCGTCATCGTCTCGCCCAGGACGGCGATGCCTCGCAGGATAGGAACGTTTCGGAACCGGCCGGTGCGAGCGTTGCCCTCCGTGCGGCAGACCAGCTCGCCGTCCGGCTTGCGGACGCAGACCGCGGTTCCTTGAGAACCACGGATCATCACCCCTTCGATGACCGCTTGGCCGCCCAGAGTCGGTCGCGCAGGCGGCGTGTCGTCAGACGCAGACATATCGGAGCTACGATAGCTGGAGTGAGTGGTGCGGGTCAATAGCAGCGTTAGGCGCCGCCCGGCTCGCCGACTGGCGCTAGTCCTTTATCCCGTAGCGGCGCTTGAAGCGCTCGACGCGGCCGGCGGTGTCGACGATCCGCTGCTCGCCGGTGAAGTAGGGGTGGCAGCTGCTGCACACCTCTATTCGCAGTTGGGGCTTGGTGGCGTGTGTCTGGAAGGTGTTGCCGCAGGCGCAGTGCACCTCGCAGTCAACGTAGTCAGGGTGGATATCCGCTTTCATCGCATCTTTCCTGCCGGGATTCTTGTCAGGCTAAAGGCCTGACCTACTTGTCAGGCTAAAAGCCTGACCTACTCGTCGGGCTAATGGCCCGACCTACCTACGTCGGGCTGAAGGCCCGACGTACCGTACGCTTGCCGCCTAAGCGGCGGCGTACACGCTCACTTTCTTGCGGCGCCCCTTCGCGTAGGGCTCAAACTTAACTTTCCCATCGATAAGGGCGTAGATGGTGAAATCGCGCCCCAATCCGACGTTATTGCCGGGGTGGAAGCGGGTGCCCCGCTGGCGCAGGATGATCGTGCCCGGCCGCACCACCTGCCCATCGTAGCGCTTCACTCCCAGCCGCTTCGACTGGCTATCGCGACCGTTGCGAGTGCTGCCGCCGCCCTTCTTGTGAGCCATCGCTTACTCCGTCTCCTCGCTGGTCTTCTTCCGAGGCGACCGTCGTGCCTTCGGCTTCGTTTCGCCCGCCTCGGACGCGTCAGCATCCGGCGTCTTACTCGCCTCCGGCGCTTCTGCCTCCGGCGTCTCGCCCGTCTCCTCGCCGGCCTTCTTGCGAGGCGAACGCCGCGCCTTCGGCTTCGTGGTCGTCGTCCGGCGTTTCGGCGCAGCGGGCGCCTCGGTTACAGACGCTTCTTCTGCTGATGGTGTTGCCTCGGCTGCCTTCGCTTCGGCGGGCGCTTCCGCCTTTGCCTTCGCGGGGGCCGCCTTGCGAGGGCTGGGCTCCGGCTTCGCCTCATCCTTCGGTTGCTGGCCGGGGCGGAGGATCTCGGTGACCGCGAGGCGGCTGAAGGCTTGCCGATGGCCCGTCTTCTTCCGCGTCCGCACCTTCGCCCTGTACTTGAACACGATGATCTTCTTGGCGCGCCCGTTCGTCTCTACCTGCGCCAGCACGCGCGCGCCCTCGATCAGCGGGGTGCCGATCGTCACCTCGCCGTCGTCGGCGATCAGGAGGACCTCGCCGAGCTCTACCGTCGACCCCTCCTCAGCCGGGAGGCGCTCGACGGTGATAGCGCGACCTTCCTCAACGCGATACTGCTTTCCGCCAGTGCGGACGATTGCGTACATGAGACAACCAATCCATCATATCGACCAGCCACCGACTTCGTCAAACGGCCCGCCGCCTCCGCGCGTACCAGGCCACCCCTGTAGGGGCGACCATCCGGTCGCCCTGGGCGGGCAGCCGCCCGCGGCTACGCTCAGCATAGTTCCCTACCGCAGCTTAAAAGCTACGGCATGCAAGCCCCTCCTCATGCCGCGCCATTCATGGTGCGGTCGAGATTTTCTCCTGTATGGGCGATCATCTGCTCTCTGAGCAGAGGCACAGCCTGCCGTGCCCAGCTACTTGTTGGGTTGTGGAGTCATGCGCAGATACGGTTTCAGCTCCTTGTAGCCCTTCGGAAAGAGTTTGTCGGCCTCTTCATTCGAGATGGAAGGCAGAATGACGACATCGTCGCCGTCCTTCCAGTTCGCAGGCGTTGCAACCTTCTCGTTGTCCGTGAGCTGTAGCGAGTCGATGACGCGCAGCAACTCGTCGAAGTTGCGCCCCGTCGGGGCGGGATACGTCAGCGTCAGGCGCAGGGTCTTCTTTGGGTCGATGATGAACACGGACCGCACCGTCATCGTCGAGTCCGCGCTTGGGTGGATCATATCGTACAGCTGCGCGACTTTTCGGTCTGCATCAGCAAGCAAGGGGAAGTTCAGCTCTGATCCTTGAGTCTCGGCAATGTCCTTCGCCCACTTCTCGTGTGAGTCCACTGGATCTACACTGAGACCGATCACCTTTACGTTCCTCTTGTCGAACTCAGGCTTCAGCGCTGCCACCATTCCGAGTTCAGTCGTGCAAACGGGCGTGAAGTCAGCCGGGTGTGAGAAGAGTACTGCCCAGCCATCGCCCATCCAGTCGTACAGATGAATGGGGCCCTGCGTCGAATCCTGTGTGAAGTCCGGGACTTTGTCTCCTAATCGTAACGACACGGTTGCCTCCTTACCTATGACATGTGCGAGTAGTCCTAGGCCGCAAGTTTACATGCTCTCCGCGCCGCCGCACAAGGTGCGAACGTCTGTCTACACGTCACCCAGGGTGCTTCCCAAGCAGAGGATCGAGGGTTCGGGCAGCCGCCCGCGGCTAGGCTACGTCCGCCGCCTCGCGTACCAGGCCGCGCCGCCGAGGGCGAACAGCACGACACTGAAGCCCAGCAGTGTGATAGGCAGCACCTGTCTGTCTGCGGGCCGAGGTCCGCTTCCCGTCTCCGGCGCTTTGATGTCCTGTGGTGCCTCCGTGCCCTCTGGGCCTCCCGGCTGAGCGGGCGGAAAAGTATCCGGTCCTCCTGTTGTTGGAAGTCCGAAGCACGAAACTTCCGCGGTGATCAGAAGCGGATCGAGGGGGTTGCCCTGATCATCCACGAAGTACGTCCCTCGCTGCAGGTCGCCCTCGCTCGGAACGAGTTCCAGGCCGGCAGGTCCAACTCCCCGACACTCGAACGCAAGCTGGACGATAGCCCCTGTGGAGGTGTCCCCTCCTGTCAGTTCCAGTGGCATGCAGCCAAACACCACCGACGAGCCGCCATCCGGCTCTCCGACCAATCGAGCAGGGCTGCTGCACTCAGGCCAGCGTGCCTCGTCTAGCGGGTCGGGCGCCGGCGAGTACCGTAGCACCTCTTCCAGCCACCCTAGCTGCGTCTGGAAGCCAGCATAGCCGCCGACTGGCGGCAAGGCTACGTGCAACTGCACACTAAAACTGGAGAACGGCTGGTACGCGCAACGACGCTGAACCCCCGGCTGCGCTCCATCGCAATCGACGACCATGGCCCCCAAGTCCGCCGCGCCCTCTGTGATGCTAACGAAGTGGCCGAAGTTGCCTACGAAGTTGCCTAGAAGATCGCTCCTGCTGACCCACGTACCTTCGATAGATTGCCCATCTTCGGAAACGGCACCGCTAAGGAAAATCAGGAGGCCACCCAGGGGGCCGTTAATGGAAAACGTGCCGGTGAGCGGGTTGCTGGTTCCGTCGAAGGCCCCCGACTCAAGCCCCTCGCACTCCATCGTAGCCGACACCTCAGCGCCAGACTGCTGAATGCTGAGGACACAGGGGGCCGAGCGATCGCCGTAGAGAAGGATGGGCCATTCGCCGGTCAGGTCGATCAGGCTGGGCGTCTCACTAGCACGGCTGCCGGTGAACGTTCCGGAAAAGCCGAAGGAACCAGTGTCCCACGTCCCACTGATGGAGTTGCCGTCTTCCGAGGCGGTGCCGGTAAGCACGACACCGAACACGAGCGGGGCGCTGAGGTCAAAGCTCCCACTCGCCGGATCGATCGAACCGTGCCCGATGCCCGATCCGATGCCACAGTCGAGCGCTACGAACAACTCGGTTCCCGTCTGTACGATCGCGGCGGTGCAGCTCCCCGAGATGGCGCCGTCAAACGTGATGTTCCAGTCGCCGGAGATGTCGATCTGCGCCTCCGCTCGTCCGCTGAGCGCCGCGAAGAGCACCACCGCAGCCGCCACTGCGATCAACAGCCTACTGGCGCGCAGCGCCGTATGAGCGTTCTGCATCACGAACACCTCCGTCAACTGCGGAACCAGTGTACGCCATCGTAGTCTCCGCGTGTCAAGCCGGCCCTCACCCCCAGCCCCTCTCCCTGAGGGAGAGGGGTGACCGCAGGTCGGGGTGAGGGCTATACTGCCGCCATGGAGCTGCGCGACCTCCACCCCTGGGACGTCTCCCCGCGAGAGGCGATCGCTATCCAGCGCCGCCTCGCCGCCCAGGTCGTGCGCGAGGGCGAGCCGCGGGACGTCCGCCGCGTCGCCGGGGCGGACATCGCCATCGATAGGGAGCGCGGGCGCGGCATCGGCGCGGTGGTCGTGCTCTCGTATCCGGAGCTCGACGTGGTCGAAGTGGCGGTGGAGGAGGCGCCGCTCACCTTCCCCTACATCCCCGGCCTCCTCTCCTTCCGCGAGGCGCCCGTGCTGGCCGCCGCCTTCGCCCGCATCGCCGGGCCGATCGACCTGCTGCTCGTCGATGGCCAGGGGCTGGCCCACCCGCGACGCTTCGGCCTCGCCTGCCACCTGGGGCTGCTGCTCGACCTGCCCGCCATCGGCTGCGCCAAGTCCATCCTGAGGGGCAAGCACGGGCCACTGGACAGCAAACGTGGCTCCTGGGTCCCGCTGGAGGATAAGGGCGAAGTGGTCGGCGCTGCACTGCGTACGCGGGACGGGGTCAACCCCATCTATGTGTCCATTGGGCATAAGGTTGACCTGCCATCGGCAATAAGATGGGTGCTGGCCTGCGGCGGAGGATACCGGATGCCGGAGCCCACACGGTTGGCGCATCTGGCTGCGGCTGGTAAGCTGGAAGAGCGGGAACCGGAGCGCGCTTAGCCGCGGCCGGGCCTGCCTTAGAACTACCGATCATTACAAGAGGACGGAAAGAATGGATATGCAGGAGCTAAGAGACCGAACACAACCGTTGACCAGCCGCATTTCAGATTTGATGGTGCGTCTTTGACCTGGCATCAAAGCAGGAAGTAATCACAGCGCTGGACAAGCGCACCACCCAGGAGGGTTTCTGGGACCAGCCGCAGGAGGCGCAGAAGGTCATGCGCCAGCTCGCCGAGGCGCGCGAGACAGTGGAACAGTGGCAGTCTCTGGACAAGCGCGCCCAGGGCCTTCTTGAGCTGATAGAGTTGGCCCTGCAAGAGAACGACACCTCTTTGCAGGGGACGCTGCAAACAGAGCTGTCGGAACTGGAATCGGAGCTGCACGGGCTGGAGTTCCAGCTGGTGCTCTCCGGGCCCTACGACGAGCGCACCGCAATCCTGGCCGTCCACGCCGGGGCCGGCGGCACTGAGTCCCAGGACTGGGCTCAGATGCTCCTCCGGATGTTCACACGGTGGGCGGATAGCAGGGGCTACACAACCAAGCTGCTGGACACCTCCGCCGGAGACGAGGCGGGCATCAAGAGTGCCATGCTGGAGATAGGCGGCAGGTGGGCCTATGGCTACCTGAGAGCCGAGCGCGGCGTGCACCGCCTGGTACGTATCTCTCCATTCGACTCCTCCCACGCCCGGCACACCTCATTTGCGCTGGTAGAGGTGCTGCCTGAGGCGGACGACATCGACGTCGAGATCAACACGGACGACCTTCGTATCGACGTGTACCGTGCCAGCGGCCACGGCGGACAGAGCGTCCAGAAGACCGCCACAGCAGTGCGTATCACCCATCTGCCCACTGGCATAGTGGCTAGCTGCCAGAATGAACGCTCCCAGGTCCAGAACAAGGAGAGCGCCATGAAGGTGCGCCGCACCCGGATCATGGAGCGGGAGCTGAAGCGCCGCGCCGAGGAACGGGCGGAGCTCCGGGGCGACCATGTGTCCGCCGAGTGGGGCAACCAGATTCGCAGCTACGTGCTGCACCCGTACAAGATGGTAAAAGACCACCGCACGGGGTA
>JACZYW010000055.1 GCA_022570885.1 Chloroflexota bacterium | reverse complement strand
GCCGGGCAGAAGCTGGCAGCGGGCATTCCGGACGCCCGCTTCCTAGCCATTGACGACATGAACTATGAGCGCGTGGCAGCTCTCGTCGAAGAGTTTGCGGGTACCGAAGAGGCCGCCGTGGCCGCGGCGCCGCCGGCCGCGGGCGACGTGCATACCATCCTCTTCACAGACATGGAAGGCTCCACCGCTCTCGCTCAGCGCCTTGGCGACGCTCGTGCGCAGGACGTTCGCCGCGCCCACAACACGATCGTCCGCGAGGCGCTCCGCGACGAGGGCGGCAGCGAGATCAAGCACACGGGCGATGGCATCATGGCGTCGTTTCCCTCTGCCTCGCACGCCCTCGCCTGCGCCGTCGCGATCCAGCGCGCCGTGGCCGCCCTTCGACAAGCTCAGGGTGATCCTGTCGAAGCCGCGCTCAACGTCCGCATCGGCCTCAACGCCGGAGAGCCTGTGGTCGAGGAGGACGACCTCTTTGGCACGTCGGTCGATCTGGCGAAGCGCATTTGCGACCACGCGGAGCCGGGCGAGATCCTCGTCTCGGACGTCGTGCGGCAGCTCGCGGCGGGCAAGGACTTCCTCTTCTCGGACCGCGGCGAGGTGGTGCCGAAGGGCTTCGACGAGGCAGTGCGGCTGTACACCGTACGCTGGGAGGGGCAGGCCTGATGGAGCCACGCATGCGGGAGATGAAGACCGCCGAATGCAAGGAGGTACGCGGATGCCGCGCGTGATCGATACCTTCGTCAACGTGAGCATGGGGTCGCTCGGACGGCCGAAGTACCTCGTGCGCGTCGCCGAGGACTACTTCAAGCGCAGCGACGAGATGTTTCGCGACATCTCCGTCCCCGAGCTGATCGAGGCGATGGACCGCGCCGGCGTGGAGAAGGCGATCCTCACGACCACGGCCGAAGACCCATCGCCGCACGTCGTCTCCTTTCCGCAGGCGCACCCCGATCGCTTCGTGCTCTCGACGCTGGTCGACCCGCGCCGGGGGATGAAAGCGGTTCGCGCGCTGGAACGGGTAGCGCGGGAGCTGCCCGTCGTCCTGGCGCGGATCACCCCCTTCATGCTCAACCTGCCGCCGAACGACAAGGTCTACTACCCCGTGTACGCCAAGTGCATCGAGCTCGACCTGCCGATCGCGATCAACACCGGCATCCCCGGCCCGCCGATGCCCGGCGCGTGCCAGGACCCGATGCATCTGGATGAGGTGTGCATCTTCTTCCCCGAACTGAAGCTGGTCATGGCGCACGGCGCAGACCCCTGGTGGGCGGTCGCGATCCGGCTGATGCTGAAGTACCGCAACCTCTATCTGCAGACGTCGGCATACGCGCCGAAGTACTTCCCGCCGGAGCTGATCCACTACATGAACACTCGAGGCCAGGACAAGATCATCTTCGCCTCCGACCATCCCGTGCTGTCGTTCGATCGCTGCATCAAGGAAGCGGAGGAGCTCGACCTTCGAGAGGGAGTGCTGGACAAGTTCCTCTATCAGAACGCGGAGCGGCTCTTCTTCAGCAGTTCGACGCAGGACGAAGAGACTGTCCGCCAGGAGTCGCGGCAGCCGTAGCGCGCCTACTCCTGCGGCGAGCCGAGCAGCTCGGCGTCGCCCAGGTACGGCCGTAGCCGCTCCGGCACGCGCACGGTACCGTCGGCCTGCTGGTGCACCTCCAGCAGGGGCACGAGGATCCTGGGCGTGGCGATGGCGGTGTTGTTGAGGGTGAAGGCGAAGCGCACGGTGCCGTCCTCGTCCCGATAGCGCAGGTTCGACCGGCGCGCCTGCCAGTCGTAGATCTCGGAGACGGAGTGCGTCTCCCGATAGACCTCCTGGCTGGGCACCCAGCACTCGATGTCCCACATGCGAACCTTGCCCGCCCCCATCGCTCCGGTGCAGGTACGCACCACTCGATAGGGGAGCTCCAGCGCCTGCACCAGCGCCTCGCCGTTCGCGAGCAGCGTATCGAACCAGCGGGCCGACTCCTCCCGATCGGCGGCGCAGATCACGTACTGCTCCACCTTGTAGAACTGGTGGACGCGCACTAGCCCTCGCATCTCGCGGCCGGCTGCGCCCGCCTCGCGACGGAAGCAGGTGGAGAACCCGGCGTAGCGAATGGGCAAGTCTGAGGCGGCGAGGATCTCGCCGCTGTGCAGGTAGTTGAGCCCGACCTCCGCCGTACCGGAGAGGTACAAGTCCTCGTCAAGCTGGTACACCTCTTCGCGGCCACCGGGGAAGTGGCCGGTGCCGATGAAGGCGGCCTCGCGGGCGAACGACGGCAGATCGATGAGGGTGAAGCCGCGCTCCTCCATGAAATCGGCGGCGAAGCGCCAGAGCGCCAGCTCCAGCCGCACCATCGCGCCCTTGAGCGCGTACGTTCGCGACCCGGCTACCTGACCGATGCGCTCGAGATCGGCCCAGTCGTGCAGCTCTAGCAGTTCGACGTGATCGCGCGCCTGGAACGTGAACTTCGGCGGTTCGCCCCAGCGACGCAGCTCCACGTTGTCGTCGTCGTCGCGGCCAATCGGCTCGTCGGGGCCGGGGATGTTCGGCACCAGCAGGAGCAGCTGATCGAGCTGTGCCTGCTGGTCGCGCAGTTGGGGCTCCCGCTCCTTCAGCGTGCCTCCGATCTGGCGGCTGCGCTCGATGAGGGCGGCGCGTTCGTCGTCCGCCGCCGAGGCGGTCTGCTTGGAGAGGACGTTGCGTTCTCGGCGCAACTCCTCCACCTGGCCCAGCAGCGCCTTCACCTGGCCGTGGAGGGCGAGTAGCTGGTCGAGGTCGAGGTCGACGGCCTTCAGTTCGATGGCTCGCCTGACAGCATCCGGCTGTTCGACCAGCACGTCCATTGCTAACACGCGCGCGCTCCCTCCTGCTCTTCGCTACCTCGATAGCCTATCGGCAGCGAAGGATACCGTCCAGCGCGGGTGCTAGAGCCGTCCTTCGTACAGCAAGCGTTTAAGGTGTCCCTGGGTCCGGAGCGCCCTCAGGGCGAACAGCAAGACCGCGAAGGCGAGCACCTCAGCACCGATGTTAGAGGAGCGGAGGAGGATGCCGTTCCAGGGGATATCGAGGCTGATGAATGGCCAGAGGAGGCTGCGTGGCACATGCGTCACGGAGTCGCTGAGGACGTGGCTAAGATGCGCCGCCCCTACTAGCGCGAGTCCTGCCTTGCCGCGCCAGCCAAGTAGATAGAGGCCGGTCAGCAGCAAGGCGAGGCCGACGAACAGCGAATGTCCGATGTGATGCCCGCCGGCGTCGGGGTTCGGGAACAGCACCCAGACGATCGGCTTATCGATGAGATCGGGCAGGAGCGCGCCCAGCGCCACCAGCCGGTAGTCGACCGCGTCCGCGATACTGGAGCGTTGCGTCGCGTCTTCTCGTGGCGTTGCCCGAGCAGCGCTTGCCGCTACCGGCTGCTGTGCGGTCTCGCCCTGTCGCACGCGATCCAGCAGCCTGGCGCCGAGCCAGACAGCGCCGCAGGCGAAGGTGACGTGGCCGAGTGGATACATGAACGGTCTCCTTGGGGGGCCTTATCGTACAGGGATACGATACCGTCGAGCCCAGCCCGCGCTACAGCCGTCCTTCTAGGAGCAGCCGATCGAGCCGGCCGCGAAGCGTTACCCAGCGCGCCACCAGCAGCAAGATCAGTCCCGCCGCCGTCTCCGTAAGGATCGTCGCTCGCGTGCCGAGCAGCGTCACCTGAGCAAAGTCGGTCCCAAGCAGTGGCCAGAGGAGTGTGCCGGGAGCATGGGTGACAGGGTCGCCCGCGAGATGGCTAAGGACGGCCACACCCACTGCCAACAGCCTCGGGTCATTGCGGCGGACGAGCAGATAGAGGCCGGGCAGTAGGATCGTCAGCGCGAAGAGCAGTGTGTGCGCGAAGATGTGGCCGTTGTTGTCCAGCGCACCGCTGAGAATGTACCAGCCCAACGGCTTATCGATGAGATCGGGTAGGAGTGCGCCCAGCGCCACCAGCCGGTAGTCGATCGCGTCCGCGATATTGGAACGGCGCGGCGCGTCCTCTCGTGGCGTCGCCTGATCCTGAGCAGCGCTTGCCGCTACCGGCTGGTGGCCGGTCTCCCCCTGTCGCGCGCGGTCCAGCAGTCGAGCGCCGAGCCAGACGGCGCCGCAGGCGAAGGTGACGTGTCCCAGCGGATACATCGGGCTAGCATACCCCGTGCGAACGCGTTCGTCAAAGTAGGGAGATGGCCCCGCGTTTTCGGTGGCGCTTCCGTATTTGGCGCTGCTATACTAGATATAGCAGTGTTGAATCTATCGCTACAGGCCTGGAGGGAACCGCCAGATCGTCGTCATGCCGTGTAGACGAAGGGCCAGTGAAGTAGCGTTGTGCTAAACGATAAGATCGTCTCGCTGAAGCTGCCGGCCCCCCTCTGCGTGGACAGCGGAACAAGTGTGGGTGAGGTCA
Organism: Chloroflexota bacterium; assembly: GCA_022570885.1. Lineage (GTDB taxonomy): Bacteria > Chloroflexota > Dehalococcoidia > DSTF01 > RBG-16-68-14 > JACZTE01. Next base: position 9,490 of record JACZYW010000055.1, on the reverse strand, counting down.
TCGAAACGGTGCAGCAGCATCGCACGGGCGCCGTTCTCATCTGTGAAGGCAAGCGCATCACCGGCATCATCACCGAGCGCGACATCTTGATGAAGATCGTCGCACGTGACGTAAGCTTCGACGAGCCGGTCGAGAAGTTCATGACCCCTGACCCGCAGACCCTCACTCCAGACCGGACCATCGGCGAGGCGATCACCTTAATGAATAACGAGGGTTTCCGCAACATTCCTATTGTCGATACTAAAACAGGCGAAGCGATCGCGCTGTTCCGCGTACGGGACGTGATCGATCACCTGGCCGAGTCGTTTCCGGAGCATGTGATCAACCTGCCGCCAAGGCCGCATCAGAAGATGCAGACGCCTGAGGGAGCATAAACAGATGGGAGCCGGGTGACAACCAAGGACGAAGATGAAATCCAGGAGCTAGACCGGGTCACCATTCGCTTTGCCGGTGACTCCGGCGACGGCATGCAGTTGGCCGGGCTGCAATTCACCAACACCTCTGCCCTCTTCGGCAACGATGTCAGCACCATGCCGGACTACCCGGCGGAGATCCGTGCCCCCACCGGCTCCTTGCCCGGCGTAAGCGCGTTTCAGGTTAGCTTCTCTAGCTACGAGATCTACACGCCCGGCGACGAGCCGGACGTGCTCGTCGCGATGAACCCGGCCGCCCTCAAGACGAACCTGCCCGATCTGGCGAAGGGCGGCACGCTCGTCGTCAACGCGGACGAGTTCAACGAGACGAATCTGCGCAAGGCCGCCTACGAGGACAACCCGCTGGAAGGCGATCAGCTAGCCGCCTATCGAGTGATCAAGGTGCCTATCACGAGCATGAACGCTCGCGCTCTCAAAGACAGCGGCCTCTCCCCCCAACAGATCGACCGGTCGAGGAACAGCTTCGCCCTCGGCATCATGTTCTGGCTCTACGAGCGGCCGATGGAGCCGACGCTCCACTGGTTCGAGGAGAAGTTCGCCAAGAATCCGGCCGTCGCGAAAGCGAACGCCACCACGCTCAAGGCAGGCTACAACTTCGGCGAAACAGCGGAGCTCTTTCCCGATCACTACCGCGTTCGCAAGGCGAACCTCCCGCCGGGCCGGTACCGCAACATCACCGGCAACCAGGCGACGGCGCTCGGCTTCCTCACCGCCTCGCGTCTGGCGAAGCGGCCGCTCCTCTATGCCAGCTACCCGATCACGCCGGCGAGCGACATCCTGGAGGAGCTGGCCAAGTTCAAGCGCTTTGGAGTAAAGACGTTCCAGGCCGAGGACGAGCTGGCTGCCATCGGCGCCGCCATCGGCGCGGCCTTCGGCGGCGCGCTCGGTCTCACCGGCACCAGCGGGCCCGGCCTCGCGCTGAAGAGCGAAGCGATCGGGCTGGCGGTGATGACCGAGCTTCCAATCGTCATCATCGACGTCCAGCGGGCCGGCCCCAGCACCGGCATGCCAACGAAGAACGAACAGGGGGATCTGCTGCAGGCGATGTTCGGCCGTAACGGTGAGTCGCCGGTCGCGATCGTCGCGCCGGCCACGCCCGGCGACTGCTTCAATATGGCGATCGAGGCTATCCGCATCGCCACCCGCCATATGGTGCCGACGATCTTCCTCTCCGATGGCTATCTCGGCAGCGGCTCGGAGCCCTGGATCATCCCCTCGCTCGACGATCTAGAGTCGTTCGAGGTGACCTCTCCGACTGACGCGGAGACGTTCGAGCCCTATGCGCGGGACAAGGAGACGCTGGTTCGCCCTTGGGCGGTACCGGGCACGCCGGGGCTGGAGCATCGCATCGGTGGGCTGGAGAAGTCAGACACCACCGGCCTGATCAGCTACGACCCCGAGAACCACATGCGCATGGTGGCCTACCGCCAGCAAAAAGTTGAGCGGATCGCCGACGACATCCCGGAGCTCACGGTACTGGGGAAGCCGGAGGGCGCGCTCCTGGTGCTCGGCTGGGGCAGCACCTATGGCGCCATCATATCGGCGGTACAGCGGGCGCAATCCAGTGGGCTGTCCGTCTCGGCCGCTCACCTGCGCTACCTGAATCCGTTTCCGAGGAACTTGGGAGACGTGCTGGCCCGCTTCGACAAGGTGCTGATCCCCGAGCTGAACCTGGGCCAGCTTCGCATGCTCATCCGCGCCCGATTCCTCGTCGATGCTATCGGGCTGAACCGGGTGACCGGCAGGCCGCTCAAGATCCGCGAGGTCGAAGAGCAGATCTACAAGCTTGTACAACAGAAAGCGGTGAGTGTGGCATGACATCCGTAGCACCAGATCCTTTGCCCGTCCTTGCCCGCAAGGACTTCGTCTCCGACCAGGAGGTACGCTGGTGCCCCGGCTGCGGCGACTACTCGATCCTGGCGCAGACGCAGAAGCTCATGCCGGAGCTGGGCATTCCCAGAGAGAACATCGTCTTCATCTCGGGCATCGGCTGCAACAGCCGGCTGCCCTACTATATGAACACGTACGGTTTCCACAGCATCCACGGGCGGGCGCCCACGATCGCGACAGGCCTGAAGCTCGCCCGTCCTGACCTAAGCATTTGGGTGATCACCGGCGATGGAGACGGGCTGAGCATCGGCGGCAACCATCTGCTGCACATCATCCGGCGGAACGTGGACGTGGTCATCGTGCTGTTCAACAACCGTATCTACGGCCTGACGAAAGGCCAGTACTCGCCTACGTCAGAGCAAGGCAAGATTACAAAGACCTCGCCGCTTGGTGCGATCGACTACCCCATAAACGCCCTCTCCTTCGCCCTGGGGGCAGGAGCGACGTTCGTCGCCCGCTCGCTCGACATCGATGTGCACCACCTCATCGCAACACTGGAACGGGCAGCGCATCACAAGGGGACATCTTTCGTCGAGGTCTATCAGAACTGCAACGTGTTCAACGACGGCGCCTTCATCGAATTCGCGGACAAGGCCGTGCGTCCGGATCGCACGATCTCGCTCGAGCAGGGCAAGCCGATCATCTTTGGCAAAGAACAGAACCGGGGCATTCGCCTCAACGGCACGACGCCGGAGATCGTCGAGCTGGGCAACGGTGTCGACGAGAGCGATCTGCTCGTTCACGACGAGAGCCGGCCGGACAGAACCGTCGCCTCGATCTTGACCAGGATGGAGTATCCTGAGTATCCAGTACCGATGGGCGTCTTCCGCGCGGTGGAGCGACCGACCTACAATGAGCTCCTGGAAGGCCAGATCGAGGAGGCCCGCTCGCGCGAGGGCGAAGGCGACCTCGAAGCGCTCTTCGCTCAGGGCGACACCTGGGTGGTAGACTGAGACTCCATAGGGAACCGACATGATCTGTCCAGACTGCAACACAGAGAATATCGCCGGCGCCGATGTCTGCGAAGGCTGCGGCCACGATCTCCAAAGCCTCGACCTGCCCAGCGCGGAGAACGTGTTCACCGAGCACCTGCTGCACGACCAGCTCGGTGACCTGGCTGCCGAGGAGCCGCTGAGCGTGGCGCCGGGCGACCCGGTAGCTCTGGCCGTCCACGCGATGCAAGAACGCGAGACCGAGTCGGTGCTCGTGATCGAGGGCGAGCAGCTTGTGGGCATCCTCACGGAACGCGATGTGCTTCTCAAGGCCGCCGGCATCAAGGTAGACCTGAATGCCATCGCCGTGCAGACGATCATGACGCCGGACCCGGTCATCCTCCGCGACGAGGACACGCTGGCCGTCGCCCTCCACAAGATGTCGATCGGTGGCTTTCGGCACATCCCTTTGGTGATGGAGGGCCACCCCATCCGCGTCGTGTCGATCCAGGATCTCTTCCAGCACATCAGCACCTTTATCCACGAGCAGCCGGAACCGGTCTCCTAGGGCATCGGCGAATTTGAAGAAGGCCGGCCGACAGGCGGGCGCTGTTCTCGCGTTCGTGGCTGTGCGTTAGCTATAATCGAACGAACCCAGGCATGAGGAGGAACCGCATATGGTAACGACCGGATCAGCGAGCGGGACGGGGGCGAAAGTGTCGGTAGACGACGCAGGCATCTCTGTCCCGCGGCTCTTCGATGACGATCGCGCCCGCCGGGCGTGCGATGTCTTCGGCTTCACCGGAGACGACAAGGTGCAGATGGCTGGTGACATCAATATCACCTGGGCTTACCCCGGGCGGATCGTCGCCTGGCATCGGCATCGCCTTCAGACAGACCACTGGTTCGTGCTCAAGGGCTATCTGAAGGTCGGCCTGCTCGACGACGATGGGAACGCTCGCTGGGTCTACCTGGGCGAGAACGACCGTCGCGTCCTCAGCATCCCACCCAGCGTCTGGCATGGCTACATGGTGCTGGGCGATGAGGAGGCGGTGCTGATGTACTACATCACCTCCAAGTACGACGAGGACAACCCGGACGAAGAGCGGCTCTCCATCGAAGACGCCGGCATCGACTGGTCGGTGCCGGTGAAGTAGCCCGGCGGCCGGCCTCAGTTGTAGCCAGAGTAGCGGAAGACCCGCGCGTTCGGCTGCGGAGACTGCTCCAGCGCTTGCGCCGCCTCCTCGGAAACGCGCTGGACGTTAACGTCGCCGTAGTAGACGCTCACCACGCTCCTCAAGTAGACACCATCGAATAGTGCAAGGGGCAGCGGCACGCCGACGACGTAGAGCGTCGCCTCTTCCGGCAGAGTCGGATACGTCTGCTGTAGCTCCTCGACAAAGGCCCGCGACTGCGCCGAGGGAAGTCCCTGGTCTTGCACCGTGGTGAAGATTCGCTGCGAGGCGAGCACTAGCAAGACCAGTAGGACAGCCGCGCCGGCGAATCGCGGGACCCGCAGTCGAGACAAGCCATCGAGAGCGCTCACCAAGAACAGGCTAATGACCAGCGCGAACGCAGGGCCAGCGCTGTAGAAAAGGCGCGGGAAGGTGCCCGACCCAAACGTAACAAGAGGCAAAATGGCGGTCAGGAACCATAGCAGAGCGAAGAGATGCGCAGCTCGCGTGCGTGAATCCTTCAGGGGCAAGGTTCCAATCGCCAGCCAGGCCAGGAACGCAACGATACCGCCTGCTAACGTCGGAGCTACTCCTCCTGCCGGTCCCGTGCCCGCGATGAGCGGATGAGGAACTACGGCAAGGAAGAGGTAGCGCAGATAGTTCTCGTAGACGTGGGGACCTAAGCTGATGTTCGCCTGCTGCAGTAAGTGCTCGTCTCGTTGCCAGAGGAGCACAACCAAGGGTACCACGGCGAGGTAGAGATACGGAGCAAACTTCAGCCAGAAACCGGTCGACGAGTTTCCTTTGAGATTGCTTCCCTCAAGCCTCCCTCGGTGGACTAGGAAATAGTAGGCGACGAGCGCCACCAGGACGGGCGCCGCCTTCGGGTGGTACAGCAGCGCCGCCAGGTAGCTTGTAAGGGAGACCAGGTACCAAAGCCTGCTTCTTGGCCCCCCATCCAATGCCTTCATGAAGGACCAGAGGCATATCAGGGTACCCAGGGTCGCCAGCGTAGAGGAGCGCTCTGAGATCCACGCCACCACCGTCGCGTAGGTGGGGTGCAGCGCGAACACGAGGGCGGCGATGTGGGCGATCAGCGGCCGCTGTGTCACTTTCCTTGCGATGAGCCAGAGCAGCGTTGCGTTGGCGAGGTGGATCAGCAGACTCAGCAGATGATGAGGGAGCGCGTGCTGACCGAAGAGCTCTATTTCGGCCCACATGGTGACCATGTAGAGCGGTCGATAGTGCCCAACGTGCTCTGGCACCGGCTGTGAGGTATCGCGGAAGTCGAAGGCCTCGACGATGAACTCAAGCGGGGCGTTCAGTTGCGCTGCGCGCAGGTAATAGAAATCGTCTGCCTTGAACCAGTCGTTCAGGACCGGGGCATACACGAGGAAGATCAGTGTGAGGATCAGGGCGAGGACGACGTGAGGGGAGCTCGCCAGCATCTGGGCAGCGTTACGGAAACGAAAGTTCTCCAAGATGTTCCGGCCGCGGGTGTGTTTTTCCGATCCTTCGCGGCTAGACATCCGTCCTCCCTCCCATTGCTCAGTCGTAGCCAGAATAGCGGAAGACCCGCTCGTTTGGCTGCGGGAATTGCTCTAGTTCCAGCGCTTGGGTCTGTGATACCGGTTCAACACGGATGTCACCGTAGTAGGTTTGGACGGCATTCACGAGATAGACATCGCCGAAGATGCGCAGCGCGAGTGGTGCGCCAACAACGTAGAGCGTCGCCTTTTCCGGCAGCGTCGGATACGTCTGCCGCAGCTCTTCGATGAAGTCTCGCGACTGCGCCGAGGGAAGCCCCTGGTCCTGCACCGTGATGAAGATTCGCTGCGAGGCGAGCACTAGCAAGACCAGTAGGACAGCCACACCGGCGAATCGCGGGAACCGCAGTCGAGACAAGCTATCGAGAGCGCTCACCAAGAAGAGGCTCAAGACCAGAGCTAACGCTGGCCCGGCAATGTAGAACTGGCGCGGGGAAGCGCCAAACCTGAATGTGAGGAGCGGCAAGAGGGCGGTGAGAAACCAGACCAAGGCGAAGAGATGCGCGGCCCGTTTGCGTGAATCCTTGAGAGGCCAGATAGCGATCCCCAGCCAAGCCGAGAAAGCGATGATTCCTCCTGTGAACGTGGGCGCCACTGTTCCAAACACCTTCGTACCGGCGAGGAGCGGATAGGGAACAACTCCCATGAAGAGGTAGTGTAGGAAGTTCTCGTAGAGGTGAGGACCATAGCTGAAATTGAACTGCAAACGCAGGTATTCCTCTCGCAGGTAGAGGCTCACTAGTACTGGGAACAGGGCGATGCCGAGGTACGGGATAAACCTGAGCCAGGAGCGGAAAGCGAGGCTCTCTCGCCTGGTGCCACCGTGGACGAAGAAGAAGTATGCAGCCAGCGCTACCAGTACCGGCGCAGCCTTCGGATGGTACAACATGGCTGCGAGGTAGCTCGCCAGAGAGACCAGATACCAGAGCTTGCTCCTCGCTCCTTCATCAAGCGCCTTCATGAACGACCAGAGGCAGACGAGGGCGCCCAAAGTGGCGGCAAGGGCGGAGAGCTCGGAGATCCACCCCAGCGTCATAGCGTAGGTGGGGTGGAGCGCGAACACGAGGGCGGCGATGTGGGCGACCAGAGGTCGCTGGGTCGCCTTCCTCGCGATCAGCCAGAGCATGGCGACACTGGCCACATGGACCATCAGGTTCAGTAGGTGATAGGGCAGGGCGGATGACCCAAACAGCTCAGCTTCGGCCAAGATAGTGATCACGTAGAGCGGTCGATAATGTCCTCCAGGTCCAGCCGCAGGCTCCGTCGTATCACGAAAATCGAAGGCCTCGATGATGAACTCAGACGGGGCCTTCACTTGCGCTGCGCGCAGGTAGAGGAAGTCGTCCGCCTTGAACCAGTCGTTCAGGACCGGGGCATACACGAGGAAGGCGAGGAGAAGGATCAGCGCGAGGACGACGTGAGGGGAGCTCGCCAGCATCCCGGCAGCGCCACGCAGACGAGAGTTCTCCAAGAAGCTCCGCCCGCTGGCGGGCTTTCCCGAGTCTTCGCGGCTAGACATCCGTCCTCCCGCCCGTTGCTCAGTCGTAACCAGAGTAGCGGAAGACCCGCTCGTCCGGCTGCGGGGACTGCTCTATTTCCCGCGCCTGGGTCTGTGATACCGGTTCAACACGGATGTCACCGTAGTAGAGGCTTACCGCCTTCACCAGGTAGACATCCCCGAAGATGCGCAGCGAAAACGGCGCACCCACGACGTAGAGCGTCGTCTCTTCCGGCAGCGTCGGGTACGTCTGCCGCAGCTCTTCGATGAAGTCTCGCGACTGCGCCGCGCCGACCTCCTGACTTCGCTCGGTGTCGAGGATCTGCTGCGTGGCGAGCACGGCGAAGACCACCAGGACCGCCGCGCCGGCCGTGCGCGAAAGCCGGGGGAAGGGCAGACGATCGACGATGGCGACGAAGAAGATGCTCACCACCAACGCCAGCGCGGGCCCTGAGTTGTAGAACTGCCGGGGGTAGGCGCCCCAGACAAACGTAATGATCGGCCCGAGCGAGGCCAGGAACCAGAACAGGGCGAAGAGATGTGCCGCTCGCTTGCGCACGTCGATTAGAGGCCACAATCCGACAGGCCAGGAGAGCGATGTGACGACGAGCCCACTCGCCAGCGTCCCCGTTACGACGGCCGCCGAGCTATCAAGCGCCTGAAGAGGCAGGACGGCGATGCGCAGGTAGTGCAGGGAGTTCTCGTAAATATGCGGGCCGTATGCGAGTGAGCTGCCGAGCTCGGGATTTTGCCCGCGAAGCCAGTAGATGACGAACATCGGGAGCGAAAATGCGGCGACGTACGGCAACAACCCGAGCCCTGCTCGAAGTGTCAGACGCTCTCGCAGGTTGCCATGGTGCATGAGGAGGTAATAAGCGACGAGCGCCACCAGCACAGGCGCAGCCTTCGGATGATAGAGCAACGCGGCCAGGTAGCTCGTTACCGAGACCAGGTACCAGAGCCTGCTTCTCGCCCCGCCATCGAGCGCCTTCATGAACGCCCAGAGGCAGACGAGGGCGCCCAGCGTGGCGGCGAGGGCGGAAAGCTCGGAGATCCACCCCACCACCATGGCATAGCTGGGGTGGAGCGCGAACACGAGCGCGGCGACGTGGGCGATCAGCGGCCGCTGCGTCACCTTCCTCGCGATGAGCCAGACCAACGTGGCGTTAGCGAGGTGGATCAGCAGGTTCACCAAATGGTAAGGCAGCGCGTTCAGTCCGAACAGCTCTCCCTCAGCCAAGATGCTGATCGTGTAGAGCGGTCTGTAGTGTCCGCCCGGCCCGTCCGCGGCCGCCGACGTGTCTCGAAAGTCGAACGCCTCGATGACGTACTGCGACGGGGCCTTCACCTGCGCTGCGCGCAGGTAGAAGAAATCGTCCGATTTAAACCAATCGTTGAGGACCGGAGCGTAGACGAGGAAGATCAGTGCGAGGATCAGGGCGAGCGGGAAATATGGAGACCGCGCTATCGTGTAGGCAACGGCGGGTAGGCCAGGGCGCTCCATCGAGCCCCTGCCTGGGTATGACAACGCGATGGGTGGCTCCATCCACCAATACCCTGCTCGGTTGGGCTCCCGGCGTACTCCCTGCCGGGTCTCGAAGTTTGCTTACCATATTGGCGGCTGATGAGCTAGCCACGGTGTCGTCGGCGAACGGCCGAGTTCGGCCAAGGGCTAAAGAAACATCTTCCTGCCTTGCTGTGTTATCGTATCTAGACGGTATCCAGCCGCGGCATGCGGCGGTAATGTGACGGGTAATATGATGAACATGGGAACGTGGTAGGTTGAAGCTCTCGCTCCTTATCCCCGTGCTTAACTACGAGGAGGCTCTTGGCGAGACGATCGAGCGCCTGCGCGAGGCGTTGGGCGGCGACGTGGAGATCCTCGTGGTCTTCGACGTGACGAAGCCAGAGCTTCGAGAGCAGGTCGAGCAGCTACGGAGCGAGCTGGCCGAGCGGTTCGATGTCCGTTCGCTAGTCCGGTTGGATGAGCGGGGCTTCGGCACCGGGCTGCGCT
>JACZYW010000054.1 GCA_022570885.1 Chloroflexota bacterium | reverse complement strand
CGGCGAGCTGGAGGGCGCCGGCTCGACGGTCAAGGCGCTCGACCCCAAGCTGTTCAATCGGCTCGAGGTGGTCTGCATCCTGGCCGACGGAGATGTGCGCCCCACCTTCCTCCCCCGCTCGCTCCCCTGGGCCTGAGCGAGACTCGTAGGCGAGGCTTTCGAGCCTCGCCGCTAGATTCCCCGCCGAGCCTGGAAAGGCTCGTCTACGGAATTCTTCAGCACTCTGCTTGCGCCGCGCCGTCACATGCCGCCGGCTTCAGGCGGCGGTGCGGTTAAGCAGCAAGGCGTGCTCCGATAAGCAAGAATTTGGATGAATTTTCCCCTGCTCGACGCGTTATCCTTTCGACCGCGCCGATGTCCCGCTACAATGGCGTCGCGATGGTGCAGCGGCCCGTTTCCGTGGACGACAGCCGCCTTCAGGCGGTGCGACGCAGGCTCGAGGAGCGGGAGCAGCGCCTCTCTCCCTTCGCGGCCAAGAGCGCCGAGAGTCGCCGAGAGCGGCCCGAGGAGCCTTCCCTCGTCCGCACCGAGTTCCAGCGCGACCGCGACCGGATCGTCCACTGCAAGGCGTTCCGCCGGCTCAAGCACAAGACCCAGGTCTTCATCGCGCCCGCCGGCGACCACTTCGTCACCCGCCTCACGCATACGCTGGAGACCGCCCAGATCGCCCGCACCATCGCCCGCGCGCTCAACCTGAACGAGGACCTGACGGAGGCGGCCGGCCTGGGCCACGACCTGGGGCACACCCCCTTCGGCCACGCCGGCGAGCGCGCGCTGGCGGAGCTCTTGCCGGAAGGGTTTCGCCATAACGAGCAGAGCCTGCGCGTGGTGGAGAAGCTGGAGAAGGACGGCCAGGGGCTGAACCTCACCGGGGAGGTGCGGGAGGCGATCCTGAAGCACTCGAAGGCGCGGGAAGACGTGCTCGCCGAAGCGTGGGGCACCGCCAGCACCCTGGAGGGGCAGATCGTCAAGCTGGCCGATTCCGTCGCCTACCTCAACCACGACATCGCCGACGCCATCCGCGCCGGCCTGCTGCGCGAGGAGGATCTGCCCCGCGAAGCGCGGGAGGTGCTGGGCACCGAGCACGCCCAGCGGATCAACACCCTCGTCGTGGATATTGTCGAAGCATCGTGGGCTGCCACGGGCGAGGGCGTCCCCCCCGACGGGAAGCCGCCGCGCATCGGCATGAGCGAGACGGTCGCCGCCGCGACCAACGAGCTGCGCGACTTCATGTTCGCCCACGTCTATGAGTGGGAAGGGCAGCAGGCGGACGCGGCGCGTGCAGTGCGCATCATCCAGTTCCTGTTCGAGTACTACATAGCGCATCCCGAAGCGATCACGTCTGACGTTACTCGTGAGGACGACCCACTGGCCCGGCGCGTCGCCGATTACATCGCCGGCATGACGGACCTCTTCGCCCTGCACACCGCGGAGTCGTTGGGTTTCACGTCGTAGCTCGCGTCGTAGATTCGCTAATGGAGGAGAAGTAGGTGCCGGAACCGGCGGGCCCGCCGTCGTTGGAGCAGTCGCTCGGCGGCGCCGGGGGCCCTGAGCCGCCCGTCTGGCTGGCGCTGCTGCATAATCGTCTCATCCTGGCCGGGCTGTCTGTCATTGTCCTGCTCTTGCTGATCGTCGTCGTCCTCTTCACCATCGGCGGCGGCGATGACGGGTCCGATGTCTCGTTCGCCCTGGGCACGACCACCCCGGATGGAGAGCCGACCGTTGTGCCGGGCAATGGCGTCGTCGGGCGCGTGCTCACCACCGCCACGGTGTTCAACGGGCCGAGCACAGGCTTCGATATCCGCGGCACCGTCCCCGCCGGAGCGACCGTCGCGGTCAGCGGCCGCGATGACGACGGGAGCTGGCTGCAGATCGTCTATCCGCCAAACTCGTCGCTGCGGGGGTGGGTGGAGGTGGACTTAGTGGAAGTCACGGGCGACATCATGCTGCTGGCCGTCGCCGAGGCCGGCGCACCGCCCGCGATCGATATCCCCACGAGCGCCGCGCCGCCGGCGACCTCGATTCCTGTCGCGACCGCAACGCCGGCCGAAACCAACACACCTGTGCCGACAACTGAGACACCTACGCAGCCACCACCGACCGTTGTGGCTACGCCTCCGCCTACAATAACCTCGACGCCCGGCGAGACAGCGGAAAAGCCGTCGGACTGAGCAGGCCGTGGCGAGACTTGCTACACTGCGGGCACGGCGAGACGGGCTGCATGGAAGCGCTCCCGTTTCGCGCGAGCGACGTGAGACCGTTGGAAGGGGCGACCACGGATGAGCGTCATCGATGAGGTGAAGAGCCGCATCGACATCGTCGACCTGGTGAGCGAGCACGTCGCTCTCCAGCGGGCAGGGCGCAGCTTCAAGGCCGTCTGTCCCTTCCATAGCGAGAAGACGCCCTCGTTCATCGTCTCCCCCGACCGTCAGACCTGGCATTGCTTCGGCGCTTGCGGCATCGGCGGCGATGTCTTCGCATTCGTCATGAAGCGCGAGGACCTCGAGTTCGGCGAAGTGCTGCGGCTGCTCGCCGACCGCGCCGGCGTGACCCTGGATAGCCGGCGGGAGCCGCAGGAGGACGAACGGCGGCAGCGGCTCCTGCAGGCGAACGAGGCCGCCGCCGCTTACTTCCACCACGCGCTCCTCCACGCCAAACCAGGCGAGATAGCCCGAACCTACCTAGACGCCCGCGGCCTGGACGCGGAGACGATCGAGACGTTCCAGTTGGGCTACAGCCCCGATAGCTGGGATTCGCTCAAGTCCCACCTCGCGGATCGAGACTACACCGGCGAGGAGCTGCTCGCGGCGGGCCTCTTGGTCGAGAGTGATCGTGGGGGCTACGATCGGTTTCGCGGCCGCCTGATGTTCCCAATCCGCGACGAGCGGGGGCGCGTTGTCGGCTTTGGCGCCCGCGCGCTGGAATCGTCGAAGGGGCAGCCGACGGAAAACCAAGGAGCGAAATACATCAACACACCGCAGACGTTGCTCTTTGATAAGAGCGGATTGCTCTACGCACTGGACGGGGCGAAGGAGGCGATCCGCCGAGAGAAGAGCGTCGTCGTCGTCGAGGGCTACATGGACGCCATCGCCGCGCACCAGTACGGCATCACCAACGTGGTGGCGTCGATGGGCACCGCCCTCACCGAGCGGCAGATCAGGACGCTGGAACGGCTGAAAGCGAAGATCCTGCTCGCAATGGATGCCGATGCGGCGGGGCTGGAGGCCACGCTCCGCGCTCTCCAGGAGGGCCAAGCGACGGGGGCGGTGCGGGCCGGACCGGCCTCCGCCCACCCGGCCGCCCTGGACGCGGAGGAGTTCTCCGAACGGGTACAGGAGTGGTCTCGCGACGCCCTCAAGCGCGCGGCCGTCACGTTCTACATCGTGCCGCTCTCCGGCAAAGACCCGGACGAGATGATCCGAGCCGACCGCGATGCGTGGGCGGAGGCCGTGGCCGGCGCGAAGCCGTTCACCGATCACATTTTCGAGACCGTTGCCAACCGCAGCGACCTGTCCCAACCGGCTCAGCGCTCGGCGCTGCTCAAGGAGCTACTGCCCATCGTCCGGCTGATCGAGGAGCCGGTCTACCGGGCGCACTACATCCAGCGGTTGGCTCGTCTGGCGCAGGTGGACGAGGACGTCGTCCGAGCGGAGCTGCGTCAGCCGCCCGCGCGATCGAATCGCCGCGCCGCCGCGCCGCAGGCGGAGCCACGGCCGAGCGACCGGGCGCGGCGAGAGCCGGGCGAGGAGTACTGCCTCGCCTTGCTCCTGCGCTACCCGGAACTCCGGCCCGAGGGCGACGCCCTCTCCCCAGAGGTCTTCCTGCTGGCAGAGCACCGGGCGATCTTCGTCGCCTGGCGCGAGGCGTCGGATCGAGAATCGCTGCGCCGCGCGCTGCCGGAGGAGTTGCATGCGCACATCGAGCGGATCGCGGAGAAGGAGCTGCCATATCTTGAGGGATCGCAGCTTCGCAAGGCGTTTGAGGATTGCGTCCGCCGGATCAAATTCCGTAGACTGTCGGCAGCCAAGCAGGCGAGTACAGCGGCCCTGGCCGAGCCCGATGCGCAGGAGGGCATGGGCGCGGTGGCGGAGAAGGCCCACGCCGTCTGGGAGGCTGGAGCAGACAGGGAGCGCCCACCTGTCGCAGAAGATGACAAGCGCGCCTGGGAGTTGGCTATCGCTGTGGTGGAAGATATGGAGGCGGGCAGGCGGCTTCACGAAGCGTCCTCAACGCGAGTATCCCCGCAGGATGAAGGTGTGTCATGACGGATGAGTACGAGGAGATTCTGACGAACGGATCGAAGCGAGGCGGCGCCAACCGCGAGGATCTGGACGCGATGTATACCCGCTTGGCGGAGAGCGTGGCTGTGCTGAGTCCTACTCGAGTAGCCCCCAGAGCTGCCAGGCGCTCAACGATCGACTCCTCTCTCTGGGATACCGACGGCAGCAAGGGGCGCGGTGCGGAGGACGGCGGCGGAAAACAGGATGAGACGCAGGCTTCGCAACAAGAAGGTACCGACGATCCCGTTCGGATGTACCTGCGGGAGATCGGTAAGGTCTACCTCCTCTCCGGCGCCGACGAAAAGCGACTGGCCCGGCAGATAGAGGAGAGCAAGCACATCCAGTCTATCGAGCACCGCTGGGTGGACGAACGAGGCGAGGAGCCAACGGGCGGCCAGATCCTGTTCAGCCTGCTCCAGCAGCTTCACGCGGAGAAGCGAGCATTTCACGTCGTCACGAAGTATCTGCAGGTCAAGAAGCACCCGCTCTCGCAGCTCGTCGCCGACGAAACGTTTCGTTCCGCAGTCGATGGCGTGCTGGACGAGGCGCTGAGCGAGCACCTGAGTAGCACCTTGCGCTGCGAGCCGGAGGAGGCGAATCGATCCCTGGTGCGCCTCTCGATCCTTACACACATCTTGACGCCTGAGCTCCTTCAGATTGCCGCCGCCAGCGCCGGCGGCGAGCGGCAACTGCTCCCTCCTCCCTGGGAACAGCTAGATGGCGCTGCTCCGTTCAAGCAGAACCTCAAGAACCACTTCGAGCGGCTGAAGGAGATAGGCTACCGCGAAGAGCAGCAGCTCACGGAGGCGAACCTGCGGCTGGTGGTCAGCGTGGCAAAGAAATACATCGGGCGGGGCATGTCCCTGCTCGATCTGATCCAGGAAGGGAACATCGGCCTTATTCGCGCCGTCGAGAAGTTCGACTATCGCAAAGGTTACAAGTTCAGCACGTACGCCACCTGGTGGATCCGCCAGGCCATCACCCGAGCGATCGCCGACCAGGCCCGTACCATCCGCATTCCCGTCCACATGGTCGAGACGATCAACAAGCTGGTGCGGGTCAGCCGAAGGCTCGTCCAGGAGTACGGCCGAGAGCCGACGAGCGAGGAGATCGGCGAGGGGATGGAGATCACGCCGGAGCGCGTGCGGGAGATCATCAAGGTGTCGCAGGAGCCGGTCTCGCTGGAGACGCCGATCGGCGAGGAGGAAGACAGCCACCTGGGCGACTTCCTGCCGGACGAAGCAATGCTCCCCCCGGCGGAGGCCGCCTCGCACCTGCTCCTGAAGGAGCAGGTGATGGACGTTCTTCACAGCCTCTCCCATCGCGAGCGAAAGGTGCTGGAGCTGCGCTTTGGGCTGGAGGACGGCCGCAGCCGCACGCTGGAGGAGGTGGGCCGCGAGTTTCAGGTCACCCGCGAGCGCATCCGCCAGATCGAGGCGAAGGCGCTACGCAAGCTTCGCCACCCTTCGCGCAGCAAGAAGCTGAAGGACTACCTGGAGTAACAACGGCCGGGTGGAAGCAGTGTTCGGGAGGCCTGTATGGCCTCCCGTGTTCGTTGCTCAGTACCAGCGCCACAGCCAGTAGCGCTCGAACGCCACCTTGCCCCAGTGCCAGATGGGGCTGGGAGTGCGCATCGTGATCTGGCGCGGGTGGGCGAAGAAGTCGCCCTGGGCCAGCCCAGCGGAGCCGCCACCCGTCTCCAGGAAGCAGTAGCCGGTACCCTCGTACCGCTCGCGTTTAGCCAGGC
The DNA here is from genome assembly GCA_022570885.1 of Chloroflexota bacterium. GTDB lineage: Bacteria > Chloroflexota > Dehalococcoidia > DSTF01 > RBG-16-68-14 > JACZTE01. Next base: position 8,198 of record JACZYW010000054.1, on the reverse strand, counting down.
CCATGATGCGGGCGGCGATGTTGCGCGCCACCACCTGCGCCTCGCCGTGAGCGAAGACGCCGGCCTTGGGGAAGGGCTTGCCGTCGGGCAGCGTGATGCGCGTCACGTCGCCGATGGCGAAGACGCTCTCATGCTCGGTCTCCAGGGTGTGCTGATCGACCGGGATCCAGCCGGAGTCGTCGGTGAGGCCGGCATCTTGTACCACCTGTGGCGCGCGGTGGGGCGGCACGGCGACGAGCAGGTCGAAGGGTGCTGGAGAGCCGTTCTCGAAGCTCAGCCGGCCATCCTCCGCAGCGGTAAGTTGCCTGCCTGGGTGGTAGGCGATGCCTTTGTGGGCCAGCATCCCCTGGATGGCTTCGCCGGCGTCCGGGCCGGCCACGGCCATGGGCGCCGGCTCCGGGGTGTAGAGAGCCAGCTCTACGTTGTGGCGCACATGGCGCTTGTGGAAGTAGCTTTCCAGCAGCATCGCCCCCTCGTAGGGCGCTGCCGGGCACTTGAAGGGAAGGCCGGCCACCACCAGGGCGACGCGCCCGCTCTCGAACGTGGCGAGGACATCGCGCAGCCGCTCAGCGCCTGCCAGGTGGTAGTAGCTATGCGCATCGGCCAGGCCGGGCACGGCGTCCGGGGCGAGCTCCGCGCCGAGCGCTACGATGAGCGCATCGTAGGCGATCTCCCGTCCGTCGACGTCTACCGTCTTTTGCGAGAGGTCGATGCTGCGCAGCTCGCCGGCGACGACCTCGATGCCTTTGCGCTCCAGCCGGCTGATGTCTCGGGTGATCGCCTGGGGCTTGCGTTCGCCGGTCATCACCCACAGGTAGGACGGAGGGAAGGACTGCTGCAGGTTCCGTTCGACGAGGACGATACGGGCTCGTTCCTTCAGCCGGCTCTTCAGCTCGCTGGCGGCGACCACGCCGCCCACGCCGCCTCCCAGCACCACGATCGTTTGCTCGGCCATCGTTCGCCTCCTGCGCAGTGATTCTGACTTATTGGGAACCGTGTGCTACGATTATATCAGGTGACGATCACGATGCCATTATACGAGTACTACTGCCGATCTTGTAGCGCGACGTTCGAGCAGCTGCGGCCGATGAGCCGCTCGACGGAGCCTGCTACCTGCTCCGCCGGCCATCCGCGCGCGGAGCGGACGGTCTCGCTGTTTGCCGCCCACACCCGCGATGGCAACGGCGCGCCGCCAGCGGCGGCCGGCGGCGGCTGCTCGTCATGCGCCGGCGGGTCGTGCGCCTGCGGCGGGCACTAGCGGGGCTTCGGCGAATCGCCCGTTCTGCAACTATGAGAGGCCGGGCTTCAGCCTGGGTTTCCGTTGCTTCAGCCGTTGCGTCTAGGGCTGGTCGCTCGTCAGGTCGTGAGGTTCCACTGAGTGACGGGTGAGCCCCAGGTAGGTAGCCGATAACAGAGCCAGCGCCCCTAACTGCGCCAGAGCGGCGAGACCGCCCCATAGGATCGCATCTTCCCAGAACGCCTCTGGAAACATCTGGATGAGATGGTGCCGCGATGGGTCCAGCTGCCAGAAGTCGTTGTCGAAGGCGATGCGGTGGAACTGGTCGAACGATTCGTGGAAGCCCGTGAAGGCGATGGCGCCTACCCCGCCGATGATCGCCAGGCTGAGCAGGACCGAGAGCAGAAGCTGTTTCGCGAGGACGCGCAAGCTGCTCTCCCGCGCCCAGATGAAGACCGCCACCACGTAGACCAGCACGAAGATCACCGCCGCTTCCTGGACACGAAAGCTCTTCGTCATCAAGGTCTTCACATCGCGCAGATGGATCGTCTCGCGGTCGGTGAAGAGGCGGATGGGCGCGCCGTCCTTCTCCACGCGGACGAAAATCTCGTCCTCATCGTTGTTGAAGTAGTTGCGCAGCTCGCTGCCGGCGCGGAGCAGCTCGTCGCGGGCGATGCCGGTGGTCTGCGTCGCGTCGTACTCGTCGATCGCGTACTCGTACACGAGCGGCTCGTTGGCCAGGATGCGGACGGTGGTGGTGACGAGGGCGACGGGGACGGCGATGATGAAGAGGAGTCCAGCGAGATAGCGGACGAGACCCAAAGCAGCCCTCCTGTCTTCGAGCGTAGGAGGTCGTCGATTCTCTGTCAAGAGCCTACCAGTTGGAGAGTGCCCATCATTCTGCAATGCTCTATCCTGATCTCAATCGCGCTACGCATGGGAACCTTTCGGGCACGTTGAGCGTCGTAGCAAGAGAACGACGCGATATCTACCCCGGGCGCAGCAAAGAGAGGTGCAGTATGGAGACGACTCCAACCATCTATCGATCTCTTGAAGTGATCGCGAGGCCGGCGGCGTTGGCCGTCGCCATCCTGGCGTTCCTGATCGCGGCCGGCTTCGGCGCGGGCGCCCTCAGCACGGAGCGGGCGAGCGCTCAGCCCGCCCTCACCATTGCCGGGGGCTGTACGCCGGACTCGGTCCGCCCCGGCGAACCGGCGCTCATCACCTGCACGGTGAGCATCACGAACGAGGGCACGGAGACGGCGACCAACCTGGTGGGCAGCCTGGGGCCGGCCAGCGGCTGTAGCCTCCCGAATCCGCTGCCAACGTTCATCGACCGCACCCATAACGGCGAGCTGGTGTCCACCGCGCCGCTCGAGTTATCGTTCGACCTCGGCGACCTAGCGCCCGGCGACACGTTCGAGACCGTGAGCCGGCTCATCGTGAGCGGCTCCGGTACGGGCGTCGTCGGCGGCCTGGTATCGGTCTCCTCGCGGGATGACCCCGGCGTGTCGGTAAGCGGCGAGACCTGCTGGACGGTGAGCGCCGACGCCGCTGCGCCGCCCACCAACCTCCGGGTGACGAAGACGCTGCTCAGCGAGATCATCTTCCCGGAGCCTGTACCCGTGCCGCCGCCGGAGCCGCTGTCGCCGCCGAACGGCGACGTGGTGGTCACGCTGCCGCCGGTGGTCGAAGTGCTGCCGGCCTCGCTCGACAAGGCAGAGTTCGAGATCGTCGTGACGAACGTCGGCGGCACTGACATGACCGGCGTCACCATCCTCGACGTGCAGACCGGCTCGGCGGTCCTACTGCGCGCGGAGCCGCCGCCCAGCGGCACGGACGCAGCGGGCCGGCCGACCTGGGACGCGGGCACGCTGGCCCCCGGCGGCGAGTTCCGCATCGTGGCCAGCTTCGGCCCGTCGGCGGACAGCGACTGCGCCTACGCCGACGACATCGTGGTCGTGAGCGCGACGCCCGCCGGCGGCCAGGCCGAGGACTACGTCGCCCTGGCCGACTTCGGCGTCTCGGTCGGCTCCTGCGCGTTCATCCAGCCGAGCTTCTGCGAGCACTTCCCGCCCGGCGATGGCTTCTCGGTCTTCGCCCTCTGCGACGAAACAGTCTGGTGGGCCGCGCCCCCGGACGGCGGCGACTACCAGCCGGTGTTCAACCCAATCCCCGGCGAGGAGTACTGCTGGTTCGTGCCGCCGGCCACGGATTCGCCCCTGCGCGCCGAAGGACCCGTGCTCCAGCCCTGCGCGCAGGAGGTCTGCTGGATCTCGTTCGGCCCGCTTGGAGAGGACTTCGTCGGCCAGATACCATGCGACTTCCAGTTCTGCGAATACAGCGCTCCCGATGGCTCGCAGACCTTCCAGGAGGGCTGCGAAGTCCCCGTCTGCTGGTCGACGCCGCCGGGTGATGGCGACTGGCAGCCCGTCTTCGGCTGCGAAGAGTTCGAGGAGTGGTGCTGGTTCGCGTCTCCGTCGCAGGATTCGTCGTTCCTCAACCCGTGCCAGTCCGAGTTCTGCTTCTCCACGCCTCCGCCGGGCATGCTCGATGGCGATGAACCGTTGCGCGTCCCCTGCGATGAGGGCGTAGAGCTGTGCTGGCCGCTGCCGCTCGATGGCCAGGCGGAGTTCACCTACCCCGTGCCCTGCACGGACGTCGACGATATCTGCTGGGTGACGCTGGACGGCGATCAAGTCGCTATCCAGTTCCCGTGCGATGTTGAGTTCTGCGTGGAGCCGCTGCCGGACGATGGTACTGTCGACTCGTCACCGCCCACCGATGGCGGCTTCACGGAGCCAAGCTTTCCGGCGCCGTGCCCGCCGGACGGGGATGGCACGACGGGCGTGCCCGGCACCTCGGTTCCCGCGGTGATCGAACAGGCGGTGAGCACGCCGGCAGAGCTCGTCGATGGTACGAGCGCGAAGATCGAGCCGATGCCCAGCTCCGCGGTGCTGCCGGCGCAGCTCGTGCCGAGCGAGCGCGTCGAGCTGGCGCCTGATGGCTGTTGCGGTTTCGGCGACTACCGCGGCGGGCCGGGCGATGGGCTGCTGGCCAGCCCTGAGGCGTCTGGTATCGGCGCGCCGGCGAGCGGCGTAGGCCCTGCGAGCGAAGGCGGCTTGGCCCGGCCGTGGGTTCCGGCCCTCGGGTTGGCGGCCGCGGGGCTGCTACTCGCAGCGGGCTCGTGGCAGCTGCGCCGTCGATACAGATAGCCCGCACTCGCAAGTGAGACCAAGGGAGGCGCCCGGTTCGGGCGTCTCCCTTCGCGTTTCGCGCCAGCATGGCTAGGCTTTGATTATGGTAGGGACTTCCCTTGTCTGGCGACCTGTGCTATATTCATGCACGCGTGTTAGCATTTTAGTAGCCCGATGGCGAGCAATCGTTGGGCGAAGCTGAGGGGGAGCGTATGGCGGGCAATCCGTTCGATAACTATCTCGACTTGGTGGAGGCCGCTCGCTTGCTGCGCATTCACCCGCAGAGTCTGCGCCGGCTGATCAAGCAGAAGAAGGTGCCTGCAATCCTCTTCGCAGGCAAGTATCTGATCGAACGGGACAAGCTGGAGATGTTCAAGGCCAACTACGACCCGCGGCCCGGCCGCAAGCCTATCCGCCGCCTGCTCTAATCGCGGTCCGCCTCCAGGTGGCGGTGCGTGTCCAAGAACTCCATCGTCTTTCGGTACAAGTCCTCGGAGATCTTGTTGCTGGACATCAGGTAGTTCATGAGCACCTCCAACGTGAGCAGCGAGGTGAGGCTGATCCCCTGCCGTCGCAGCCGCTCGTGACCCCCTTGCTGCCGGTCGAGTAGGACGACGGCGTCGCCTACCTTGAGCCCGGCTTCGCCTAGCTGGAGGGCCGTCTCCAGGATGCTGCCGCCGCCGGCCAACAGGTCGTCCATGATCAACACGCGTTGGTTCGGGTGGTAGATACCCTCCACGTCGCTGCCCAAGTCATCGAGCCGCGGGTGGAGATAGATCATGGGGATCTTGGCGGTGAGGGAGAAGGCGGTGGCGACGTGGAGCCCGCCGAACGGCACCCCGGCCACCAAGTCGAACGGCTGCAGCGGGGGGTGCATCATGCGTTGGAGGGTCTGCAGCTCGTCCCAGATGATCTGGGCCACTCGCCAGAGGGCGGTGGGGTGGCCGATGAGCAGGCGCAGGTTCACATAGACCGGCGAGTCGACGGTCGTGCGGCCCAGCGTGAAGCTGCCGAACTGGACGGCGCCCAGCTTCCAGAGCGTCTCCGCTAGCCAGAGGTTGCCTTTACGAGTAGGACGGCGCTGCGGCATTAGGCTTCCTTGCCTCGTCTAGCATACGGGTAGCATACGGGCTTTTGCGCTTCGTGAAAAGCCCCGCGCATAGGCTGCGCTTCGCGACAGTTCTCCGGCCGTCACTGCGCCAGCACCTCTGCGTTGACGCAGTGCGGAGGCTTCCTGCCGGCGAGCGCCTCCAGCAGGTTCTCGACGGCTAGCTCCGCCATGCGCTCGCGGGTGGTGACGCTGGCCGAGGCGATGTGGGGCGTGACGAGCAGGTTCGGCAGGCGCAGCAGCGGGTCGTCCGGGGCCAGCGGCTCCGCCTCCGTGACGTCGATCGCGGCGGCGGCGATGCGGTTCGATGCTAAGGCGCGATAGAGCGCGGCCTGGTCCACTACGCCGCCGCGAGCGGTGTTGACGAAGACCGCCGTCGGCTTCATGCGCTGGAAGGCGTCGTCGTCGAAGAGGTGGCGCGTCTCCGGGGTGAGCGGGACGTGGACGCTGACGAAGTCGGCTTCGGCTAGCAGCTCCTCGAAGCTCCTGTAGTCGATGCCTAGCTCCTCCTCGATGTCGGGCTTGCGCGTGCGGCTGGAGTAGAGGAGCCGCATCTGGAATCCGCGAGCGCGGCGGGCGACGGCCTGGCCGATCGTTCCCAGGCCAACGATGCCCAGCGTGGCGTCGTGGGCGGCTCGCCCCAGCAGGAACGACGGGTGCCAGCTAGTCCAGCGCCCGTCTCGCACCGCCCGCTCGGCCTCGGGCAGACGCCGGGCGGCGGCGAGCAGGAGGGCGAAGGCGAAGTCCGCCGTCGATTCCGTCAGCACGCCGGGGGTGTTCGTGACCAGGACGCCCCGGCGGGTGGCCGCTTCGACGTCGATGTGGTCGTAGCCGACGGCCATGGTGCTCACCACGCGCAGGCCGGGGGCCGCCGCCAGCAGCTCGTCGTCGATCGTGTCGGTGAGGAGACAGAGGAGGCCGTCCGCCTGTCGGACGCCTCGCAGGAGCTGCTCCCGAGGTGGCGGCAGCTCGTCTTGCCAGAGATCGAACGCCGTCTCGCTGGCGAGCCGGTCGAGGGCGCCGCCGGGGAGCCGGCGGGTGACGAAGACGCGGGGCTGGGAGCGCTCGCCGGCGAGAGGCGGCGTCATCCGGCCGCTGGACTCACAGTGGCTCGGTGCGACGCTGGTCCGGCTCGCCCTTGATAAAGTGCGGCTTGTAGTCGGACTTGCGGCCGGCGATCTGGGCCTGATGCATGCGGTCGTGCCGGTAGTAGGAGCGTAGCCACTGGAGTATGGTGAGGGTGCCGAACATCGGCGAAGTGGCGGGGCGATCGTAGTCCTTGGGTCGCAGCCGCTCGATCACCCTGAGCGTCTCGTTGCGCTGGCGGCGCAGCTCGGCCACGAGCCGAGAGAGCGGGTGCTTGTTCGCCTGTTCCAGCGGAACGGCGACGGGGCCGCCGCGGACATCGGTCAGATCGGGGTTGTCCTCCTCCATCGCCTTCTCTACCCAGGCGCGATAGCCCGCCTCCATCTCCGCCACGTGGGCGCACTGCTCCTTCGCCGTCCACTGCGCCTCGCCCTGGGCGTCCTGCGGGACGTACTCGGCTTCTTTCTCGCTCAGCTTTTCGATCTGGCCGAGCAGAATGCCCCGTTCAGCCGTCATCTTCTGCACCAGGTCACGTATCGCCGATTCAACTGCCATCTGTTGTTCGTCTACCTCCCATGCCACCCTTAGCTTGTCGAAGGGTCCTACTTGCTAACTGTCGATGTTGAGCGACTCAGCATGACCGAGTCACGACTTCCAAAACTCCCACCAGCGCTTGGGCGCCGCTCCGGCGGGCGCTGCCTCCGCCGTGCCACCGCCGCCCAGGTACTGCTGCGGGTTGGCGTCGAAGCTCTGCTTGCACCCCTCGGCGCAGAAGTAGTAGGCGACGCCTTGGTACTCCGACTTCGCGGCCGCCGACTCCGGGTCGACGTCCATATCGCAGACGAGGTCTTTCACCAGCTCTGCCATGTCGCACCTCCTTGCGCAACCTCTCGCGGTTCAACCGCTAGGCTACTAGTATACGACAGCTTGTCTAGTGGGTGCAGGAGGTACGGCCCTCACCCCCGTCCCCTCTCCCAGAGGGAGAGGGGCGATCTGCTGCATCTGTAAGCGAAACGAGCGGGCAGGTCGGGGTGAGGGCGTTCGAGCTTGGAGGCTCGAATCAGGAGTTCGAGCCTCCTTCCGCCGGCGGCTCGTCCTCACCCACGAGCTCACGGAAGCGCGGGTCGGTGCGGATGTTGGCGAAGTCTGAATCTGTACGGGCCTTGTCTCGATACTCTGGATCGGCCCCGATGGCGCGTCGCAAGTCTTCCAAAGCTTCGTCGGGCTTGCTCCAAAGGGAATATAGGCATGCGCGGTTGTAGAGCGTTCCGGGGTTGTCGGGGCGGAGTTGGAGGGCGCGCTCGTAGGTCTGGAGTGCCTCTTGGTAGCGCCCCATGTCACCGAGGGCGACCCCGCGGCCCATGAGCGATTCGGGGTCGTCGGGGCGGAGTTGGAGAGCACGGTCGTAGGCGGCCAGCGCCTCCTCGAAGCGGCCTAAGTGGGCGAGAGTGTTGCCACGGCCCATGATGGTGGCGGGGTTGTCGGGGCGGAGTTGGAGGGCGCGCTCGTAGGCTTGGAGCGCCTCTCGGTAGCGCCCCAGGTCATCTAGGCTGGAACCGCGGTTCATGAG
>JACZYW010000053.1 GCA_022570885.1 Chloroflexota bacterium | reverse complement strand
TCCGCCGCGCTGATGTTGATCTGCGACTGGGAGGCCTGCGCGCCGGCGTGTTGAGCGCCCTCTCCGCCCCAGGCGATGGTGAGGAGCAGCGCCAGCAGGGCGAGGAGTCCCCACTGCCAGCGTATTCGTGCTGCGGTCATCGTACTCATGCCCAACCTCCTGGTAACGCGCCGTCTACTCGAGACCTAAAAACGCTAGCATTGGCCTTCGGCCCTGTCAACGAACGGTCGTCACGGCTCCCTCGCTGCTGGTGTCAGCAGCGGCTTGGCGCTCCTCGGCCGCGGCCCTACGCTGTGGACGCGCAACTGAGTGGAGGCCGCAGATGACCGTCAGACCAGCCCAGCCCGATGACCGCGCGCGGGTGCTCGATCTCCTTGGCGACAGCCGCGCCATCGACTCGCCGGGCCAGGAGGTGCACGTTGTCGAGGAGGGCGGCCGTGTTGTGGGCGCATCCGTCGGCATCGCGCCCAACGGCCCCGACGGCATCCTGGGGGCGATCATGCTGGAGCAGCCGGGGCGGACCGATCTCTTTCACGAACTTCTCCTCGCCAACGTCGAGCGGGCCGTCGAGCTGGGCTACCAGCATGGCTACGCCCGCGTCAGGCGTCGCAGCATCGTCCGCCGCGTCGAGCGAACCTACGATCTCCAGGCGAAGCCCTTCGGCCGCAATCCGCGCACCGGAGAGCCGATCGGCTGGACGTTCCGCGTCCACCTGCCCACCTTCCTCGAACAGTTGCGGGGCATGGTCTAGTGCCTATCCTCACCGTGGAAGCGACCATCGACTCGGAGATGACCGCGACGGACGCCACCGGAAACTTCGGCGACCTAGAGCTGATCCTGATGGGCCTCCAGTTTGCCGGCAGCGATAAGCTCAATCTCTGGCGGCCGATCGCCAACTTCGATGTCTCCGCGCTCATCGGCAAGCAGATCAACGACGCCAAGCTCGTCCGGACTATCTACGAGGTCATCGGCGACCCGCCATGGACGGCCACGGTCTACCGCTGCAAACGCGCGGAGCAGTGGGTGGAGCTGGAGGTGTCGTGGGACGAGTACGCCGCGGGCATGCCGTGGGACACTCCTGGCGCCGGTGGCGCCGGCGATGTGGACACGGTGACGCCGATACCCGTGACGTTTACCGAGGCGGCCGGCCTGGGCGACCACGAGATCCTGGGCATGAAGGGCTTCGTCGAAGATGCGCTTGCGTATCGCAACGGCCTGGTCTCGATCAGGCCGCAGCTCGATGACGAAAGCTATGAGGGCACTCGCCAGACGAGCTGGTTCTCGAAAGACAATGGCTCGGACATCTGGCGGCTCGTCATCGACTACTTGCCGGCCAGCCCGGGCCGCCGGAGTCCGCGCGGCGGAGCCCGGCGTTCACCTCGGGCAGGAGGAGCGTCGGCGGCCCGCCCGAACCGTCCTACTCGGCCCGCCCACCCTACCCAGCCACGCCATGCAACGATGAGGAGTGAACGATGAGCAGCCTAGCTACGCTGAGAGCCAACATCCGCAAGGACCTTCACGACGAAGACGCCACCGCCTATCGCTGGACCGACGATGTGCTCGACCGCCACATCGACCGCGCTCTGCGCGAATACTCGCAGGTCTCAGCGGTAGAAGTGAAGTCTACCCTCACGACCCTCTCGGACAGTCGAGACGTCCAGCTCGATAACCTGGTCGAGCCCATTCGCATTGTCGCTGCGGAGTACCCGATCGACGAGTACCCGCCCAGCTTCGTCCCCTTCTCCGTCTGGGGCCTAACGCTCACCCTGGACCTGGCTGCCGCCCCGTCCGGCACCCCGTTCGTCAACGTTTGGTGGCACAAGGCCCACAACACCGCGGGCAACGGCAGCTTTCCCGTGGCCCACGATGACATCATCGTCGGTGGCGGCGCCGCCTTCGCTGCCCTCGAGTGGGCCTCCTTCACCTCCAACCGGCTCAATGTCGGCGGCGATGATGTCTGGGGCCGCTACATGGACTTCGGCAACGTCCGCCTCCGCGCGTTCCAGCAGGCGCTGCGCGATCTGCCCGAGGCGAATCGCCTCCGATCCGGCCGCTTCTATGTGCCGCAGACAGCGCGCTTCCGCAGCCAGAGCACAGACCCAGGGCCCGTCTAAGCCGATGCGTAATCTGACCTCTACGCTTGAGGCGGCCCAGAAGGAACCGAGCGGTGTCCCCTTCGTCAAGGTGACGGTGGACACCCAGATCGCGCACGTCCCGCTCCTCCGCTGGACACGTCTCTACACCGGCAGCGAACTTGGGAAGAGCCACCACGCCGCCGTCGTGCCGGGCGACGGATCGCTCTGCCGCGCTCGCATCGATGACCGAGGCCCCAACGTCCACTACAGCCGCGTCGCCAACCCCGGGCCGTCGAGCGACTTCAGCCAGTGGACGCTGCTGGGCAGCCAGACCCGCAACGCCGGCATCGCCCTGGCCGCCAGCGGCGCGAAGGTCCTCCTTGCCCACGTCCACAACAACCAGAGCGATATCCGCGTCCGGGACAGCACGGACAACGGCGCCAGCTTCGGCGCCGAAGTCACCGCGAAGAGCGGCGGCGGCTTCGTCGACTGGATGGCCGCCGTGATCGAGGCCAACGGCGATGCCATCCTCTTCTACAGCGAGGGGGCCACGCTCTATACCCTTCGCCGCACCTCTGGCAGTTGGGGATCGCCGGCCGCGTGGAGCCAGACGGTGAACAGCATTACGGGCATCGCCGTCGTCCGCTGGGGAGATAATCACGTCCTCGTTACTGGAACCGACACGAATAACAACCCCAGGCTCTGGACGGCCATCTACGGCGAGGGTTCCAGCTACACGGCCAACACCTGGTTCGGGCTCTGGGCGCTGGAGGAGGCGGAGAGCGGCTCCGGCGTCAGCTTTAGCGCGCCCCACATGATCCGGCGCGATACCCATCGCTTCTTCTTCGCTGAGAAGTCGACCGGCCCGGTAGCGTACGAACGGCCGATGGGTTCGTGGATCCCGCCCACGCAGTTCTTCGCTGCGGGCGCCTGGCACGAGCCGGTGCCCTTCGACTTGGCCCTTGGCCCGGAGAACGGCCTGGCTATCGCCGCCGACGTCAACGGCGCCTGGGTGACGACGCCGGACGGTGTCTGGAGCGCCCCCTTCGAGCAGGAGGTGGAGATCAGTCAGGACGTGCTTGAAGTCGTCGCGGAAGACCGCCGTACAACAGGCCGGGCGAAGGTGACGCTGCGCAACGACGACGGGCGCTACAACGATCTGGCTGCTGGCCCCTATGCCCAGATCCGTCACGGCGCGGAGCTCTCCATCGGGCCGGGCTACCAGACGAGCGTGGGCGAGGAGGTCTCGGCGGGGCCCCGCTACTGGATCGATAGCTGGGAATACACCTCGGAGGGAGGCAGGGCCACGCTGGTGCTGCACGCCAGCGACGGCTGGGGGCTGCTGCAACGCTGGCACGCGCGCCGGCAGCACGAATGGGCCGCCGGGAGCCTGACCGTGAAGCAGATCCTCAGTCAAGTGTTCGGCCGCGCCGCGTTCGATCTTCTCAACTTCGGCGCCAGCAGCCTTTCCAACAACCATAGGCCCGCATTCACCGTTCACCCAGGCGAGGACGGTCTGCGTGCCGCCCAACGACTCCTGGCCATGCTCCCGGACCAGATCCGCATCTCCGGCGAGTTCGCCACCATCACGGAGCCCTTGCCTGCGGACAACAGCGACTATGCTTTCGGCGCGGATCATCCGATCTTCCGCGCCCGCTACGCTTCGCCTGCGCTGGAGGTGAACCGTGCCCGCGTGTTCGGCGACGGCCGGGTGGCCGAGGAGTTCGATTGGCCCGACATCGGCGACCAACTCGATCGGCTGCACAACGTTCACGACCTGAACCTGGACGCGGACGCTGAGGCGCAAGAGCGAGCGCAGGTGACGCTGCGCCAGCAGCAGCTCGCGCAGGACGTGGGGGAGCTCGTCGTCCCGCCGAGCTGCGGACTGCAGCTGATGGACGTGGTGACCGTCACCGACCCGACGGCCGGTCTCACCGCGAAGAAGTACCGCATCGTCGGCCTCGACCTGCGCTACGTGAAGGAAGGCAAGCCAACGTACGAGCAGCGCATCTACCTGGGGAACGTGTAAGGGGGAAGCTGATGGCGATTCGACGCGGTGTCCTCAAAGCCTTCGACAGCGGCACGTACCAGGCCAAGGTGCAGATAGCCGGCAGCCCGGCCGTCTACCTCGCGAGCATCCCGGTCGCCCGCAACATTGCTGCCGCGGAGATGCAGACGGGCCGCAACGTCGCCGTCCAGTTCTTCGACGACCCCAACCCCCTGGACGCCGTCGTCATCGCGGTCTACACCTAGCCTGCCGCGCCGCGTTCGCGATCGGACGCATGGTGTCGTGCGCGTATAAGAGCGGCACGAGTAGCACCAGCGCCCACGCCCAGCCGCCCAGGACATCGCTGGGCCAGTGCACGCCCAGCCAGACGTTGGGCGGCCCCGCAAAGCTCAGAATAAAGGCCGACCAGAGCACCGTCACCAGCCGCAGTGCCGGCGGCCAAGTGGCGCGGGCTGAGAGGTAGAGGAGGAAGCCGTACAGCAAGGTGGGGCTCATGACGTGGCCGGCAGGGAAGCTGAGGCTGGAGAAGCCCGCCCGCAGCTCGACCACGGGCTCCTCGGGGCGCGGGCGGTCGACCAGCTCCTTGAGGCCGGCCTGAAGCAGGGGGAGCACGACGAGACCTATCGCGAGGAGGACCGCTGGCCGGCGGTGACCCAGCAGCCAGAGGGTGACAACGACGGCGCCTCCCGTACCCAGGACGGCTTCGGTGGTGGTGACGGCCCGGACGACGTTGGAGAGAGCGGCGCCCGGGAAGGCTTGTCCCTGGGCCCAGGTGATGATCCTGGTGTCGCCGGGCAGGGTGTCATGCTGGGCCGCCAGGACGGACAGCGCGACGGAGAGGCCCAGCAGCACTAGCCAGGCGGCGGGCAAGACGAGACAGCGGGCCATGTCACATTGTAGTCCCCTCGGCCGCATCGGGTGCTATAGTGAGATCATCGAACGTTTGACGGGCCACTGGCCAGAGATCGCAGCGTTCCTTAGGGAATAGGCTATGACGACTGATCGTATCCTGGCCGGCGCACACAAAGAAGAGGACGACGTCCTCGAGACGTCGCTGCGGCCGCGTCGCCTGGACGACTACATCGGCCAGGAGAAGGTAAAGGACAACCTGCGCATCGCCGTCGCTGCCGCCCAGCAGCGGGGCGAGCCCCTGGACCACGTTCTCCTCTACGGCCCGCCGGGCCTGGGCAAGACCACGCTCGCCAACATCATCGCGAGCGAGATGGGGGTGAGCATTCGCACCACCTCCGGCCCCGCCATCGAGCGCCCCGGCGATCTGGCCGCCATCCTCACCAACCTCCAGCAAGACGACGTGCTCTTTATCGACGAGGTGCATCGCCTGGCCCGCGCCGTGGAGGAGATCCTCTACCCCGCCATGGAGGACTATGCGCTCGACCTGGTGCTGGGGAAGGGCCCAGGCGCCCGCAGCGTGCGGCTGGCCCTGCCCACCTTCACGCTCATCGGCGCGACGACGCGATACGCGATGATGAGCCCGCCTCTACGCGATCGCTTCGGCGCGGTCTACCGGCTGGACTTCTATGAGACCGCTGCTATCTCCCAGATCGTGGAACGCTCCGCTCGCATCCTGGAGGTGGAGCTGGACGAAGGCGGGAGGGACGAGATCGCGCGCCGATCGCGGGGGACGCCTCGGGTGGCGAACCGCCTCCTCAGGAGGGTGCGGGACTTCGCGCAGGTGATGGCCGATGGCGCGATCACGGTCGAGGTGGCCCGCGAAGCGCTGGCTCGCCTCGAGATCGATGCGATTGGTCTGGACGAAGTGGACCACAAGGTGCTGCGCACGATCATCGATAAGTTCAACGGCGGGCCGGTGGGACTAGACACGATCGCCGCCGCCATCTCAGAAGAGGCCGACACGATCATGGATGTGTACGAGCCGTACCTGCTGCAGATCGGCTTCATCCAGCGCACCCCGCGGGGCCGCGTGGTCACCCGCGGGGCGTATGAGCATCTGGGTCTGCCTCCCCACGGCCGCCCCAGCGCGGCAGGTCAGCCTGCCCTCTGGGATTGATCCGTCGCCGCAGGGTGGGTGAGCCTGAAGCAGCCTTCCCCGAAGGCGTTACGCTGCTTCAGGACTCTCTAAGGATGAGAGCGGACGGCCCTCCCGTCTCGAACGGTCGAGCCGTCCGCCCGGCCTTTCCTGCTGCGTCGCTGTCCCCGCCTTTGCACCACCGACGCTATCGCCGGAAAGACCCTTCGCCTGATCTGGATGAGCTGAGCTCTCGCCCTTGACTGGAGCGCCGTCGACGCGCCGTTGCCGTAACTCGTCGCGTGCGATCACCAGGTCGGCGGGCGCGTCGATGCCCAGCTTTACCCGCCGCCTTCCGATGCCGAGAACTTTGACGAATATGCGATCGTCAATCCAGAACCCCTCCTGTAGCTTTCGATCGATGACTAACATCCGTGCCTCCTCCACACTTCCACACTCCCCGCGTCCTTACGGCCTGGCCAGGCCAGCCCAACTCCACCACATGATCCCAACGTCCGCCGTAACGTCGGGCCGGTCTAGCCAGGGTTCTCAGCATCACATTCCGCCTCAGGACTTGACGTATCGCGGTAGTAGAACTATATTACTGGATGTGTGACGCTGGATTGTTCTTACCGGCAGTCCACTACCAGAGTCCTGATGCCGGTATCATACTTCCTAGTTTGTCTCTTGTCAACCCCCGCTAAAGGATCGGTTTTGTTATGGGAACTTGGGGATTTCTTACCAATCACGCGCTGGTGCTGATCCATATCGCCAACCATCCCCGCTCCACCCTGCGGGAGATCGCGGCGGCGACTGGGATCACAGAGCGGTCGGCGCTCACGATCCTGCGCATGTTGGAGGCAGATGCGATCGTCTCTCGACAGAAGGAAGGGCGTCGCAATCATTACCAAGTAGACTTCGCCGCTCTCATTGAGCACCAGAAGCAGAGCCCGTATACGCTCGGCGTACTGGCGGGGAACTTCATGGCGATGGCCGAGCGTCTCGAGGCGGCTCGCACCTAGCTCCTCTCCACCCCAGCGGCTGGCGCTAGGGTCCGGTGCGGCTTTTTCTCGCGCAGCCTACGCCCGCGTCCGTATGGCCTGGCCAGACCGACCCAACTCCACCACATGATCCCAACCGTCCGCCGCAACGTCGGGCCGGTCTGGCCAGGGGTCCCAGCATCACGTTCCGCCTTAGGACTTGACGTATCGCGGTAGTAGAACTATATTACTGGATGTGTGACGCTGGATTGTGTTTACCGGCAGCCTACTACCAGAGTCCTAATGCCGGTATCTTACTTCCTAGAATGTCCCTTGTCAAGCCCCGTTAAAAGATCGGTTTTGTTATGGGAACATGGGGGTTTCTTACCAACCACGCGCTGGTGCTGATCCATATCTCTAACCATCCTCGCTCCACCCTGAGGGAGATCGCGGCGGCGTCGGGGATCACGGAGCGGGCGACGCTCACGATCCTGCGTATGTTGGAGGCAGATGAGATCGTCTCTCGACAGAGGGAGGGGCGTCGCAATCGCTACGAGGTAGACTTCGATGCGCTGAAGGAGCACCAGTTACAGGCGCCGTATACACTCTCCGAGCTGGTGGAGGGCATCATGGAGATTTTTCACCGCCTCCAGTAGGTCGCCTCGTAACCGTCCTACCGTCCTTACCCTCGCGGTAGTCCCAGGCCTCGTGTCGCGATGATGCTTCGTTGCACCTCGCTCGTGCCGCCGCCGATCGTTGCGGCAACCATCTGCACGTAACTCTGCCCGATCTGGCCGGCCATGGGCGCGTAGGCTGAGCCCGGGCCCAGCAGGCCGAACGAGCCGAGCAGCCGCATCCCCGTGGAGGCGACGCGCTGGGCGAACTCGCTGCCGTAGAGCTTGGAGATCGAGGCCTCGTAGTTGGGGATGGCCCCCTGCGACTGTAGGTACGGGATGCGATAGGACATCCAGGTGCCCACGTGGAGCTCCACGTAGCGGTCTGCCAGTTCGATGCGTGTCTGTGGGTTGCGGCGCACTGCGGCGTGCTGTTCCTGGAAGAGCGAGAGGTACTGCTCCAGCGTCCGGCGCGCGCGGGCGTAGAACTGGATACCGGAGCGTTCGTAGTCCAGCGCCACGGCCACGTGGTACCAGCCCCGGTTCAGATCGCCCACCAGGTTCTCTTTGGGGATGCGCACGTTGTCGAAGAAGACCTCGTTGAAGCCCGTCTGATTGGCCATGTTCACCAGCGGCCGGATGGTGATGCCCGGCGCGTCCATTGGCACGACGAAGGTGCTGATCCCCTTGTGCTTCGGCGCCTCGGGGTCGGTGCGGGCGGCCAGCCAGCCCCAGTCGGAGTATTGGGCGCCTGTGGTCCAGATCTTCTGGCCGTTGATGACGAAGTCGTCGCCGTCTTGCACCGCACTGGTCTGGAGCGCGGCGAGGTCGGAGCCGGCCTCGGGCTCGGAGTAGAGGGTGCACCAGGTGACCTTGCCGGAGGTGATGTCGGGCAGGAAGCGCTGCTTCTGCTCCTCCGTGCCGTAGAGCATGATGGCCGGCCCCACCCAGGCGACGCCCATCCCCCCGCCACCGGGCGCGGCGTGGTAGGACAACTCCTCGTTGTAGATGAGCTGCTGCATGTGCGAGGCTTCCAGGCCGCCGTGCTCCTTGGGCCAGGCCATGGCCAGCCACTTACGCTCGACCAGCTTCTTGGTGATGCGGCGACCGATCTCTCGGGTCGAATCGCCCGCCTCCTCAGCGCCGAAGAAGTCGGCGCCCGCCCAATCGGCCGGCAGCTCTTGGCGGAGGAACTCGCGCACCTCCTGGCGGAAGGCCTCTTCTTCGGGTGTCAGGCGAAAGTCCATGGCAAATCTCCCTTTGTAGAACCTAAAACCTAGAACCTAGAACCTAGAACCTAGAATCGAGAAGCTGGGTGTTCGTTAGGACCCGGCTTTCGGCACGGCTCCCATGCGCCGCGCGATGTTCTCGAAGACAGCGTACTCCTGCGCGCCGACGACGGGGAAGCGCACCTCGCCGTTCTCGAAGATGACGGTGGGCGTGCCCGTGACGCCCCAGCTTCGCGCCTCCTCCGTGCGCTCGTCTACCAGCGAGGCGTAGCGCCGCGACGCCAGCGCTTCGCTCAGGGCGGCGGCGTCGAGCCCGTTCGCCGCGCCCAGCTCCGCCAGCACCGCCGCGTCACCGATGTCGCGCCCCTCGCCGAAGTAGGCGTCGAAGAGGGCGCGGTGGTAGGGCGCGAAGGCGCCCTGCTCGCGGGCGAACTCCGCCGCCTCCAGCGAGCGGTGGGAGTTGGCCACCCGCGCCGGCTGGCGGAAGCGGAGCCCTGCTTCTTCGGCTAGCTCGCGCAAGTGCTCGTAGGAGGCGGCCCGCCGGCCTTCCGGCCTGCCGCTCCGGTCGATCCCCTCCGGCGGGATCTCCGGGTGCAACTCATAGGGCTGCCACTCCACCTCGACGTCGAACTCCCGTTCCAGCCGTTCGACCCGCACGAGGCCGATGTAGCACCACGGTCAGATGTAGTCGGAGACGACCGTTACGCGCAGCGGCGCTGCTCCCATAGCGAGAGTATGGTAGCAGGCGATGGGTGAGGGTGGCTACCGGCCACGGCTGCCCGCTCGACCGCGAGGCATCGCTCGCGTTCCGACGGCTGGCTGAGCGACTGAGCTAGGCCCTTACCCCGACCAGCCGGTCGCCCCTCTCCCGCAGGCGGGAGAGGGGTTGGGGGTGAGGGCGTGAGCTCCGCCGATGCGGCAGGAAGCGTTCCCTTTCCTAGAGCAGCGCTGCAAAGGCATACTGTTCGTGGAGGCAGTGCATGGAGATCGTCCCCGGCGTCCACGCGATCGAGCGGCTCGGCGTCGGCCGCGCGTACCTCTACCAGGAGGCCGACCGGCTGACGCTCATCGACACCGGCGTCGCCCGCAGCACTGACCGCATCTTCGCCGCAATCGAGAGCATCGGCCGCAAGCCGGATGACCTGCGCCAGATCGTCATCACGCACGACCACCACGACCACATCGGCTCGCTGGCCGACGTGGTCGAGCGCACCGATGCGCAGGTGCTCGTTCACGCGCTCGATGCGCCCGTGGTGCGAGGCGAGCAGCCGCCGCCCACGCCTAGTACAACCGGCCTCATGCGGCTGCTCAACCCGCTGCTCGCACGTATCGCCCGGCCGATAGCGCCCACCCGTGTCGACCGAGAGCTGGCTGATGGAGACGAGATCGACCTGGACGGCGGCGCCCGCGTGGTGCACGTGCCCGGACACACGGCGGGCAGCATCGCCCTCTACTTGCCGAAGAGGCGGCTGCTCTTCGCCGGCGACGCCGCCGTGAACGCGTTCGGCCTCGGCCCGCCGTCAGGCCCGCTGGGCATCTTCAACGAAGACCAGGCGCAAGCCAGGCAATCGTTCCGCAAGCTGGCCGAGCTCGACTTCGACGTCGCCTGTTTCGGGCACGGCGCGCCGCTGGACCGCGAGGCTTCGCTCGCCTTCCGGCGTCGGGCGGAGCGGCTGAGCTAGGCCTCATGAATGGCTGCGAGGTTCGTACCCGACGAGCAAAGCTGGAGAACGTTGAGGCCTCCAACGGTCGATCACCGAAACAGCTAGCTTCGATCTACGCTGGCAGGCTCGCCGCCAGTGCGCTAGGGTAGGCCTGGTAGCAGGACAAGAGGCCGGCCTAGAGCGGAGGTTAGCGCAGTATGGACATGTTCGAGGCCATTGGCACCCAGCGCGCAATGCGCCGTCTCAAGCCCGACCCTATCTCTGACGAGGACATTTGGAAGATCCTTGACGCCGCCATCAAGGCGCCCAGCGGCAGCAACCGCCAGCCCTGGAACTTCATTGTCGTTCGCGACGCCGAGACCAAGCGCAAGATCGGCGAGTACTACCTCGATGCTTGGAACAAGGCGTACGTCTCCGGTCCTGTACAGGCCGCGCTGCGCGAACCGCGCATGGCGGGTGTCTACCGCTCGGCCGAGCACCTGGCCCACCATTTGGCCGAAGCGCCGGTCCTCATTATCGCCACGATCCGCAAAGACGGTGCTTCCATCAGCCCAACGGCCGGCGCATCCATCTACCCGGCTGTGCAGAACCTGATGCTGGCAGCGCGAGCTCTGGGCCTGGGTACCACTCTCACAACGCTCCACAAGTTCCATGAGGAGGAGGTCAAACAACTCCTCGGCATCCCTGAGGAGGTCGAAACCATGGCCCTCATCCCTCTCGGCAAGCCGAAGGGCCGGTTCGGCCCTCCGACGCGCCTACCAGTCGAGAAGGTAGTCTATTGGGAAAAGTGGGACGAAAGACGGGAGCGGTGAGCAAGCTGGCCGCGCTGGACTTCGATGTCGCCTGTTTCGGGCACGGTGCGCTGCTGGACCGCGAGGCTTCGCTCGCCTTCCGGCGTCGGGCGGAGAGGCTGAGCTAGGCTCTCACTCCTGACCCGTCGACTGTGCTCAGGGCAGGCTCTGCCGGTCACCCGTTCGGCTGAGCGTTCGGCTGAACTCACGACGAACCCCTTTGCCCGCCTGCGGGAGAGGGGCCGGGGTGAGGGCCTGAGAGCCCCGCCGGCGCGGCAGGAAGCGTTCCCTTCGGCAGGCTCAGGGCGAGCCCGGCGACCCGCTTGCGACGGGCCGGGGCCGCTCAGGACGAGCCGTTCTCAGCGCCTATTCCAGCTAACTAACCTTCGTTCTCGGTTGCGGCCTCAACGAGAGGTCGCTTCAGAATGAAGTAGCTGCTCTCTGGGCGCCCCAAGGGGAGGATACCGGTCATTTCCCATCCGTCCTTACCGAGCTCAGCTAGGTAGCGACGGACGAACCCGGTGCGGTGTTCTCCGCTTTGCCGGATGAACTCCGCCCCTTCAGCGCTTATCCTGCCCCGAAAATCGACGTAGACAACCTTGTAATCCCATTCGTTCATGTGAACCTCCTTCGGTGGCGCTGAACGAACGGACCGCCCTTTGGCGAGCGTACAGGTGACGTCTCCCGCCGCGCGACGGGGCTCTACGCTCAGTGTAGCACGACGAACGAGGCGCCTTCGCGCGCGCGGACGTCTCGCTCGTCGATTGACACTGGCGGCGACAATCGGTTAAATCATCTGGCTAGATCAGTCGTACCCCGCGTGAGAATTTCTCGGAGCATCCGAAGGAGGACAGAATGAAAGCAGGAATATTTCACGGAGCTAATCAGCCCCTGACGATCGAAGACGTGGAGTTGGACAAGCCGATGGCCAGAGAAGTGATCGTCCGCACGGTGGCGAGCGGCGTCTGCCACAGCGACTTGCACTTCGTCGATGGTCTCTACCCCTATCCGGCGCCCGCTGTCCTCGGCCACGAAGCGGCGGGCATCGTGGAGGAGGTGGGTGAGCTGGTGACTGACTTCCAGGAAGGCGACCACGTCATCGCGTGCCTATCGGTCTTCTGCGGCAACTGCGAGCGGTGCCTGACCGGCCACCCCAACCTTTGCAGCAGCCCGGCAACGCGGCGTGCGCCCGGCGACCCGCCGAAGATGACGCTGGCGGGGACCGACACGCTGGTCCATCAGTTCCTCAACGTCTCCAGCTTCGCGGAGCGGATGCTCCTGCACGAGAATGCGATCGTGAAGATCCGCGACGATATGCCGCTGGCCCAGGCGGCGCTCATCGGCTGTGGCGTCATGACCGGCGTCGGTGCGGCGCTCAACACCGCGAAGGTCGAGCCCGGCTCGACGACGGTGGTCTTCGGCGCGGGCGGCGTCGGCCTCTCCGCGATCCAGGGCTGCCGCATCGCGGGGGCGCGCCAGATCATCGCCGTCGACCTCGTCGAGAGCAAGCTCGGCCTCGCCAAGGAGCTGGGCGCGACGCACCTCGTCGACGCCTCGGATGGCGATCCGGTCGAGAAGATCAGGGAGCTGACGGGCGGCGGCGTCGACTACTCGTTCGAGGCGATCGGCCTGGGGAAGGTGGCGACGCAGGCGTTCGACTGCCTGCGGCCGGGCGGCACGGCGACGATCATCGGCATGATCCCGGTCGGCGAGAAGGTGGTGTTGGACGGCCCGGCGTTCCTGAGCGAGAAGAAGATCCAGGGCTGCACGATGGGCTCCAACCGCTTCCGCGTCGACATGCCGCGCTACATCGATTTCTACCTGCAGGGCCGGCTGAAGCTGGACGAGATGATCACGAAGCGGGCCAAGCTGGAGGACGTGAACGAGGCCTTCCGCGCGATGAAGGCCGGCGAGGTGGCCCGCACGGTGCTGATGTTCGACGAGGCGTAGGCCCTCACCTCCGGCCTCGCGCCTGCGGATACCGCCCTCACCCCGACCCTTCGACCATGCTCAGGGCATGCTCTGGCGGTCACCCCTCTCCCCCTGGGAGAGGGGCTGGGGGTGAGGGCGGGGCTGTTCACCAGCCCGGCGGCGCGTCCGGGACCCAGGCGAGCCCCAGCAGCGAATCGCCCCGGTCGCGGTCGACGGGACGGAAGACCTCCCACTCCGGCGGCTCGACCTGCATCTCGATCACCGGGTAGCCGATCGGCTTGCCGGAGCCGAGGCAGACGAACGTCTCCGGATCGAAGCTCTCGACGCCGTACACATCGGCGACCGCCTGGCCCACCTCTCGCTGCCAGGCCGTAAGCGGCACGCCCGGCTTCGGCACGACCGTCGGGCTGACGGCCAGGGTTCGGAAGGCGGCGGGATGCGCCATGCGGCCGCAGGCCAGCGCGCGTCCGGGCCGCGGCGCATCTCCGGCCGCCATAGCGCGCTGTTCGAGCGCGCGGAACAGGCCCTGCCTGCGAAAGTCGGGCAGGACGCAGCAGAGGCCGCCCATGACGATGGTCTGCTGGGGCAGGCGCGGCAGCTCCACGACCCGCCGGTCGGCGAGGCCGAAGCCCGCGGGCCGCTCGCCGTGCCACACCAGCGACGCGTAGCGAAGCTGCTCCAGCGACTTCTCGAAGTAGGCGTGGTTGGCCTGCCGGTAGCAGGCGTCGAACAGGGAGAGCATGAGGGCGCGGTCGTCGGCCGTCAGGCTGGCGGTGGCTAGCGTCTTGAACACGAACCCGTCGTCGTCGCGCTCGGTAGCCATTCCTGCCGCACCCCTCCGGGGCTATGGTAGCACGGCCCTCACCCCCGGCCCCTCTCCCAGAGGGAGAGGGGAGATTGGGGTAGTGTAGTACGGGGGCACGATGCGGGCAGTGAGGAACAGAGTTTCTACAATAGGGAAAATGCGCGCAATTTCTTCACTTCCAGATTTGTTCGAAGCGCTGGGCCGCAA
>JACZYW010000190.1 GCA_022570885.1 Chloroflexota bacterium | reverse complement strand
GCCGTTCACGTTCACCCTATCGAGCGGGATGCCCAGCTCCTGGCAGGAGGGGATCACCTGGGCGGCGAAGGCCTCGTTGAACTCGACGCGGTCGATCTGGTCGGCGCTGATGCCCGCGTGCTTGAGCGCCTTCTTCGTCGCCGGGACGGGGCCCAGCCCCATCACCTGCGGCTTGACGCCGGCGACGCCAAAGCCGATGATGCGCGCCAGCGGCTCCAGGCCCAGCGCCAGCGCCTTCTCCTCGCTCATCAGCAGCGCGGCGGAGATGCCGTCGTTCGTCGGGCAGGAGTTGCCGGCCGTGATGCGGATCTCCTGATCGCCGAAGCTCTGAAGACCGGCTATCGGCTTGAGCTGTCCCAGCGTCTCCATGTTCGTGCCGGGCCGCAGCCCTTGATCACGGTCGAAGGTGACCATCTCGCCGTGCTCGTCGGGCAGCCACTTGCCCTCATCGTCGAAGACCGGCGTCTCCACCTCCAGCGGGATGATCTCATCCGCGTAGATGCCGTTCTCGTAGGCGGCGGCGCATCGGCGATGGCTCTCCACCGCGAACTCGTCCATCGCCTCGCGGGTGAGGCCGTACACCTCGGCGACGTTCTGGGCCGTCTGCGGCATGCCGACGACCGGCGACGAATCGAGGATGTAGTCGGGGAAGGGCACGGAGAAGTTTTCGTCGTGGTCCAGCGCCATGTTGCGCTGAGCCTCGGTCTGCTCCAGGAGCTTTTTGTTGAACTCGGTGACGCGGTTCCGCTCGCCGCCACCGCCCCCGGCCAGCGAGCGGCCCATGCGCTCGATGCCCAAGGCGATGCCGCACTCGGTCGCGCCGACCATGATCGACTGCGCGATGCGGTGCAGCGTCTCCATGCTGGAGCCGCACTGGCGGTCGGAGTCGAACGAGCAGACCTCGGCGGGCAGCCCCGCCAGATGGGCGACGACCTTCGCGCCGATGCCGACCAGCTCCTGCACGCCCAGCACGTTGCCCAGCCCGATGTCCTCGATCATCTCCGGCTTCACCTTCGGGTTGCGCTCCAGCAGCGCCCGCAGCACCGTCGCCCCGGCGTCATCCAATCGCGTCGCGACCAGCGCGCCTCGCCCGCCCCGCGCGAAAGCAGAGCGAACGCCATCCACCAAGACTACGTTCTTGAGTTCCATGCCAACCTCCCTACCAATCTTGCTTCACGCGTGGGAACGGTACAATCCGAGCGATTACGATGTCAAGCGACCGGCTATACTAAGCTGAGATGACACAGCAAGACAACCCGCCACCCCAGCCCGCGGCATCGCCCGAAGGCGAAACCGTCCGGGTCGATATCGACCCGCAGCTGCTGCTCGATAACTGGCGCGGCGAGCAGGACGCCGCCACCCTCTACCGCTCGCTCGCCCGCCACCACCCTTCAGAACAGCAGGCGGAGATCATGCTGGAGATGGCGGATGTCGAAGACCGCCACGCCGAGATCATGGCGCGACGGCTCAAGGAGATGGGTATCCCCCTGCCGAAGTACCGCCTCGGCCTGCGGACGCGGCTGTTGATGCTGCTCGCGCGGGTCTTCGGCGCGCGATCGGTGCTCCCGATCGTCGAGGGCATGGAGGCGAACAGCACTACTGCATACCTCGGGGCCGGGCAGGACCCGGCCGTGGCCGCGCTGGCCGGCGAGGAGCAGACCCACTACCGCGTGCTGACGCAGATGACCCAACCGAGCGGGCCGACGGAGATCGCCCGCCACGAACGCTGGCATCGCACCGGGGGTGGCGGCACCCTGCGCGCCGCTATCTTCGGCGTGAACGATGGGCTGGTCTCCAACCTGGCGCTGGTGATGGGCTTCGCCGGCGCCCAGGCCGACGCCGAGTTCGTCATGCTGGCGGGCGTCGCGGGGCTGCTGGCCGGCGCCTCCTCCATGGGCTCGGGCGAGTACCTCTCCATGCGCGCCCAGCGCGAGCTGTTCGAGCGGCAGATCGCCCTGGAGGAGACGGAGCTGCTGCTAGCGCCGGAGGAGGAGCGCGCCGAGCTCGTGCTCATCTACCGGGCGAAGGGTGTGCCCACGGCGGAGGCCGAGCAGCTAGCCGACCGCATCCTCCAGAACCCGGAGACGGCGCTGGATACGCTGGTGCGCGAGGAGCTGGGGCTGGACCCGGATGCGCTCGGCTCGCCCTGGGGGGCGGCGACCGGCTCGTTTATCGCCTTCGCGGCGGGCGCGATCGTGCCGGTGCTCGCCTACTTCAGCGGGGCGGGTTGGCTCCAGTTCGGCATCAGCGCGGGCATGAGCGCCGTCGCCCTCTTCGCGGTGGGCGTGGGCGTCTCGCTCTTCACCGGCCGCAGCGCGCTGTACAGCGGCGGGCGACAGCTCGCCATCGGCGCGGTGGCGGCCGCCGCCACCTACGGCATCGGCACCGCGATCGGCGTCGGCGCGGGGATCTAGCCGGACGCTGGTTACTGGTCCGTGGTTGCTGGTGAGTGCTGTGGAGGAGACTGGGAACTGCGGCCGTTGTCAAAGTTTGAGAACCTCTCCTTTAGCCGATCCACCGTCGAACGCCACTTCGGTGTCGTTGGCTTGCAAACCGTGTTCTGGTTGCCGAAGAGGCCAACTTCTTTCACGGCCTCATTAACGGTTACGGTCTGTAGCCAGTGAACCGGTACGAAGTGTTCGCATTTTTCGGGGTCGTCAACGGACTCTCTCATATAGGTACCACGCGTGGCAGCTTCCAGCAGCGGAACCTGACCATCCTTTGTTTGTACCGTGAAGGCTGCCGCCGGTAGCGAACGCCCGGTCACCCGACCAACGCCCACGTAACCTGAGCCAGGCACGTTCACCCACACGCGGTCACCTGGCTTGAGCAGCTCCAGAGTCTTGCTATACCACGTTCCGCCCCCTCCCGAGATGAAGCCGTACTCCACAGCATCATCCCAAGAGCGAGTCTCATCATGGCCAAACGACACGTAGAACTCGCCGTTCCACGGTTCCTTTGGACCTTCACGGGTGGCGCTTGTCTGCGTGTGCACCGGGTCCAAGAGCCACGTCCGGCTAAGAAATTGCTCGGAGCCGTTACTGAAGACTTGAAAGCATAGGACGTTGATGGGAACATCGCGTTCTGCCAAGTATGCAACGATCCGCTCCGTGCTATCATCAATCGACGCGGCCACAACAATGATCTGATGGCTTTCGTTCAAGGAATCCTCATCGAGTTCCTGTCGAAAGCGTTTGCGGAAGTCTTCCGATAGGCTTGCGCCACCTGAAAAGCGCTCGTATATCCCTGCTATGTCTTCAGCACGCAGCTTCTCGACCCAGCTAGCATAGTCCAGCGCTTGCGCCACAACGTCACGGGAAGTGCGGTCGCGCTTGAGTTCAATGAGAATAAGCCCGCCGTCCGGCGCGATTGCCAGGAGGTCGATTCGACCGCCGACGCCTGTATCCTCTTGACGTCCGATCAGCATCCACTCGTCGGAGAGAATCCGCGGAGCCGCCACGATCATGTCTTCTAACAGCTGCTCGTTGGCCAGCACCGAATCACTGAGCGGCTCTGGACTATCGCCTATCTTCCAGATGGCTTGGCGAATGGGCATGGCATAGTAATCCTATCTGACCGAGGCGGCCGCCGCCACGTACGGCATCGGCACCGCGATCGGCGTCGGCGCGGGGATCTAGCGGGGCTCACCCGAATCCTCGCGAAGGCTATCTTGCAGCACGAGATGCTTCGACGGCCGAGGACAGAGCTAAAGCTCTGTCCTACGAGGTTGGCGGTATGCGCTGCTTCACCGTCGTAGGGACTCCATAGTTACTCCCCTCGCGTCCGCTCCCGACCTAATTGGTCACCCTGAGCTTGCGAAGGGTCTAGCCCCTTCAGGAGATGCTCCGCCAGGTTCAGCATGACAGTCCCCCCTCTCCCCCTGGGAGAGGGGCCGGGGGTGAGGGCTTCGGCTACCCTCCATCCTCCCGCGCCCGCTTCCGCAGCTCGTACAGCTTGTTGATCGCCTCGAGCGGCGTGAGCGCGTCGACGTCGAGCTCGCCCAGCTCGTCGAGCAGGCGCGAGCGCTCCGGCAGCAGCGGCATCTGCTCGACCGGCACGT
>JACZYW010000189.1 GCA_022570885.1 Chloroflexota bacterium | reverse complement strand
ACGATGCTGACGGTGAACTCGCTGCCCAGCGGTACGCTCGCGGGAACGTCCAGCCGCATGGCGGTCACCGTGCCCTGGCTGGCGGCCTGAGCCTCTGGACCGGACTGGCTCAACGAGAAGAACATGACCATCGCCAAGACGGCGATGAGGGAAAGCGCGAGCATTCCCACGATCTTGCGCGTATGTACCGTGCTTGCATTCACGAGAGCGAACCTCCTATGGCTAGAGGTCAGGACTCCCCCACACGAGTAGTGCTGATGACCGAGCATCAGCGCCAGGACGCCCATGGCGCCAACTGCGCCCATGGCCGGAGCCTAGAACGCGCTGATTATAGCAGGAGTGCGCAGGCTGTCAAGGCGCCGCCTCTCACTCAGGCATGACCGTGACTCCTAGAATTGAATACTCCTGTTGGGGGTCTCGGTTGCCGGAGGGCCGAGCCTAGCCTTGGCCGAGCAGCCTACCTACTTCGCCAACCGCCGCCGCGCGAACCAGGCCGCGCTGGCGAGGGCGACGGTGCCCGCCGCCACGGCGGCCGCTACGCCGGCCAGCACGCCCGCGCTAGGGTCGGAGGAGCCGCCCGTCTCCAGCGGTAGCCCGGCCACCTCCGACAGTTCGGCGACGCCGCCGACGGGCGCTGGGCAGGCGTCGCCGGTGGAGGGGATGCCGCGCCCTTCGAAGACGCCCGCGATCGCGAGCAGATCGGCGCCGGCGTACAGGTCGATGTCGGCTTGACAGACGGCGGCGGCGCTGTCCGCGAAGTCCGCCGTTTCGTTCAGGTAGAAGTTGCTCTGCAAGGCAATCGTCAACACCCTCATTCGCGCGGCCTCGTCGCCGCCCAGGGTCTGCGTTAGGTCCCAGAGCGCGCCGCCCCAGATAAGCCCGGTCACGTGCTCGTCCGTGTTCACGTCCTCCGGGTAGTGGCGGTCGTTCACGAGGTTTCGGAAGGGGCCCAGGTCTTCCGGGTCCTTGAACGACGGAAGGCAGCTGATGCCGAGCAGCTCCGTGCCCACTGCTGTGGGCCATTCGAACATGCACGGGTCGGCGGAGACGGCTGCTACGAGGAAGTCTGCGAAGCCTTCGGCCATGCCCTGGCCTTCTGCCGTGGCGAAGAAGACGCCCGCGGCTTGGTCATCCTGAAGCGCGTGGCCGTATTCGTGGACGATGACATCTGCATCTTCGGCCCAATCCACGGGCAGCTCGATCTGATTCGGCGGGTCCGTCGTGCAGCCGTCCAGGAAGGCGATATAGCCGCCGTTTTCGGGCGAGTAGAATGCGTTGCACCCGACGGAATAGTGGGCGTGGGCGGGGAGCGGGGCCGCCCGGATGGCGCTGGCTCCGGTAAAGCCGAGGGACTGGATGAGGCGCTGGGTGGTGTCGACATGGTAGTAGATCATCACCTCCTCGAAGCGGTCATCGTTGCAGGGGTAGCTGTAGAGATGACTCGGCTCGTTCGCCTGGCCGGCGAACTTGTAGGCGCCAACCACT
The DNA here is from genome assembly GCA_022570885.1 of Chloroflexota bacterium. GTDB lineage: Bacteria > Chloroflexota > Dehalococcoidia > DSTF01 > RBG-16-68-14 > JACZTE01. The sequence continues at coordinate 2,610 of JACZYW010000189.1, read as the reverse complement.
CCCGGCGCGGTCAGGTCGACGTACTCGCCGACGAGCTGATCCTGTCCGCTATCGATACCGAGCAACGGGCGGCTGAAGTACTCGCCGCTCAACCCCGCTTCGTTCTCCGTGCTGTCACAGTCCGAAGGCGGCGGGACAGCGGCGCCGGAGGAGACGACAGGGTTGGGGTCGAAGACTTGGCCGCTTGCGCCAGGGTGGTCGAACGCCATGCGGTTGCTGCGCGAGAGCACCGTCCCATCGACCGCCGACACGACGACGAGCCAGTCGCCGAGAGGGTCGATGGCGGGCAGACGCACTTCCCACGCGCGAATCGCTGTCGAACTGTCGACTGCGAAGTAGACGGCCTCCGCCGTCACGTCGCCCCGCAGCGTTCCCCGCACGCCGACCGCTCGGCGGGCGATCTCGATCGCGCGGCCGCGGGCGATCCGCGCTGTGGCTGGTGAAGGCCGGATGTTCGCGAGCGTGCGGCCCGTGATCAGCGAGACTTCGTCGTCGCTCTTGCCCAGACTGACCGTGACGTATCCGCCGGACAGCGGCAGCCCGTCGATCGTCTGCTGGAAGTGGACGTGACGCCCGCCCGGGCTCTCGCGATAGTGGACGAGCGCGAAGTCAGAGTCGCCGCTGCGGGCGGCGAGGTGCTGTCGCGCTACGGCGACCGGGTCGGTCGACGGGCCGGCCCGCGCGGCCGGTGCGGGCCCTGATGAGAGTACGGTGGCCGTGGCGAGGGCCGCGAGTGCGCAGAGCTTGAGCGCCGGCGCGATTCGTTGCTGCAGAGCGAGGCCTCCTTGGCTGCGGGGAACTGCACCTTATTGTACTCCGATTGTTAGTAGAGTGCGCGGCGAGGCTTGAGACTGGAAGGTCTGTAGGTGCGACCATCCGGTCGCCTCGCGTGAGCTATCGCCACCGCCTGCGCACGTGCCAGGCCGTGCAGGCGAGCGTGATCCGACGATCTTCCACGCCGTGATACAACGCGATGAGAAACGGCACTTTAATTAGGACCCGGTCGGCAGGTGGCGCGGTTCTGACGTACGAGTGAGAGGAAATCGGTGAAGCCGATCGATCCATTCGCTGGCAGCTCCTCCCAGAGGTTCCCTCCCGGTATTTGTCCACCGCGGTCGAAGCGCGGGTGGTAGGCCGGCGGCGGCGGCGGGTCCGACAGCGGATCGATGGTCGGGTCGCCGACGGCGTGGCTGCGCGAGAGAAGCGCCAGGAAATCGGTGAATCCAATTGCTTTATTGCCGGTGGGGTCGAAGAAGTCCCAGTAATAGAGCGGGTTGCGGCCGCCGCCGCGGGCAGCCTCCGACTTGGGCGCTACCTCCTCGCCGTCCGAGCAGCCGTCTTGGTCGGTGTCTACCTCGCAGCTGATCACGACGGAGTCGGCTACCTGCTTGCCGTTTTTCGACACCGACTTCAGGTAGGTCTCCTCAATCCCCGGCGCTAGGTTCGAGTTGAAGTAATGGCTGTTGCTGGTACCGATTCCCCCGATGAGGTCGACCTGGCCAGTCCCTTCCCCGTCACATACGAACTGGATGTTCGCGAGCACACCCGAGTACATGCTCGCCGGCGATCCTCCCTTGCAGGTCAGAGTGTATCTTCCCGGCGCTTTGGTCTCGCTGCCCAATATGCATGCGGGCCAGCGGTTTTCGGTGATCCCTGCCTGCTGTTGCAAGGTGAGGTTTTCGGAATACTCCAGCACTATCTTGTAGATCGTGTAGCCATCCTCAGGCGGAACAAGGGCGTAGACATCGACGCTGAACGCCCCGACGCCAACATCGCACTCGCGACTGATATCGATTTGGCCCGCTATGGGCAGGGCGCATACGAGTTGCGTCTTCTCCTTGTCGGCGTAGACCTCGAACGCCATGCTGGGATCGGTTGACGGCACGGGCGTGGCAGTCGGTGTCCCGGGTGGTGGCGTGGCGGTCGGCGTTGGCGTTGTGGTAGGCGTCGGCGTGGGCGTCGGCGTCGGCGTGGGCGTCAGCGTCGGCGTGGGCGTCGGCGTTGGCGTGTCGGTCGGCGGCGCGATGCAGGTGATGGTGGTGGTGTCTGCCACCACGGTGAAGTTCGCATTCCCGTCGCCGTTGGTGTCGACGTCCTGCGCCTCGCTCTTCACGAAAATCTCGCTGCCGCCCTCGCCGCTATACAGAGCGCCGTCCGGATCGCTCGGCTGCACACCAAGCGAGATTCTGTGTGTGCCCTCGGTGTTGCACGAGTAGCTGGCGTTCACCAGAACTACTTTGCTCGAAGCAGCTACCTGGAGGGCATCCGGGGTGAGATTGAAGTCGGTCAGGACGGACCAGTTGTGTCCGCCAGTCAGGATGGGCGTGCCCGAGTCGCAGAATGCCAGGTTGTTGTCCGCCGGCCGCGGCTTGACCTCGGCCAGACAGTCGCCGCTGCCGTTGTACGACACGCCACCGGTGCCGGTGTTGACGAGGATCTGGGCCGAGAAGCCTGTGATGATCCCCGGTGGCGTGAGATCGCCCACGATGCTGACGGTGAACTCGCTTCCCAGCGGTACGCTCGCGGGAACGTCCAGCCGCATGGCGGTCACCGTGCCCTGGCTGGCGGCCTGAGCCTCTGGACCGGACTGGCTAATCGAGAAGAACATGA
>JACZYW010000188.1 GCA_022570885.1 Chloroflexota bacterium | reverse complement strand
TCTCCCGCCTCCCGTTCGAGGACGGCTCCTTCGACCGGGTGGTCTGCACTGAGGTGCTGGAGCATGTGCCCGACGACTGGGCGGTGCTGGCGGAGCTGGTGCGGGTGCTCCGCCCCGGCGGCGCGCTGGCCGTGAGCGTGCCGGACGAGATCTCCGAACGGCTCCTGTGGCGGCTCTCCAGGAAGTACCGCACCGCGCCCGGCGGCCACGTTCGCATCTACGGGCGTCGAGAGCTCGTGCGGCTGCTGCGCGACGGCGGCGTGCGGCCGTACGCTGTGCGCTTCCGCCACTCGCTGGAGGCGTGCTACTGGCTCTTCGGCTCCGTGGTCTCGCCGGAGCGCGAGGGCCACCCGTGGGTGGCGCAGCTCCGGGAGCTGCTCAGCAGCGACGAGCCTCGCCGGTCCGCGCTCCTGGACCGCTGCGATGGGCTGGCCAACTACCTCCTGCCGAAGAGCATCGTCCTCTACGCCCGCAAGCCTCGCGAGGCCCCGGCGTGAGGGTCTGCTTCATCCAGGCCCAGGGCCACATGTACTCGGGCGGCCAGGGCATCTACCTGCACCACATCACGGCCGAGCTTTCGCGTCTGGGACACGAAGTCCACGTCATCGCCGGCGTGCCCTATCCGGAGGTCGTCGAGGGGGTGCGGCTGCATCGGCTGAAGACGTTCAGCTTCTGGGGCTTCCTGGACGGCTACGAGGAGTACGTCTATCGCACGCATCCGCTGCTCTTCTTCCATCCGGTGAACCTGTACGAGTTCGCCACGACGCGACTGACGCTCTCCTCGCTGCTGAACATGTTCAGCCTGCGCGCCTACCAGAAGCTGAACGAGCTGGAGCGGGACGGCCCGTTCGACCTGATCCACGACAACCAGACGCTGGGCTACGGCATCTGGCTGATGACACAACGGGGGCGGCCGGTCGTCGCCAACGTCCACCACCCGCTCGACATCGACCGCGAGAGCGATCTCGCCCAGGCCCGGAGCCTGGGCGCCCGCGTCTCGCGTCTCCTCTGGTACCCGTGGGTGATGCAGCGCTGGGTGGCGGCGCGAGTCGACCGCATCATCACCGGCTCGGACGCCTCCGCCGGCTCCGTCGTCGATGCCTTCGGCCTGTCGCGGGAGCACGTGCGAGTGATCCACGACGGTGTCGATACGGAGCTGTTTCGCCCGCTGGAAGGCGTCGAACGACAGCAGGGGAGCATCCTCTTCGTCGGCAACAGCGAGGACAGGAACAAGGGCATCCGCTACCTGCTGGAGGCGCTCGCTTCGCTGCGCGGGCAGGCGTCGTGCCACCTGACGGTGGTGCACCGCCCTCGCTCGCACGAAGCGCCGAGACTCGCCCGCCAGCTTGGCCTGCAGGGCCAGGTGACCTTCTTGGAGGCCCTCTCCCGCGAGGAGCTGGTGCGCCAGTACAACAGCGCGCAGCTATTGGTCTGTCCCTCTCGCTACGAGGGCTTTGGCCTGCCCGCGGCGGAGGCGATGGCCTGCGGCACGCCGGTGGTGGCGACGACGGCGGGCGCGCTGCCGGAGATCATCGAGGACGGCGCGACTGGCCTGCTCGTGCCTCCGGCAGACGTCGAGCCGTTGGCGGGGGCGATACGGACGCTGCTGGAGCAGCCGGAGCGCTGCCGCTCGATGGGCGAAGCGGGCGTTCGGCGCGTGCGAGAGCGGTTTAGCTGGCGACGGACGGCGGAGGAGACCGTGGCGCTCTACGAGGAGCTGCTCGGCCGCCGGGCGGCGGCAGCGCCGTCGTTGCGAGTGGAGTCGACGAGATGAAGGTCTGCTTCCTGCTCCACCAGGGGAGCATGTACTCCGGCGGGCAGGGGATCTATCTGCACCACCTCACCCGCGAGCTGGTCGAGCTGGGGAACGAAGTGCACGTCATCTGCGGGCCGCCCTACCCGGAGCTGGCGGACGGCATCGTGCTGCATCGGGTGCAGAGCTACAGCGTCTACCGTCTGCTGGAGACCGGCCGCTTCTTCTTCTACGGCCGCGATCCTCGCAGCTTCTTCCACCCGCTCAACTTCTACGAGCTGGCCACCAGCCGCTTCGGCATGTTCTCTGCGATGGCCGCCTTCAGCGTCCGGGCCTACGGCAAGCTGCGCGAGCTGGCGGAGACGCACCGGTTCGATCTGATCCACGACGTGCAGGTGTTGGGCTACGGCGCGCTCCTGATCAAGGCGAGCGGCCTGCCCATCGTCGCCAACATCCACCATCCGCTCCAGATCGACCGGGCCAACAGCGTGCGCCAGGCAGGCAGCCTGGCCGAGAAGCTCCGTTGGCTGCGATTCTACCCGTTCTTCATGCAGGAGATCGTGGCGCGGCGGGTCGACCGCATCATCACCGGCTCGCGCGACTCGGCGGCGCTGGTCGAGCGGGAGTTCAGCCTGCCGGCCGAGCGCGTCGCGGTCGTGTACGACGGCGTCGATACCGAAACCTTTCGCCCGCTGAAGCTGCGCCGGCGGGCGAACAGCCTCCTCTTCGTCGGCAACTCCGACGACCGCAACAAGGGCGTTCGCTACCTGCTCGAGGCGCTGGCGCTGCTCAAGGGCCGGCGCGATGTGCGCCTGACGGTGGTGGACCGGCCAGAGGCCTCGCTGGTGCCGGCGCTGGCCGGCGAGCTGGGCATCGGCGATCGTGTGAAGCTGACCGGTCGCGTCAGCCGCGAGGAGCTGGTGCGGCTGTACAACACCACGCAGCTACTCGTCTCGCCCTCGCTCTACGAAGGGTTCGGCCTGCCGGCAGCGGAGGCGATGGCCTGCGGCACGCCGGTGGTGGCGACGACGGCCGGGGCGTTCCCCGAGGTGATCGAGCAGGGCGTGAGCGGGCTGCTGGCGCCGCCTGCCGACGCACCGGCGCTGGCCAAGACGATCGAGCGGGTGCTGGACGATCCGCGCCTGCGCCGGCGGCTGCGCGAGGCCGGGCGGCAGCGCATCGTCGGCCACTTCTCGTGGCGGGAGACGGCGCAGCGCACGCTGGCGGTCTATCGGGATGTGCTGTCAGTGAGAGACGGCCGCTAGCCGTCGTCGGCGGTCGACGGGAGACGGCCGTTAGTCGTCGGCCGGTGGTTCGATCGGCGTGGCGATCAGGGCGCGCCCGATCCAGAACGCGATGTAGAGCGTCCCCAGGAAGCCGCCCGTGACGGGCAGCGCCAGCGCCCAGTAGCTTCGGCGCATCACTCCGGTGAGGAAGGTGAGAGCGGTGAAGATGGCGACGGCGCAGATCGCCAGTCCGTAGAAGTGCGAGCGCTCTGCCATCTGGTTCTCATCCATGAGGGCGATCCGAGCCTCCTTCTCGTCGTCAGCGCCCCAGGCAGACTCGACTGCGGGCGCCTCGTCAGTGTGGCAGGCCAGAGCACGGGTGTCAATCGCCGTGCTCGTCAGGCGTCGTCGTAGCGGACGAGCGTGATCACTTCGTGGCCCTGCAGCCGATCGCGGCCGCCCAGCGCGGGCAGCTCCACGACGAAGGCGATCGCCTTCACATAGGCGCCCAGCAGCTCCACTAGCTTGGCCGTAGAGGCGGCGGTGCCGCCTGTCGCGAGCAGGTCATCGACGATGACCGCTTGCTGGTCGCGCTCCAGCGCGTCGACGTGGATATCGAGCTGGCTTTCGCCATACTCCAGCGCGAACTCCACGCTCATCCGCTCCGCCGGCAGCTTGCCTGCCTTGCGCACCGGCACGAAGGGGAGCCCCAGGTTGTAGGCCACCGGCGCGCCGAAGAGGAAGCCGCGCGATTCGATGCCGATGATGGCGTCAGGCGTGAGCGCGCCGATGCGCCGCGTCAGCTCGTCGATGACATAACGAAAGGCATCGGGATCGTGCAGGAGCGGCGTGATATCGCGGAAGAGGACGCCCGGCTTGGGGAAGTCGGGCACGTCTCTGATCAGCGTCTTGAGGTCGATCTCCGGGCCGGCTGTAGCCATAGGACTTTCAGTATACCATCGCTGGTGCGAGGCCTGCGCTACTCCCGCCGGCGGGCAGCGGTGCCGCCGGCCGTGTCCTCCAGCGCGACGCCCAGCTCCGCCAGGCCGTCGCGGATGCGGTCGGACAGCTCGAACTGCTTCGCGGCGCGCAGCTCCTCGCGGATGCTGACGAGCAG
>JACZYW010000187.1 GCA_022570885.1 Chloroflexota bacterium | reverse complement strand
TGAAGCGCGGAGCGCCGGAGCTCGGGCAGCACACCGAGGAGATCCTGCAGGAATTCGACGTGGACTGGGACGAGATCACACGATTGAAGGAAGCAGGCGTCGTTACCTAAAGAAGGGGTAGGCATTGCCATGACGACAGACGAACATCTAGAGACGGTCGAAGACGAGGACGACTACGACCCGTTTCAGGCGCTCGACCAAGCGTTCGGGGCGGGCACGGTGCGCGACCCATATCCGAAGATGGGCGAGCTGCGCCGGAAGTCGCCTGTGTACAAAGGGAGCATCTGGGCAGAGTTTGGCATGGCGCCGCAGGAGGCGGGACTGCTGGGCGACGCTCCGATCTACTCGGCGCTTTCGTACGATGCGGTGACCCAGGTGCTCCGCTCCGGCTCGTCGTTCTCCTCGAGCGCATACGCGAACACCATAGGCATAGTGATGGGCCACTCGATCCTGGAGATGGACGAGCCGGAGCACAACACCTACCGCGCGCTCATCGAGCAGACGTTCAACAAGCGCGAGATGGAGCGCTGGGAGGCCGACATCATCACGCCGACGGTGAACTCGTTCATCGATCGCTTCGTTGACCGCGGCAAGGCCGACCTCGTCCACGAATTCACGTTTCCGTTCCCGGTTCACGTCATCACCGGCATGCTGGGGCTGCCCAAGGAGGACCTGCCGAAATTCCACCGCTGGACCGTGGAGCTGATCAACATCCCGGGCGACCCGGCCCGTGGGATGCGCGCCTCCCAGAAGCTGCACGACTATCTGGTGGTGGTGATCGACCAGCGACGCAAGGAGCCGCGCGAGGACCTGATCAGCCTCCTCGCTCACGCCGAGCTGGACGGGACGCGCCTGAACGACGAGGAGATCTGCGCCTTCTTGCGGCTGCTCCTCCCCGCCGGGGCAGAGACGACCTATCGCTCCTCTGGGAACCTGCTCTGCGGGCTCCTCACCAACCCGGATCAGCTGAACGCGGTGCGCGACGACCGCAGCCTTCTCCCCCAGGCGATAGAAGAGGCGCTGCGATGGGAGCCGCCGCTCCTATCGATCATGCGATCAGCCACGGAGGACACGGTGGTAGACGGCGTTCCCGTGCCTAAGGGGGCCTCGATCATGGTGAGCGTAGCCGCTGCGAACCACGATGAGAGCCGCTGGGACGACCCGGAGACGTTCAACATCTTCCGCAAGCGCTTCCCCCACATCGTCTTCGGCTTTGGGGCGCACGTTTGCCTGGGCCAGCACCTGGCGCGCATGGAGACATCGATCGCGCTCAACACGCTGTTCGACCGGTGCCCCAACCTCCGGCTGGACCCTGAGGCTGATGAGCCCCAGATCACGGGGATGATCTTCCGTTCGCCGGCCAAGCTACCCGTGCTGTTCGGCTAACGCAGCAGGCGTCTACTCAGCCAGGCGCAGATGCGGGGGCGGCGTATCGGGGAGCTGCCACTCGATGTACGAGTAGCCGAGCGTGCGGTGGTTCTCGTTCGTACCGTCGATGCCCTTCTGGTAGGCGTCGTCGAACGCGGGCCAGTCTTTCGCCCGGATCGCCTGCTCTAGCGGCTTCATGTACTCCGCATCGAACTGATCCAGCGGCTCCTGATACTTCGGCCGTACCAGCGCCGCCAGCCGCATCGTCTTTCGTAGCTCGCTGAACTCGTGACGCGCCAGGTCCCACTTGCCGGCCTTCGCGGCGTAGTAGAGGATCCAGTAGCGGTCGGAGACCTCCACCATGAGGCGGGACATGCCCGGCAGCGTCTCGGCGATCTGGTCGAGCGTGAGGTCGCCGTGTTTCGTGTGGGCGATCGGTGAGGATTCGCTCTCCATGTGCTCCGCTCCTTCCGCGACTACAGCTTCAGCAGTTCGACTAGCCTCTGGCGATGGAAGGCCGGGTCGCCCAGGTAGTGGTAGAGGCTGCGAGACTTCTTCGTGTACAGGTAGAGGCCGTACGCCTTGTCGGAGCCGATGCCCGCATGGACGTGGTGGGCGGCCTCGCAAACGCGATAGAACCCCTCGCTGGCGACGGCCTTAGCCACCGAGACCGCTTCTCCTGCATCGGCCTTCCCGGTCTCCAGCTTCCACACCGCCTCGTACGCGGTCCAGCGAGCGGCGTCGGCGTCGTTCACGATCTCGATCAGGTGATCTTGCACGCGCTGGAAGCGGGCGATCGCCTGCCCGAACTGGACGCGCTGCTGCGCGTAGTCCAGGGTAAGCTCGTAGACCCGGCGCGCTGCGCCCGCGATGTAGGCGCAGAGGAGAACCGTCGCCGCGGGCAGGGCCGAGTCCAGCACCTGCCACCCCTGGTCTACTTCGCCGATCACGGCCTCCGGCGCGACCGCGACGCTGCTGAACGTGACCTCGGCGAGCGGCTGGCCGGCGAAGCCCGTCATCGGCCGTCGCTGTACCCCGGCCGCTTCCGCGTCGACCAAGAAGAGCGTGTGGCCTTGCTGGCCGGTGCGGGCGACGCAGATGATCTCGTCGGCGGCGTTCGCGTCGGGCACGAACTGCTTCGTGCCGTCGAGGACGAAGCCACCGCCGTTCGGCGTAGCGACCGTCGCGACGTGCTCGGGTGTCCAGCCGTAGTTAGCCTCGGTCAGCGCGAGGGTGAGGACGCGCTCTCCTCCGGCGATGGCCGGGAGGAGGCGCTGCTTCTGCTCCTCGCTGCCCGCCTGGAGGAGGATCTGCGCCGCCAGCACAGCGGAGGAGTGGTGGGGGCTGGGGAGCAGTCCGCGCCCCATCTCCTCGTAGAGGACGGCGGCGTCGGTCAGCGTGCCGCCTTCGCCGCCGTACGACGGTGGGATCAGGATGCCGGGCCAGCCCAGGCCGGCGAGCTTTTGCCAGAGCTCGCTGGAGAAGCCGCCCTCCTGCTCATCGATCCGGCGAACCGTCGCCAGCGGGCATTCCCGCTCGACGAAGTCGCGGACGGTGCTGCGTAGCAGCTCCTGTTCGTCGCTGAGGGCCAGATCGAGCACCAGTTGACTCTTCTCCCTTACGCCGGTGGCCGGCCCTCTATCATGCCGCGGAACATGCGGAGCTTCTGGATCTCGACGGTGCCGCCCGGGTGGGCCATCAGGATCGCGTAGCGGTGGAAGTGCTCGAGTTCGCCGCCGAGCGGCGTCCAGTCTGGGTCTTTGATCATGGCCAGCGGGCCCAGCGCCTGGTGGATCGCCTCGCCCAGCCGGAGGTCGAAGAGCTTTCGGCCCAGCACCGCCTGTGTGCCTTCGTAGGTGACGGGTTTGCCTGTGGAAGTCAGCCATTGGTTGCGCAGCCGCAGCAGGCGCTGCACCTGGAAATCGGTGTAGATGCGAGCGAGCGCGTCCTGCACGTGAGGCTGGCTGCTGAGCGGCCGGCCGCCGTGCTGCGTGGCCTTGCAGTACTCCAGTAGCTGCTCCAGCACGTGGCCATCGCGGTCGAGGCCCGGGCCGATGCCGACGCTGAGCGCGCCGTGGAGGCCGGTGGTGAACGCGGTCCAGCCCTCTCCCTCCTTGCCGACAAGCTGGCCAGCCGGCACGCGCACGTCCTCGAAGATCATGGTGAGCTTTCTGCTGCCCGCGATCATATCCAGGTCGGTCATCGTGATCCCGGGCAGGCCGAAGGGGATGAGGAAGGCGCTCAGGTTCTCGCGCCTGCCTCCGTCGGGGTCGGTGATCGCGAGGAAGAAGAGGTACTCCGCCTCGAAGTGGCCGCCGACGAGCGTCTTCGTGCCGTTGATAACGTACTCATCGCCCTGCCGCTCGGCGCGGCTCTTGAGCGCGGGCAGGTCCGACCCGGCCTCCGGCTCTGTGTAGAGCTCCCACGTGACCACTTCGCCGCGCAGGATGGGGGGGAGGAACCGACGCTTCTGCTCGTCCGAGCCTAGCTGCCGGATCGCCCCGGCCGCGGAGCCGCCGACATCGCCGGGCGGGTGGACGTTCTCCAGATGCGGAATGCGAGCGTCCATCTCCTCGCGGATGACGGCGGCCACGGGCGGACTCAGCTCGCCGCCGCCGTACTCCTTCGGCCAGGTGGGAGCGTACCAGCCCTGCTCGCCCAGCTTGGCGAGGAAGGCGCGGTTGCGCTGGAACTGCTCGTAGCTGAGGTCGCCGGCGTCAGGAGGCGCCCCGACGCCTTCCGCGTGCTCGGCCAGCCA
>JACZYW010000186.1 GCA_022570885.1 Chloroflexota bacterium | reverse complement strand
GTTCGGGGGTATCGATAAAGATGCTCCCCGCGACATCGTCTGTGAGCTCTTTGGCGAGGAACTCCTGAACCTCGTTCCGGAACGCCTCCTCTTCCTTGTTCAGCCCAAAGTTCATCGTTCTTCCCCCTTCTCCGACTGGCCGCCGCCGACAGGCTCTGCGGCTGCTTCTCCGTTACGAGACGCGACAGCTCCGGCTTGCTCCATCGCCTCGATGGCCCGATCATCATACCCGAGCTCTGCCAGCAGCTCGCCGGTGTCCTGGCCCAGCTCCGGGCCCGGCCGCCGGATCTGGCCCGGCGTCTCCGAAAACTTGACCATGAAGCCCACCTGCTTCCGCATGGTCTTATCCGGCCCCTCCGATTCTACAATCATTTGCCGTTGTTGCAAGTGGCGATCGCGCACGACTTCGTCCAGCGAGTAGATCGGCGCCACGCAGGTCTCCGCGGGCATGAGCTCTGCCACCCACTCGTCGCGCGGCTTGGTGCGAAAGATCTCGCGGAAGGCCTCGAAGATCTCCGCCTGCCTCTCGCTCTCCGCGTACTGGTCGGGAGCGAAGTCCTCCCGGCCCAGCAGACGGCAGAGGTTTTCGTAGAACCAGGGCTCGACAGCGCCCACGGAGAGGTACTTGCCGTCCTTAGCCTCGTAGACGTTGTACCAGGGGTAGAGTCCGGTGAGCATCGTTTTGCCGCGGTGGGGAACCTCTCCGCTGCTGATGTACTGGTCGATGGGGAGAAACATCATCGTGATCAGCGTGTCGACCATCGAGACGTCCAGGTATTGGCCGATACCCGTGCGTTGCTTGCTGACGTAGGCGACGAGGATGGCGAGCGCGGCGCTGATGCCGCCCGCGTCGTCCGCGGTGGCCATGCCGGGTATGGCGGGAGGGCCGTCTGGATCGCCGCTCAGCCCCAGGATCCCGGCCACGCCCTGGTAGTTGATATCGTGGCCGACGTAGCCGGCGTATGGGCCGTCCTGTCCGTAGCCGCTCAGCGACGCATAGATGATACCGGGCTGTAGCGCTCGGATGGTCTCGTAGTCGATCCCGAGGCGCTTCGCCACGCCCGGCCGAAAGCCCTCCATGATCACGTCCGCCGAGGCCGCCAGCTTGTAGAAGACCTCGCGTCCTTCGTCGCTCTTCAGGTTGAGCCCGATGCTGCGCGAGTTGCGCCGGATGGGGGAGCTACCGGCCAGCCGCAGGACGCGGCCCGCCCGGCGTCCCCGGCCGGGACCCGGCTCCTCCACCTTGATGATGTCGGCGCCAAAGTCGCCCAGGATCTGGGCGCAGTGAGGGCCCGGGCCCAGCCTGGCCAGGTCCAGGATCTTGATCCCCTCTAGCGATAGTTGACCATTCCCAAGCATTTCGCTTGCGTTGCCTCCTCACACGGGGTGTTCGTGATCTGCCCTGGTTGCCGAGCTAGGATTCGAACCTAGACGAGAGGCTTCAAAGGCCCCCGTGCTACCATTACACCACTCGGCACCGCTCACAGAGAGCAGAAGCGAGTCGCCCGCGTTCTGCTCCCTCGCGTTCTCTTCCACGAATAGCCTTGGTGCCGAAGGCCGGAATCGAACCGGCACGCCCCTCACAGGGCAACGGTTTTTGAGACCGTCGCGTCTACCAGTTCCGCCACTTCGGCCCCGCGAGCGAGGCTCCCCTCGCGCGCCGCTCCATTCTAGCCGCTGCGGCTCAGCGTCTCAAGTCGGCTGCTGTGCGTGTCCTGCTGCCCCGCCTGCCGTGGTGCTACCATGGCACTCATGGCAACCACACTCGATCAGGTCACGCTGCGCACGTACCGGCCGGAGGATCTGGCGGCCATCCTCGAGATCGACCGCGAGTTCCAGCGCGAGGTCGGCTTCGACTCGCCGGACCGGCCACACCGCGCCGACTTCGACGACATCGCGGGCGTCTACCTGAATGCAGGCGGCCAGTTCTGGGTGGCCGAATACGCGGGCGGTGACATCGTCGGCTACGGCGCAGTCCTGCGGATCGACGAGACCACGGCGCGGCTGCGGCGCTTTCGCGTCCGCCCCGACTGGCGCCGGCGCGGGCTGGCGGCGCTGCTGCTGCAGGAGGCCGAGCGCTTCTGCCTCGAGCGCGGCTATCGGCGAATCACGCTCGGCACCACTGACCAACAGCAGCCGGCGCAGGCGTTCTACCGCAAGCACGGCTACGTCGCTGTGGGCGAGCACTGGCTCACGCCGGACGTGCGGGAGATCGAGTTCGAGAAGCAGATCGGCTAAGCGCTCAGCCGCCCGCGAGCAGCGAGCGCAGCTCCGCCGCGAACGCATCGCCGTCGAGCCGCGGCGCGATCGCGAGGTCGCCGAGCTGGTGGCGCCAGAACGCGGGCGCGGGCGGCTCGTCGTCCCAGCGTGCGCCGGGCGGGTAGGCCAGGTAGACGTCCCACGCAGGCCAGCCTTCGGGCAGGCCGAGGATACCGGCGAAGAGCTCGGGCAGGGTGCGTCCGGCGTCCCAGAAATAGGCTGCCCGCTCGTCGGGGATCAGCGCGAGCGTCGACGCATCGGGCGCGCCCGTGTCCTCCGCCAGGATCGGCACCCAGGCGACGTAGGCGCGAAGGGCCGGGTCGCCGATCGCTTCGAGGACTGAGGTCTGGATGACAGAGGCCCCCTGCCGGCACATCGATCAGGTGGGCGAGAGCAGGAGCAGCAGGCGGGTCTGCTCGGCGTCGCGGTTGAACGCCTCGCGCAGCGGCCCGGTGTCGCCGGAGAGAGTGACCACGTTTCGAGTGGGCACGCCTTCCTTCATGGGCACAGGATACCTCGTTATAGGTGCGCCGTCGGCCCGCCGTCGACGAGGAGCACCTGGCCGGTGACGTCGCCCGAGGCGTCGGAGGCGAGGTAGACGGCGAGCGGCGCTACTTCGTCGGGCCATCCGGCGCGCTTGATCGGTGCGTAGCGCGCGGCCTCCGGCGTCGCGTCGTCCAGCCAGCCCTCCGCGATGGCGTTGACGGTGATGCCCTGGGCCGCCCACTCCTGCGCCAGGGCGCGCGTGAGGTTGAGGATGCCGCCCTGCGCCGCGCTGTAGGCGGCGGCGTTCGTCAGCCCCCGCTCGCCCAGGACGGACGCGACGTTGATGATCCGGCCACCAGGTTGCCCATCGGGAGCGGCCTTCAGCATCTCGCGGCCGACGGCGCGGCAGGCGAAGAAGGTCGCGCCCAGGGTGCGGCCGATCACCTTCGACCACTCGGCGTCGCTTACCTTGGTGGCGGGTTTGTCGAGGAGATCGGCAACGACTGGCGGCGCGTTCACCAGCACATCGATGCGCCCCAGCTCCTTCGAGACCTGGCGCACCATCACCTGCGCTCCGGTGCCGAGCGAGGCGTCGATCGCCTGCTCGATGGCGGTGCGGCCCAGCTCGCGCACCTGGCGGGCGGTCTTGCGCAGCGCAAACACCTCCTCGCCGTCGGTGGTGACGGTGCAGAGCGCGAGGTCCGCCCCCGCCTCGGCGAGCGCGAGGGCGATCGCGCGGCCCGAGCCGGTCGCGGCGCCCAGCACCAGCGCCCGCTTGCCGTCGAGACGAGATGGCTCTAGCACCATCGGATTGCGCTCCTTGCTACGAGGCGAACGGTGAGTGGGGCTATTCTACAGCAGGCGGCGGTGAGGGTGCCAGGTGCAGCTTCCCACCATCTGCTACCATTCGTGCGATGGCTCCCGCCGACCTGCCCAGCCGCTACGGCGCTCGACTCCTCGTCGAGTGGCTGAACCAACGATTCGAGGCGAAGCTCGACATAACGGATGCTGCGGGCGACGCGCTCATCGCGTCCGACGGCGAGCATCGCGTCGGCGTCTACATCGCGTCGCTCTGGGAGACGACCGATGCCTGGGAGGAGCGGCTGCGCGCGCTGGCGAAGCGGCTGGACGCGACGGGCGTCGAGGGCTCGCACATCCTCTGGGTGCCGCCGCGAGCGGATCTGCCGTCGGAGGAGCCGGCGCTCTCCGACTTCGCGCTGCGGGTGCAGATGGCGGCGACGGGACTGTCGCCCGGCGACCGGACGGAGGTCGCCTTCCCGGTCACGGTGACGATGGGGAAGGTGCGCGAGGAGGGTGGCTACGCCTCGGTGGTGGGCGGCCTCAGCCGCTGGTGGACTCGCATCACGGAGAGCGTACAAGGCACCTACCACGTCAATGCCGCCGCCGT
>JACZYW010000052.1 GCA_022570885.1 Chloroflexota bacterium | reverse complement strand
GGAGGTGCAGTCGCTGCTCGCCCGCATGCGAGACGAGGCGGAGTACGCGGTGGTCGAATCGACCTCCCACGGGCTGGCGCTCCACCGTCTCGAACACCTGGAGTACGATATCGCGGTCTTTACCAACCTCTCGCCGGACCACCTCGACTTCCACGCCACCGTGGACGACTATCGGGAGACGAAAGGCCGGCTCTTCGAGATGCTGGACGAGGCGGTCGACAAGGGGATCGGCAAGACCGCCGTCCTCAACGCGGACGACCCGGCGAGCGCATATATGCGCTCGCGGACGAAGACGGCTCGCGTCCTGACCTACGGCATCGAGTCGGAGGAGGCCGACGTGCGGGCGCTGGACGTCGCGCTCTCCGAGAGCGGCTCGCGCTTCCAACTGGCGACGCCGGCTGGAAACGCGCAGGTAGAGCTATCGCTCCTGGGCCAGTTCAGCGTCTACAACGCCCTGGCCGCCGCCACGGTGGCGATCAGCCAGGGCGCGGACGCCGCGACGGTCGCCGAGGCGCTCGGCGCGTTCGACAGCGTGCCGGGGCGGCTGGAGCGGATCGAGTGCGGCCAGCCCTTCGCGGTGGCGGTAGACTACGCGCACACGCCGGACTCGCTGCGCTCCGTGCTGCAAGCGTTGCGGCCGGTGGCGTCGGGGCGGCTGGTCGTCGTCTTCGGCTGCGGTGGCGACCGCGATCCGGGCAGGCGCACCGGCATGGGCGAGGCGGCCGCCGCGCTGGCCGACTTCACGGTGCTCTGCAACGACAACCCGCGGACGGAAGACCCCGCCGCGATTCTCGAGCAGATCGCCCAGGCGATGACGCAGGCCGGCAAGCGCGAGGACGACGACTTCGTTCGCATCCCCGACCGGCGGGCGGCGATGCGGCACGCGTTCGAGGGCGCTCGCAGCGGCGATGTGGTGCTCATCGCCGGCAAGGGGCACGAGCCGTACCTGATCGTCGGCAACGAGTACCTGCCCTGGGACGACCGCGAAGTGGCGCGCGAGGAGCTACGGGCAGCGCTGGGGGTGGACCGGTAGCGCGCCTTACGGCTCTGTATCCAGGTCGCCCTGAAGGAAGGCGAGCAGTCGCGGATAGACGCGCATGTCCTGCGCCAAGAACAGGTGACCACCCTCGAAGAGCTCCAGCCGGGCATTTGGAAGTTGCCGTTCGAGGGCGACGAGGTTCTCGACCGGCGCGATGCCGTCATACTTGCCGCCGCAGATGTAGACGGGAAGCGTGACCGCCGGCAGCCGGTCGTAGGTATCGTGATAGATGCGCGCTTCCAACTGGCGTCGCGCGCCTAGTTCGCGGCCCGGTTCACGCGCCAGGGCGTCCGCCTCGGCGACCGCGTGGTCGAGGATCTCCGCTACCTTTTCCGAATGCGACGCTTGCCATTCCTGGTCATGACGGGTGTCGTGAAGCGACAGATTACGTCTCGCGCGCTCCCTTGGGTCGAGTTCGAGCAGCTCGTGCAGCGGGTAGGATGAGCCACCGCGGCCCCCGCTCGACGTGCAGGCGAGGACTAGCCGCTCGATGCGCTCCGGAAACCGGATCGCGAGCTCCTGCCCCACCATCCCGCCGAACGAGGCGCCCATGACGTGACAGCTCCGCCAGCCGATCGCATCCAGCAGCGCGATCGCGTCTTCGGCGTAGTCGGCCATGGTATAGGGCGCGTCGGGCGTTGCTGTCCGGCCCAGGCCGCGCTGGTCGTACGCCAGGATCGTGAACGATTCGGTCAGGGGGCTGTCGAAGATGTTGGGCTTCTCGCGCAGATCGCCGCCGCTGCCGCCGATGAAGAGCAGGTTGGGCCCTTCGCCGCGGAGCTCATAGTAGAGGTTGAGATCGCGCACCTGCGTGAACGGCATGGTATGATGGCCGCCTTCCTAGCCGGCGTTGTCCTCCCGCCAGCGAACCTCGTAGAGGCGTACGTGATCCTCGAAGCCGCGCAGGGCCAATTCGCCCCGGTCCGCGCTACGGTAGCTCCACCAGCGCTACGTTGGAGCAGTCCGTCGTCAGCGTCACGCCGTCCGGATCTGGCGTCGTATCCGTGAGGAGCACCTGAACCTCGGCAGCGTTGAGCGCCTCGAGCGTCTCCGTGTGGGGGTGGCCATACTGACTGTTCAGGCCAGCGCTGATCACGCCGTACTCAGGCTGAATCGCCTCTAGAAACTCAGGTGACGTCGCAGTCCGCGAGCCGTGATGCCCGACTTTCAAGACGTCCACCTCGATGAGAACGCCGGCGTCGATCATGGATTCCTCTGATGGGATCTCTGCATCGCCTGTAAGGAGCACGTCTACTGTGCCGCACCCGACCAGCAGTACGATCGAGTCCACGTTGCTATCGCCTGTCAGGCCGCCCGGGTGCAAGACGCGGATAGTGAGCTCTCCGAGCGAGATCGTGTCTCCACGAGACACCACAAGGACTTCCGAGCCCTCCTCATCCCAGAGATCCATGAAATTCCCGAACGTCTGGGTGCCGGACGTCTGGCCGTTCCAGTAGATGCGCTCTATCTGGTAGTCCTCCTCGAGTACGGCAACCAGGCCAGCAATGTGATCGGCGTCAGCATGCGTCGCTAGGATAGCGTCCAGGTCGGCAACGCCTAAGGCGTTCAGCCGATCGATGATTCGGCTTTTGCTGCGGCCGCCATCCACGAGTAGCCGCTCGCCGCCCTCTGTTGTGATGAGCGTCGCGTCTCCCTGGCCCACGTCGATGAAGTGGATGGTGAAGCCACGCTCAACGGAATCGGTACTGTCGTTGCAGGCGCCGGCCAGGGCGAAGGCGAGCGCGGCGACAAGGGCGATCGGAAGTCTGAGGTTTCGGAGCATAGCAGCCTCCTCATCTTCCTAGCCGGCGTCGTCCTCCCGCCAGCGCACCTCGTAGAGCCGCACGGGGTCTTCGAAGCCGCGCAGCGCCACTTCGCCCCGGTCCGAGAAGAGGAAATCCTTGCCCGCGACGAGCTGCCGCACCACGTCCGACGTGAGGATCTGGCCCGGCTCGGCGTGGTCGCAGATGCGGGCGGCGAACTGGACGGCCGTGCCGAACAGGTCATCTTCTTCCGCCACCGGTTCGCCGGCGTTCAGGCCGATGCGCACGTTGAGCGTGGCTTCGAGGGGCTCAGCCTGGTCTGCCTGGGCTTGTCGAAGGGCGGCAAGGCCGCGCTGGATCGCGATGGCACACTCGAGAGCGCCTGAGGTGGCGGGAAACGAGGCCATGATGCCATCGCCGGTGTGCTTGATCTCGGTACCGCCGTGGGCCTGCAGGCCCTCGCGGACGATGGTGTTGTGGGCGCGCACGAGCTCCTGGGCCTTTGCGTCGCCCAAGCGTTGAGTCAGCGCGGTGGAGGACTCCATGTCGGTGAAGAGGATGGTGACCGGCCCTCCTGCGGTAGCAACCTTAGCGTGATCGTCAGCCGGAGCGTCGACTTGAAGAAAACGTCGAATCTCCTCCACAATGATGCCTTGCTGCCAGGGCGCGGCCGAGGACTCTAAGAACGGGACGAATTTGGCGTTGGGAAGGCGGGCAGCAAGCTTGCGACCGAGGTCAAATGGCACGACCGTATCGCTCTGGCCGTGCAAGAGTAACGTCGGCATGGTTAATCGCTCGGTCAGCTTCTCACTGTTGGCCGAGAACATTGCGCGCACCACGGCACCCTGGACTTCCGTAGAGGCTGATCGTTTTTGAAGACGCGCAACGTCCTGAAATTTCTTGAGGTCCTCTTGATCCAGATCTTCGTCCATGGATAGAGGGAAGCCATACGCGGAGATATAATCGGTCATCGTCTTGGAACGCTCCGGCGTCGACAGTTCAGAGCCGCGCAGAAATGCGCTGGACAAGATCAACGTTGTCACACGCTCTGGATGTTCCGCGGCGTAGGCCATCGCAATTGGCCCAGCGAGGAGGCCAAGGCTGAGGAGGGCAAACTGATCCAGCTTCAGGTGATCGACGACGGCGGCCAGGTCCTCGATCCATCGCTCCAGCGACAGCTCGCCAACATCGCGGTCTGAAAGGCCGCTGCCCCGCATATCGTATCTGATCAGGGTCGCGCCCTCCGCCAGCTCTTCGATGAGGTGACGCGCCACAGGCGTCTCCCATTCGAGCGAAAGGTGTCCCGGCCAGCCGGTAACATACACCAGCGGCGGGCCCTCGCCCAAGGTGGCGTAGGCGATGTTCACGCCGTCCGATGTGGTGCAGAAGCCGATCTCTTGGTCCATGGCAGCTGGTATCGCCTCTCGTGCGGCTAGGATAGCGCCACCAGCGGCATCCGTCAAAGCGAGCGCGGTGGCCGGCTGGCCGCGCCTACTTCGTCCGGTAGTCCAGTACCAGTACCTTCGTCTCTTGGGGGAGGGTGCTCTTGGTGACGGAGAGCTTGGGCTGTCGCTCCTCCAGGGCGCTGGTGGCGCCCATCTCCTTCAGGAAGCGATCCAGCGTCTCAAGGTCTTTCTTCTTCGAGGCTGGGGTCTGGTAGTGCATGGGGATGACCAGCTTCGGCGCTAGCAGGCTCACGGTCTCCGCCGCTGCGCTGGCGGAGATGGTGCTGCCGCCGCCTACCGGCGTCAGCAGAATATCGACGCCGCTCAGCTCTTCTACCTGCTCCGCCGTGGGCACGTGTCCCAGATCGCCCAGGTGGCAGACGCGCACGTCGTCCAGCTCCAGGACGTAGGCGACGTTCTTGCCCAGCCGTTCGCCCTGCTCGTCATCGTGATACGTGCGGATGCCCGTGATCAGCACACCGCTGATCTCGAACTCGCCCGGGCCCTGGACGACGCTTGGCGAGCCGGCCACGGCCGCGATGTTGTTGTGGCCGGGGTGGTCGTGGCTGATGGTGACGACGTTGGCCGTGGGCCGGCCGATGGTGTAGCCGGTGCTCTTGTCGCAGGGGTCCGTGACGACGAACGAATCGCGGCTGCGCAGCCGGAAGCAGGAATGGCCGAGCCAAGTGATCTCCATAGTTCTCCTTACTAGCCTACGGCGCGGAGAAGCAGAGCGCCACGTGGTGGCCTCCGAACCCAAAGCCGTAGCTCATCGCGTGGCGCACCTGCTGCTGGCGCGCCTCCTTGGGTGTATAGTCCAGATCGCAGCCCTCCGCCGGCCGCTCCAGGTTGATCGTGGGCGGGATGACGCCCGTCTCGATCGCCTTGACGCAGACGATGGCGTCTAGGGCGCCCGAGGCGCCCAGCATGTGGCCCAGCATCGATTTCGGGGCGCTGATGGTCAGCTTAGAGGCGGTCACTTCGCCGAAGATGCGCTTGATCGCCTTCGTCTCCATCGAGTCCAGCCCCGGCTGGCCCGGCGCGTAGGCGCAGAAGTAGTCGATCTCGCTCTGGAGGAGCGCCGGTTCGCGCAGCGCCGCCTGGAGCGCGCGCCCGGCTTCCTCTGCGCTCGGCACGAGGATGCCCGGCTCGGTGACGGAGCCCGCGCCGGCTAAGCGAGCGTAGATGCGGGCGCCTCGTTCGCGCGCGAGCGCTTCGTCCTCCAGCACCAGCATCGCCGCGCCCTCGGCGAGGGCGAAGCCGTCCGCGTCCGCGTCGAAGGGGCGGCAGGCGCCTTCGGGCTCGTCGTTGCGTTTCGTCATGATGCCCATCGCGCAGAAGGCGGCCAGGGCCGGCGGGGTGATCGCCGCGTCGGCGCCGCCGGCAAAGGCGACCTGCACCTCGCCGCGGCGCACCATGCCGGCGGCCAGACTCAGCGCGGCGTGGCCGGACGCGCCGCCCGCCGCTATGGCTACGGTGGGGCCGCGCACGCCCAGCGCGCCCGCCACCTGGGCCGCAGGCGAGTTGGCCAGCGTGCGGCCGATGTAGCCGGGCGATATCGCCTGGGCGCCCTGCTCGTGAAAGGCGCGGTGTCCCTCCCAGACCGTCGTCTCGCCCGGTCTGGCGCAGCCGAGCACCAGACCTACCTGGGGCGCGTTCTCCCGCGTCAGCGGCAGATCCGCGTCCGCCAGCGCCTGGAGGGCGGCGTCCACCGCGAAGAGCGCGCCTCGATCGAGCCGCGCGGCCTGTTCGGCGGAGAGCTGCGAATGCGGGGCGTAGTTGCGCACTTCGCCGGCGATGCTGCAGGGGTAAGCCGAGGCGTCGAACGCGGTGATCGGCGCGATGGCGCTGCGGCCGGCCACCAACGCTTCCCAGAAGGTGGTGACGTCGCGGCCGAAGGAGGTGACCGCCCCCAGGCCGGTGATCGCTACCTCCCGCTCTTCGGTCATCGAGCGGCTAGCTGCCGGCGGCGATATGAGCCGCCTCGGCTGCCACAGGGACGGGCCCCAGCGGCACCCACTCGATCACCATGGCGCCCCAGGCCAGCCCGCCGCCGACGCTCACTAGCAACAGCCGGTCGCCGTCGTGCAGGCGGTCCTGCTCCCAGGCCTCTCGCAGCGCGATGGGTATGGAGGCGGACGAGGTATTGCCGTAGCGGTCGACATTGATCATCACTCGCTCTGGGGGGATCCCCAGCGCCTTAGCGGTGGCGTTGATGATGCGTAGATTCGCCTGGTGGGGGATCAGCAGGTCGATATCATCGAGCGCGAGGCCGGCGGCCTCGACAGCCTCACGTGCGGATGACTCCATAGCGTGCACGGCGAACTTGAAGATCTGGGTGCCCTCCATCGCGATGTAGTAGTCGTCCGTCTTCGTGGTCGCGGGCGGCCCGCAGGGGCCGGGAGCGTAGAGGAAATGGACGCCGCTGCCATCGCTGTGGAAGACGAACGACAGCGGCCCGCCCCGGTCGGACGCTTCCAGCACCACCGCGCCCGCGCCATCGCCGAAGAGGACGCAGGTACTCCGGTCCTTCCAGTTGATCATGCGGGAGAGCGCTTCGCTACCGACGACAAGCACTCTCTGGTAGGCGCCGCTGCTGATGAACTGGGAGGCCGTCGCCATGCCGGTCAGGAAGCCGACGCAGGCGGCGCTGATGTCGAAGGCGGCGGCCCGCTTCGCGCCGAGGCCGTGCTGCACCCGCGAGGCGACGGCGGGGAACAGCCCGTCCGGCGTGATGGTGGTGACGATGATGAGGTCCAGGTCGGCAGGGTCGATCTCTGCCTGGGCGAGCGCGACACGCGCCGCCTCGATGGCCATCGTGCTCGCGCTCTCGTCGTCGGCGACCATGCGGCGCTCGCGAACGCCGGTGCGCTCCTGGATCCAGGTATCCGAGGTATCTACGAGCCGTTCGAGGTCGGAATTCGTGAGGATGCGCTCAGGCAGGTATTTGCCGAGGCCGACGATGCGCGCGCGAACGTCCATATTGCTCGCTCCAGTCTCACTGGCCGCTTCCTGACGTGGAGCAAGTATACCACGAAGCTTTCGTGTATAAAGAGGATGGCCTGCGCCTTGACAGGGCATTCGCGCGGTGCTAGATTGAACTCAGATTAGCACTCTACCCGTGAGAGTGCTAATCGGCTATCAGGACGGGGTTTCTCATGCTGACGGAACGCCAGACCCATATCCTCGAACTGATCGTGAGCGAATACGTCGAACGTGCGGTGCCGGTCGCCTCTCAGGCCCTGGGCCGCAACCATCAGGTCGGCGTTTCGGCTGCCACCATCCGTAGCGAGATGGCGGAGCTGGAGGCTCAGGGGTATCTCAACCAGCCACACACCTCGGCCGGCCGCGTGCCCACGGAGAAGGGCTATCGATTCTACGTAGAGTGGCTGATGCAAGAGGAGACGCTCTCGCAGGAGGCTCAGCAGACGATTCGGCACCAGTTTCACCAGATAGAGCGAGGTCAGGAGCGATGGACACACCTGGCGGCCTCTATCTTGGCGCAAACGGTGGAGAACGTCGCTGTCGTCACTTCGCCGCATGTGGATGCCTGCCACATCAAGCATCTGGAGCTGGTGAGCCTGCAAGACAGCACCGCGCTCCTGGTGTTGGTGCTGGACCAGGGTCGATTGCAGCAGCAGATCCTCAGGCTGGAGCAGCCTCAGACGCAAGACGAGCTCAGCGTCGTGGCAGCCCGGCTGAACCAGCGCTTCGGCCGGTCGACAGTGCGCGAGGTGATCGCCAGCGAGGCCGTGTTGACCGAGCTTGAGCGGCAGATCATGGATACGGTGGTCGAGATCATGTCGGCGGTAGACGAGGGCGGATTGGACGAGGCGTACCTGGAAGGATTGCGCCACATCCTCGGCCAGCCCGAGTTCACCGACAGCGACCGTATGCTCGGCCTGCTGGAGCTGCTCGACGAGCACAACCTGACGCGCACCATCCCGCTCCGCGCCTTGGCGCGAGAGGGGGTTACCGTGATCATCGGCGCGGAGCACCCGCGGCTGGCCGAGGCGGGCGAGGCGATGCGCGAGTGCAGCGTCATCGTCGGCGGCTACGGCGCACCGGGCGTCGCTTCGGGCGCGCTCGCCGTGCTCGGCCCGATGCGGATGCGCTACTCCCACACGATCTCGACCGTTCGCTATCTGGCGGACGTGATGAGCGAACTCATCACCGAATACTACGAGTAAGACGAACTCTCTGGCTGGGCAAGGATGACCGACGAGAAGCAGCAAGACGATCCCCAAGAGCAGGCAGGCCCGCCGGCGGCCGAGGCTTCGGCTGAGGCGGCAGCCGCTTCGTCTGCGGACGCCCCTTCTGCGGACGCCCCATCTACGGAAGAGGAGCCCCAGGACGTCGAGGGGCTGCGCGCTCGCCTGGACGAGGAGAAGGCGAAGGCGCAGGGCTACCTGGGGAAATGGCAGCGGGCCGCCGCCGACTTCCAGAACCACAAGCGGCGCGTGGAGCAGGAGCGCTCCGAGATGGGCCGCCTCGCCAACGCCTCGTTCGTGATCAATCTGCTGCCGCTGGTGGACGACATCGAGCGCGCCCTGAGCACCGTCGACCCCAAGCTGGCCGGCCTCACCTGGATCGACGGCATCTGGCTCATCTACCGCAAGTTCCAGGCGGTGCTGGAGAGCGCCGGCGTGAAGGAGATCCCGGTGGCCGAGGGCCAGCCGTTCGACCCGCAGGTGCACGAGGCGATCAGCGAGGCCCCGGGCGACGAGGGCAAGGTCGTCTCCGTCGTCCAGAAGGGCTACAAGCTAGGCGAACGCGTCATCCGCCCCGCGATGGTGATCGTGGGTGTGAAGGAACAAGGAAACGGCGAGGAACAGGGAACAGGGAACGAGGAACAAGAGGGCGAAGCGCCGGAGAGCGAAGCCGCAGACTAGGGCATCTTCTCACACCGAAGGTTAAGCTTCAGCTTTTCACATCGAAGGTCGGGCTTCAGCCCGACAGGCGACAGGCTGAAGCCTGTCCCACAAAAGGGAGTAGCTGCAGGACTTCAGTTTTTCGCACTGCAGGTCGAGCTTCAGCTTTTCACACTGTAGGTCGGGCTTCAGCCCGACGGAAGCTTGTCCCGCCAAACTAGGAGGAACGAACCATGGCTAAAGTAATCGGCATCGATCTGGGCACGACGAACAGCGCCATCGCGGTGATGGAGGCGGGCGAGCCCACGATCATCCCCAACTCCGAGGGCGGCCGCGTCACGCCGTCCGTCGTCGCGGTGAGCAAGTCGGGCGAGCGGCTCGTCGGCACCGTCGCCAAGCGGCAGGCGGTGACCAACCCGGAGAACACGCTCTACTCGATCAAGCGGCTGATGGGCCGCAAGTTCGACGACGCGGAGGTGCAGAGCGATACGAAGCTGCTCTCCTACAAGATCGAGAAGGCGTCGAACGGCGATGCCCATGTGCGGATGGGCGATAAGGTCTACTCGCCCGCCGAGATCTCGGCCATGATCCTCCAGAAGCTGAAGACCGACGCCGAAGCCTACCTGGGCGATACGGTCACCGAGGCGGTGATCACGGTGCCCGCCTACTTCAACGACAGCCAGCGCCAGGCGACGAAGGACGCGGGCGCCATCGCCGGGCTGGAGGTGCTGCGCATCATCAACGAGCCGACCGCGGCATCGCTCGCCTACGGCCTCGATAAGAAGGGCGAGGAGGTGATCGCCGTCTACGACCTCGGCGGCGGCACCTTCGACGTGTCGATCCTTGAGCTGGGCGAGGGCACCTTCCAGGTGAAGTCGACCAGCGGCGATACCCACCTGGGCGGCGACGACTTCGACCAGCGCGTGATCGACTGGCTGGTGGACGAGTTCAAGCGCGACCAGGGGATCGACCTGAAGCAGGACCGCATGGCGCTCCAGCGCCTCAAGGAGGCGGCGGAGAAGGCGAAGATCGAGCTCTCGACGGTGATCCAGACGGAGATCAACCTCCCGTTCGTCACGGCCGACGCCGCGGGCCCGAAGCACATGACGATCATGCTCACCCGCTCGAAGCTGGAGCAGCTCGTGGGCGACCTGGTGGAAGGCACGCTGGAGCCCTGCAAGCAGGCGCTCTCCGATGCCGGCCTCAAGGCCAGCCAGATCGACGAAGTGGTGCTCGTGGGCGGGCAGACGCGCATGCCGAAGGTGCAGGAGGTAGTGCAGCAGTTCTTCGGCAGGGAGCCGCACAGGGGCGTGAACCCGGACGAAGTAGTGGCCGTGGGCGCCGCCATCCAGGCCGGCGTCCTCAAGGGCGACGTGCAGGACGTGCTGCTGCTGGACGTGACGCCGCTGACACTCAGCATCGAGACGCTGGGCGGCGTCGCCGACCCGGTGATCCCGCGCAACACCACCATCCCCACCAGCAAGGGTAAAGTCTATTCGACCGCCGCCGACAACCAGCCCAGCGTGGAGATCCACATACTCCAGGGCGAGCGCGCCATGGCCGAGGACAACAAGTCGCTGGGACGCTTCATCTTGGACGGCATCCCGCCCTCGCCTCGCGGACTCCCCCAGATCGACGTGTCCTTCGACATCAACGCCGACGGCATTCTCCACGTGACCGCCCAGGACAAGGCCTCCGGCCGCGAGCAGAAGATCACCATCACGGCCGGCTCCGGCCTCAGCAAGGAAGAAGTGGAGAAGCTGCAGCAGGAGGCCGAGGTCCACGCTGAGGAGGATCGCACCCGTCGCGAGGAGATCGAGCTGCGCAACCAGGCCGACTCGCTCGCCTACACCGCGGAGAAGGCGCTGCGCGAGCAGGGCGACAAGGTGGAGGCCGACGTGAAGTCGGAGGTGGAGGCGAAGGTGAAGGCCGTGCGCGACGCGCTCCAGGGTTCGGACAGCGAGACGCTAAAACAGGCGATGACGGAGCTGGCCGAATCGGTGCAGAAGATCGGCGCGGCCATGTACGCCGAGGCTGGCTCGGACGGCGCTCCCGAAGCCGCGCCCGCCCCGAACGGCGAAACGCCCGCGGAGGGCGAGGGCGAGGCGGCGCCCGAGGAGGAGGCCGTGGAGGGCGAGTTCCGCGAGGTCTAGGCGCCGCTTCTCGCACACTAGGAACGTTCCTAGAACATGCATCGTGGCCCTCCGAGAAGAGGGCCACGAGTGATTGGTCCAGGGTTTGTGGGCTTGTTTTCAAACCCTGCGGGATGAATCCCGCAGCTCCCCCGGTTGCGAAGTACGAAGCCGCG
Source organism: Chloroflexota bacterium (assembly GCA_022570885.1). Taxonomy (GTDB): domain Bacteria; phylum Chloroflexota; class Dehalococcoidia; order DSTF01; family RBG-16-68-14; genus JACZTE01. The sequence goes on along the minus strand of JACZYW010000052.1, from coordinate 3,287 downwards.
GGTTTCAACCTGCGGGAGAGGATTCAACCATCGCAAGCTTATCAATAGTGAACCAGTCACGGCCATGGGTAGCGGGTCACTTTGCAACTCTTGAATATCGTAGCCGAGCCTTTCCAGGCTCGGCGGCGAGGCTCGAAAGCCTCGCCTACGGAGAAGGACGCGGCGTATTCAACATGACCCACTACCCGGCCGCGATGCTCGTGGGCCTATGAGACCGCACATTTGCTAAACTGAGTGGATATGCCTAAGACCAAGACAGACTATTTCGACGCGCTGGGTGTGTCGAAAAGCGCCACGCCGGAGGAGATCAAGAAGGCCTTCCGAAGGCTGGCGATGAAATACCACCCGGATCGAAACAAGAGCAAGGACGCCGAAGAGCGCTTCAAAGCGATCAACGAGGCGTATGAGGTGCTCTCCGATCCGGAGCGCCGGGCGCTGTACGAGCGCTTCGGCCACGCCGGCGTGGAAGCGGCTGTTGGCGGGCAGGGCTTCGAGGGCTTCACCTTCGGCGGCTTCGGCGACATCTTCGACGCGTTCTTCGGCGGCACGACCGGTCGGCGCGCGGTGCCTCGTCGCGGCGCCGACCTTCGCCTGCGAATGTCGCTCACCTTCGAGGAGGCCGCCTTCGGCTGCGAGAAGACCGTGGAGGTCGAGGGCGTGGAGCTCTGCTCTCGCTGCAAGGGCCAGCGCGCGGAGCCCGGCACCAAACCGGAGGGGTGCGGCAACTGCGGCGGCAGCGGCGAGGTGCGTCGCGTGCAGCAGAGCGTCTTCGGTAGATTCGTCAACGTGGCCACCTGCGACCGCTGCCGTGGCGAGGGACGCGTCATCTCGCATCCCTGCCGCGCCTGTCGGGGCAGGGGCCAGGAGAAGCGCACGCGCCGCCTGGAGATCAAGTTCCCGGCCGGCATCGACGAAGGCGCCCAGATGCGCCTCGCCGGCGAAGGCGATGTAGGCGATTTTGGCGGGCCGAGGGGCAACCTCTTCCTGCTGATCGCGGTCAAGGCCGACAAGCGCTTTCAGCGCGATGGCGACGATCTCATCCACCAGCTAGAGCTGGACATCGCTCAGGCAGCCCTGGGCGCCGAAGTGGAGGTGCCGTTGCTCGAAGGCACGGAGACGCTCCGCATTCCCGCCGGCACCCAGAGCGGCGAGGTCTTCGTGCTGCGTGGCCGGGGCGTCGCGCACCTGCGTGGCAGCGGCCGGGGCGACCTGCTGGTGCGCGCGCAGGTGATCACGCCGAAAGACCTCTCGCCCCACCAGAAGGAGCTCCTGGCCGAACTGGCTGATTCGCTGGGCACGGCCGGCTCTCTCGCCGATAAAGGGCTCCTGAACCGCATCAAAGACGCCCTGGGCTAATCGTGGACTACCTGGAGCTGACCGTCACCGTCCGACCGGAGGCGGTGGAGGCGGCGACGGAGCTGCTGCGTCGCTGCGTCCCAGCCGGCGTCAGCATCGAGCCGCCGTTCGAGGCCATCGATGAAGAGGGTGGCGTTGCGTTCGTCCCGGACGCGCCGGTGCGTCTGCGCGCTTGGCTGCCCCTGGGAGACGACGGCAGCCGCCCCGCTCTCGCCGATCTCCGGCGCGAGCTGCGCGACCTGGGCGACGCGCTGGTGCGGCCGTTGCGCGCTCGCACCGTCCGGGACGCGGCCTGGGCCGATGCCTGGAAGCGGTACTTTCCGGTGCTGCGCGTCGGGCGGCGGCTGGTGCTTCGTCCTTCCTGGCGTCGCTACCGGCCCAGAGCGAACGATGTCGTCATCGAGCTCGACCCCGGCCAAGCCTTCGGTACCGGCCAGCACATCACCACGCGTCTCTGCCTGGAGGCGCTGGAGGAGCGCCTGCGGCCTGACAGCGACGTGCTCGACGTGGGCGCAGGCTCCGGCGTCCTCTCCATCGCGGCGGCGCGGCTGGGAGCGGCGCGCGTCGACGCCATCGATGTCGATCCGATAGCGGTACAGGTGGCCGAAGAGAACGTCGCCCGCAACGACGTCGGGCGCATCGTGCGGGTGGCCGAGGGCTCGCTGGGCGAGGCGTGGCCCTTTCGCAAGCCGGCCGCCGGTCGATACGACGTGGTGCTGGCGAACCTGAGCGCCCGCATCGTGCAGGAGCTGGCGCGACCGCTGCTCGCGGCGCTGCGGCCGGATGGCGTCGCTATCGTGAGCGGCATCATCGATGAGCGGGAGGCCGACTGTCGCGCCGCGCTGGCTGCGGCGGGAGGCCGCGTCGTCGAGACGCGGGCGGAGGAGAGCTGGCGGCTGTTCATCGTAGCGTCTTGAGGTAGTGGGTCAGTTTGAATACGCTCGTGCTTCTCCGTAGCCGAGCCTTTCCAGGCTCGGCTACGATATTCAAGAGTTGCAAATTAACCCACCCTAATCCACGGATTGGGGACACACTACAGGCCTGGCGCCAGGGCCCTGGTCGGACTAACATAGCGAGTGGTAGCGTTCATGGGGGCAGGTCACCGCTAGGGCAAGCGCATTCCCCGTCATTGAACGCTGCATCTCAATTCCTCCTTAACCCAACCGTCATCCTCGGTCGGCACTAATCTGTCTCGCTTGGGCTACCCGGCGTAACGTCCGGTGGCAGTTCGATAGCCCCATATTCTTCTGGTCGAATTTCCACGACTTTTCGCTTGGTCAAGTCGACCAGTACGTGAACTTCTGTTACGTCAGTCGCACCGAAGCGGAGAACCCCTTCGCTATACGAATCGGTTTCTTCATCCCAGATAGCTTTTGGCCAATCAGTCAAGCCGAATGACTTGGGCTCATTCAGCACGAGAATCATCCCGACTCCAATAAGCTCCAACTCGCTATTGTGCCATGGACCGATTTCCGCCACGGTGTAGTTCCGGTCCGCAAAGAACTCCCTAAACAACTGGTTTCCGGCCGCCAACTGCAAAGCCTCCTGTTTTTGCCCATCATCCACCGTGGGCGGCCCCAGCGGCGTAACATCTGGTACGACGCTGGGTGTGTCTGATTCGGTGAATGCGCCAACGAAATAGCCACCAAAAGCCACAACTGCCGCGGCCACCATGGTCACTCCGGCCAGGAAAACTATCCGTCTCATAATTAGCACCCTCCTTTATTCCGGGCTCTAACAAATTGGGACCACCAAACACTGGCGCACCTACCGCGAGCCAGCCCAACCCGATGACCAGTGACAAAAGAGAAAAACGGTAGCGCAGCATTCTTAAGCCATCCTCCCGGTCCGAACCCAACCACGGCCAAGGGACAGGCTGCTACTAGTGCGTTTCATCCTCTTATTACGACCTATTTATGACGGCGACGGCA
>JACZYW010000051.1 GCA_022570885.1 Chloroflexota bacterium | reverse complement strand
ATCTCACAGACTTTTCCCACATGGTAGGTACCGAGCTGCGAATGCTCGCGATGTCCCTGCGCCTGGCTCCTGAGTCGCTCCTTAGACCACCATTCGGTCAGCTTATCTTCCTGGCGGGGATGCTCGTTGTGATGCTGAGACTTGTGCTGCTCGTCTTAGTCGTCGGCGTGTTCGGGCCGGCGATCTTTGCCATCACCGTCGTTCGAGGCGTCGCCGGCCTGGCCCGCAGGCGTCCACAGGAGGGTAGTCTCACGAATGACGAGACGGTCGACCGCGCCCCAACACCCTTCGAGTAGCGTCCGAGTCTAACGCTGGCGGCCAGCCTCCACCGCGCGCCAGACGTGAGGGTCGGAGCGCAGCAGGCGCAGGAGCTGGCTCGTCGTCAGCCCCAGCGCTCGCGCCGCCTTCGCGTAGCTGCCCTCCGCGGCCGTCAGCGCATCGAGAGCGGTGGCGACGACGAGCGGGTAGGCGGGGTTGCGCCGGTTGACGGCGAGGGCCCCCTTCGGCCCGCGCTGCGCCAGGAACTCCGGCGCGAGCTTGGGCGACGCCAGATCGAACGGCGAGCGCAGCTCCAGCGCGATGCGCTCGCGCAGGCGTCGGAGGGCGCGCGTGCGGTTCTCCTGCAGCGAGCGCGACTCCTCGGCGTGGGCGACCTGGCCGCTGGGCGAGTGGTGGAGCCGCGCGGCCGTCTCCACCTTGTTGCGTCGCTGGCCGCCGGGGCCGCTGGCGCGGTAGCGCTCCTCGCGGCACTGCTTCATCAGCGCGGCGTCATCGAGGCGGAGCCAGGCGTTGCGGCGAGAGGCGGCTATGGCCATGGCACTTTTTGCTTAACCCTAACCAGCGCCTGTTCTACGATGTGTCGAATTAGAGAAGCCGTCATTCCATCCGGGGGTTCGTACGCATAGAAGAATGCGAAGGTTTCGGGGTAGCGTTTTTCTAGCTCGAAACCTAGTAGTTCGGCTGCTTCAGCGCGACTCTCGATAACGCGAGAATCGACCAACAGTACTAAGGCAAAACGCTGGCCTCTTTCGAGCCAGTTCGATTTGTGCTGGAGCCACCAGTACTTTGAAATGCTCTCAACGGGCCGTTTATTTCGCTCGTATTCGACCAGCAAGTGACCATGAGGAAACACAAAGTGCTCGTCTGGCATTACTCGGAATGCCTTGCCGTTGATCTTCAGTTGACGCCTGCTTTGTTCTGATAACGGGCCAGCAGCCCGGGCGACTTCTTGGACGAGCTCGGTGCACGTCTTGAGATCCATCTATTCTCTCCTCGGTCACAGGATAGCTCGCACGCCTGATGTTCGCCCAGCGCCCGTGTTATCCTGGCCGCGCATGGCACGCTCACTATCCAATGCGAAGCCGGCGCCCGAGAAGAAGTCCCGGCGCTCGCCGCGGCCGCTCGCGCCCGCCCGCATCATCGAGCTGCTGGACGCCGAGTACGGGACGGTGCCCTGGCGTCCCAACGGCGAGCCGGTGGCGGAGCTGGTGCTCACGCTCCTCTCGCAGAACACCTCCGATAGCAACTCCGGCCGCGCCTTCATCCGCCTGCTGAACGCCTTCCCCGACTGGCCCTCGCTCCTCGACGCCGACGTGAAGGCGATCGAGCGGGCGATCCAGCCCGGCGGCCTGGCGCCGACGAAGGCGCCTCGCCTCCAGGCGATGCTGCGCGAGGTGTGGAGCCGCTGCGCCCAGGAAGGCGCTCGTTCGGGCGGGTCGTTCGACCTCTCGTTCCTGCGCGACTGGCCGCTGGAGGAGGCGCGGGCCTGGCTGCGCAGCCTGCCCGGCGTCGGGCCGAAGACCGCGGCGTGCGTGCTCCTCTTCGCGCTCGGCATGCCCGCGCTGCCCGTCGATACGCACGTCCACCGCGTGGCGAAGCGGCTGGGGCTGGTAGCGGAGAAATCGACGGCGGAGCAGGCGCACGGGCTGCTAGAGCCGATGCTGACGCCGGAGCAGGTCTACCCGTTCCACATCCAGCTCATCAAGCACGGCCGCCGCACCTGCATCGCTCGCCGGCCGAAGTGCCCATCGTGCCCCCTGCGCAAAGGCTGCCCGTCCGCGGAGCTGTAGACGCCCTCACCCCCGGCCCTCTCCTTGGAGGGCGAGGGGTGGGCATACTGTCACCCTGAGCCCGCGAGATACTTCGACAGGCTTCGGCATGACATGAGCCTCGTAGGGACAGACCTTCAGGTCTGTCCGCAAGCGCAGGGCCTGGAACTACGAACGAGATGCTTCGCGGAGTTCATCCTGAGCTCGCGAGATGCTTCGACAGGCTCAGCATGACAGGAGGCAATGTCGTCACCCTGAGCTTGTCGAAAGGTCGCATGCGTGCCCCCTGCGCGCTCGCTGCCCGTCCGCGGAGCTGTAAGCAGACGATCATGATGCCATTGTCACGTTGCGGAAAAGGTTATATAGGCTGTTGCGAACTCCCCTCCACCCTAGCTCGATGGGGTGCGGACGCTACTCAGCCGTGGCACTCGCGGGGAACCGGAAATGAAATGAAGTCATGACACCCGTTTACGGCCAATGTGAAGCCCACTAGGGGAACCATCAGGATCGCGAAGGTCACCACGACAGCAACGATGGTAGGATAGATGGGCGCCCGCGTCCAGATTGTCAGGGCCGCAGCGGCTCCGAAACTACCTAGCAGATGCACCATGAAGACAACATAGAACAGCACTTGAACATGACGATGCTCAAGGAGATTTTCAAAGTACAGCCCATACACGAAAATTGCGAGCGCGATGAATGTGACGGTGCTCCCTAGCAGCACACGCAATACTCGCCACCGCCTGGCCGCCCGCTGGACTCGCATGGCCTCATGATATCACGGTCACGCCACACACTTCCTGACATCCCATCAACGTTGACCACGGCTGTCGCGTTCATGGCGAGCAGGCTCAGCATGACGTGAGCGCCGCTCCTTGCTCGCCTCGATCCGCCGCCGTTATACTCGGAGCAACCACTCAGATCGAGGCACAGCGATGGTTCGCATCGGCATCGTCAACGTAACCGGCTACATGGGGGCGGAGGCCGCCCGGCTGCTCCACGCCCACCCGGAAGTGGAGCTCACCTCCGTAACGGGCCGCAGCGCCGCCGGCAAGCCCCTGGGCGAGGTCTTCCCCCACCTGGCGCCCCTCGGCCTCACCGTGGCGGAGGAGCTGGGCGAGGTCGACGCTATCGTCTCGGCGCTGCCCCACGCCGCGAGCGCGAAGGCGCTCCTACCCTACATCGAGCGCGGCCTGCCGGTGGTCGACCTGAGCGCCGACTTCCGCCTGCGTCGCGTGGAGGAGTACGAGCCGTGGTACGGCAAGCACCCCGCGCCCGAGCTGCTCGCGCAAGCCGTCTACGGCCTGCCGGAGCTGCATCGCGACGAGATCGCGGCGGCGAAGCTCGTCGCCAGCCCGGGCTGCCACGCGACGGCGGCGATCCTGGCGCTCGCGCCTGCGGTGAAGGCCGGCCTGATCGAGCCCGACATCGTGGTCGATAGCAAGACGGGCGTCTCCGGCGCCGGCCGCACGCTCGGCCTCAGCTACCACTTCTCCGAGGCGAACGAGGGCGTCTCCGCCTACGGGCTGGGCGGCCATCGCCAACTGCCGGAGATGACGCAGGAGCTGGGGGCGCTCTGCGAGGCGCCTGCGCCTCGCATCACCTTCGTTCCGCACCTGGTGCCGATGACGCGCGGCATCCTCGTCACCTGCTACGCCACGTTGCGCGGCGAGTCCACCGGCGCCACCGATCGCATCCGCGACCTGTACCGCGACTTCTACCGCGAATCGCCGTTCGTCCGCGTCGTCGATGAGCCTCCGGCGACCAAGCAGACGCTGGGCAGCAACCGCTGCTTCCTCTACCCCACGGTCGATGAGCGCACCGGGCGGCTCATCGTCGTAAGCTGCCTGGACAACCTGACGAAGGGCGGCGCCGGCCAGGGCGTGCAGTGTCTAAATCTAATGTTAGGGTTGCCGGAATCGACTGGGCTGGACGGAACGGCCCTCTACCCGTGACGCTGATGGAAGCGCCCCTCATCGATGTGCCGGATGGCACCATCACCACGCCTCGCGGCTTCCTGGCCGGGGCCACCGCCGCCGGCATTCGCGACGACGTCTCGGGCAAGCTCGACCTCGCGCTCCTTGTCGCGGAGGAGCGCTGCGCCGCCGCTGCCGTCTATACCACCAATCGCTTTCAGGGGCCGCCGCTCCGCCTCACCAAGCGTCACCTTGCCGATGGGAAGGCGCAGGCCATCATCGTCAACGCTGGCTGCGCCAACTCGCTCACCGGCGAGCAGGGCGTTCGCGACGCACAGGAGATGGCTGAGCTGGCCGCCGCGAAGGCTGGCGTCGCCGTCGAGGACGTCGTCGTCGCCAGCACCGGCGTCACCGGCTGGCTGATTCCGATGGACCGCATCCGGGCCGGCGTTGGCCATCTCATCCCCACCGAAGACGGCGGCGACGGCTTCGCCCACGCGATCATGACGACCGACACCGTGGCCAAGCAGGCGGCGGTGCGCTTCCAGCACGACGGCGTCACCTACACGGTGGGCGGCGTCGCCAAGGGCTCGGGCATGATCCACGTGAACATGGCGACGATGCTCGCCTTCCTCACCACCGATGCCCCCGTCGACTCGGCGGTGCTGTCCGCGCTGCTGCGGGAGACGGTGGACGCTTCGCTCAATATGCTCACGATCGACGGCGATACGAGCACGAACGATATGGCGCTGCTGCTGGCCAGCGGCGCCGCCGGGGGCGAGACTATCGGCGAGGGGCACCCCGCGCTGCCCCTGCTGGGCGCGGCGCTCGGCAACGTCGCGACGACGCTCACGCGCAAGCTGGCGCGCGACGGCGAAGGCGCGAGCAAGCTGCTGGAGGTGCGCGTCGACGGCGCAGCGAGCGTCGAGGACGCGCGCAAGGCGGCGAAAGCTGTCGCCGGCTCCATACTGCTCAAGGCGGCGGTCTTCGGCAACGACCCGAACTGGGGCCGCGTGTTGGACGCGGTCGGATACTGCGGCGCAGAGGCGCGCGAGGAGCGGCTGGCGCTCTCGATGCAGGAGGTGGAGGTCTATCGCGATGGCGCGCCCCTGCCCTTCGACGAGGACGCCCTCAGGCAGGCGCTGGCCCATAGCGAGGTGCGCATCCGCGTCGAGCTGGGCGTCGGTGAGGCGACGGCCACCGCCTGGGGCTGCGACCTGACGCCGGAGTACGTCCGCATCAACAGCGAGTACACTACGTGACGGCTAACTGATGCCGCTCCTGCGCACGGATTGCGAGACAAGATGACTGCTCCCATCACCGTCGTGAAGATCGGCGGTAGCACGTTAGGCCAGCACGACACGACGCTGGACGATCTCGCCGCCCTCCACGCCGAGGGACGCAAGCTCGTCGTCGTCCACGGCGGCGGCGCCACCATCAGCGAGTGGCTGGAGAAGCACGGCGTGGCCTCGCGCTTCGTGCGCGGCCTGCGCGTCACCGACGCGGCCACGCTCGATGTCGTCGTCGCCGTCCTCGCCGGCGTGGTGAACAAGCGGCTGGTGGCGGAGCTGCAGGCTCGGGGCGCGCGCGCGTTTGGCCTCTCCGGCGCGGACAGCGCCATCTTGCGAGCCCGCCGCTATGATCCGGAGTTGGGCTTCGTGGGCGAGATCGCAGGCGTTGATACCGAGGCGCTGCGCGCGGTCGTCGAGGATGCGGGCATCGCCGTCCTCGCCCCCATCGCCGTCGAAGTCGAGGGCGAGTCGCTGCGGCCGCAACTGCTCAACGTCAACGCCGATACCGTCGCGGGCGAGGTGGCGGCGGCGCTGCCCGCGGAGCAGCTAGTGTTCCTTACGGACGTGGCTGGTATCATGGATGCCGACGGCGCTGTCCGGTCGCAGCTCAGCACGGCGGAGGCGAAAGAGCTGCTGGCGGACGGCACTGTGACCGATGGCATGATTCCGAAGGTGAGAGCTGCCCTGCGCGCCGCCGCCGCGGGCGTCCCTGCCGCCGTCATCGATGGGCGGGAGGCGGGCACACTGCGAGCGCTCTTGACCGGTGTGTCCAGTGACGAGTCTGCCGCCGGATCGGGCGGCACACGAATCGTTTGAGGAGGGTTGAATATGAGGTTCTTCCGCTTCCAGCAACCGCCCAACGGTGGCGAAGGCCAAGGTGACAAAGGCCAAGGTGACAAAGGCCAAGGTGACGAAGGCCTAGGCCCGCCGCCTGATATCTTCCAGTTCCGGCGACCTAACTGGCGCCCGCCAAGCGGTCTCTTGCGCTGGCTTTTTCCGCTGGGAGTGCTGCTCGTCCTCTTCATCATCGCCAGCATCGCCAAGGGCATCTACGCGGACGTGCTCTGGTTTGACAGCGTCGTGAACGCGGCCGGCGATGACTTCCTCTCGGTGTTCCGGGTGCGGATCATCACCCGCATCTGGCTCTTCTTCGCCGGCGCGGGTGTGTTCGTAGCCTTCTTCGGCGTGAACCTGCTGCTCGCCCTCCGGCTCGGGTCCCGCTCCGAAGGCGATGCGTCGTCCATCCTGGGCGATGTGGCGCCTGCTGCCGCGCGTCGCATCGCCCTCGTGATCGGGATCGCCGCGACGCTGTTCCTGGCCGTCATCTTCGGCACTCAGGCGGCCAGCCACTGGGACAGCATCCTGCTGCTGATGAACAGCCAGCCCTTCGGCGTGGAGGACCCCGCGTTCAACCGTGACATCGGCTTCTACGTATTCCAGCTACCCGCGCTGAACTTCATCGTCGGCTGGTTGCTGGCGGTGGTCATTCTCACCACCATCACCATCGGCGGCATCTACGCCTTCCGGCTGTTGCTAGGCCAGTTTGGCGACGAGGCGCCTACGCTCGCGAGGGCGCACGTGTCGCTGCTGCTCGTGGTGGTGCTGGCCATCTTCGTCGGCCGCTACTGGCTGAGCCGCTTCGGGCTGGTCTACTCGGACGGTGGCGCCGCCTTTGGCGCCGCCTACACTGACATCAACGCGCGCCTGCCCGTGATCTGGGTGCTCATGTCGCTGGCCTCACTGTCAGCGGTGCTGATCGTCGTCAGCATCTTCAGGCGAAAGCTTATCTACCTGCCCATCGGCGCCACCGTCCTCTGGGTGGTCGTCGCGGTTGTGGGCGGGCAGATCTATCCTGCTACCGTCCAGCGCTTCACCGTCGACCCGAACGAGCTGGTGAAAGAGCGGCTCTTTATCCAGCGCAACCTCGATGCGACACGGTTCGCGTTCGGCCTGGACGACGTCGACGAGCGCAGCTTCCCTGCCCGCGCCGACGGCGTGACGGCGGCGGAGATCGCCGCCAATCCGGAGACGGTCGAAAACATCCGCCTCTGGGACCACCGCCCACTGCGCGATGTGCTGAACCAGCTCCAGGCGCTTGGGCCGCTGTACGACTTCCTCGGCGTGGATGTGGACCGATATGTGATCGATGGGGAGGTGCGCCAGGTGATGCTATCCGCTCGCGAGCTGGACCAGACCAGCCTGCCCGCGGACAAGCAGAGCTGGGTGAACCAGCGCCTGGAGTTCACGCACGGCTTCGGCCTGGCCATGATACCGGTGAACGAGGTGGCGCGCGGAGGCTTGCCGGAGTACTTCGTCTCAGACATCCCGCCGGTGGGCAAGCTAGAGATCGACCAGCCCCGCATCTACTATGGCGAGATTCCCGAGCACTACGTCATCGTAAACACGGCAGAAGATGAGTTCGACTTCCCCAGGGGCGAGGGCGGCGCGCAGAACCGGTTCGACGGGGGAGGCGGCGTCGAACTGAACTCGTTTCTGCGCCGTTTCGTCTATGCTTGGGAGTTCGGCGACACCAACATCCTCATCAGCGATGCCATCACCGATGAGAGCCGCCTCCTCTACCGTCGCAACATCCGCGAGCGCATCTCTACGATCGCGCCCTTCCTCGTGCTCGATAGCGATCCGTATCTTGTCGTGGCGGAAGGACAGCTCTTCTGGATGCAGGATGCGTACACCCACACCGACCGCTATCCGTATTCGACCAGGATCAGCGGGCTGAACTATATTCGCAACAGCGTCAAGGTGGTGGTGAACGCCTACGACGGTACCACCACGTTCTACCTCATCGAGCCTGATGACCCTATCGCGCAAGTCTACGCTGGCATCTACCCGGACCTCTTCACTCCGTTCGAGGAGATGCCGGCCGCTCTGCGCGAGCACATCCGCTACCCGCAAGACCTCTTCCAACTGCAGGCGCTGACCTATCGCCGCTACCACATCTCCGATGCCGACAGCTTCTTCATCGGCGAGGACTTCTGGGACATCCCCACCGAGAAGTTCGGGCAGGCTGAGCAGCCCTTGGAGCCCTACTACGTGATCATGCGGCTGCCGGGAGAGGAACGCGAGGAGTTCGTCCTCATCCTCCCCTTCCGCCCCAGGGGCGAAAGAAGAAACAGCGTCGCCTGGCTGGCCGCCCGCTCGGACGGTGACCAGTACGGCAATCTGCTCGCCTTCCGCTTCCCGAAGGAGACGCTGGTCCTTGGTCCCTCGCAAGTTGAGTCCCTCATCGACGCGGACCCGATCATCTCTGCGCAGCTCACGCTGTGGGATCAGGCGGGCTCCGAGGTGATCCGCGGCAACCTGCTCATGATCCCGATCGGCGAGGGCAACCTGTTCGTAGAACCGATCTACCTCCAGGCCACCGCCAGCCGGCTGCCGCGGCTGGAACGGGTCGTCGTCGTGCGCAACCAAGAGGATATCGCCATGGAGGAGACGCTGGAGCGCGCGCTGGAGGTCGTCCTCGGCCGGGCGGTGGCCAGCGAGCCTATCGTCGAGCCGCCCGATGAGCCGCCCGACGGCGAGCCGACGGCGACGCTGGCGCCGGGCGAGACGCCGGCCCCCACGCCGACGGAAGGGCCGACGCCGACGCCTGGCGCGCCAGACGACATCGACGCGCTGATCCAGGAGGCGAACGAAACCTTCGAGCGGGCCCAGCTTCTGCTCCAGCAGGGCGACTTCGCCGGCTACGGCGAGGAGATCGCACGGCTGGAAGATCTCCTACAGCGCCTGATAGCGCTGACGGAGGCCGAGCAGTAGCCTTCGCCTTGCCCGCCCGCCCGTGATAAACTAATCCTGGGCTTCGCTTATCGTTTGCCCTGCTACCTTAAGGCTCGCTGTCTTGAGGGGCCCGCTACCTCGTAGGGAAGGAGGCGCTTGTGGCCTCGCCGGAGCATTCGCCGTTCCACTTCTCGCCCCGGCCCAACCGCGCCCACGAGATCGACTGGCGCACATGGGGGCCGGAGGCGTTTCAGAAGGCGCAGCAGGAGGATAAGCCTATCCTCCTCGGCATCTCCGCTGTCTGGTGCCACTGGTGCCACGTCATGGACGAAACGTCGTACTCGGACGAAGGCGTGATCCGGCTGATCAACGAACGGTTCGTGCCCGTGCGGGTGGATAACGATCAGCGGCCCGATGTCAACGCCCGCTACAACATGGGCGGCTGGCCCACCACCGCCTTCCTCACGCCCGACGGCGAGGCGATCACCGGCATGACCTACGTTCCGCCCGACCAGTTCCGCGAGACGCTGGAGCAGATATCGACGTACTATCGCGAGAACCGCGAGGAGATCGGCAAGAAGGTGGCGGAGCAGCTCGAGCGGCGAACGCGGGCCATGGCCGAGATGGGCGGCCGGGGCGAGCTCTCCGACCAGGTGCTGCAGGACGTCCTCAGCGCCATCAACGACGTATACGACCCGGTGCACGGCGGCTTCGGCAGCGGGCAGAAGTTCCCCCACACCGAGAGCGTCGATCTGCTCCTCTACGCCCACCTCCGCCGCGACGACCCGGACCTGCTCCACATGGCGCGCAAGACGCTGGAGCAGATGGCTGCCGGCGGCGTGTTCGACCAGGTCTGGGGCGGCTTCTTCCGCTACGCGACCAATCGCGACTGGAGCGTGCCCCACTTCGAGAAGATGCTGGAGGACAACGCGCTGCTCCTGCGCAACTACCTCCGCCTCTTCCGCACCACCGGCGACGCTGCCCACGGCGAGACCGCTCGTCGCGTCATCGATTACCTGGACGGCTGGCTGAGCGACTCGGAGACCGGCGCGTTCTACGGCAGCCAGGACGCCGACGAGGAGTTCTACGCGCTCGACGCCGACGCCCGCGCAGGGCGCGAGCAGCCTTACATCGACCCGACCGTGTACACCAGTTGGAACGCGCTGGCCGCCTCGGCCTACCTGGAGGCCTCGTGGACGCTCGACCGGCCGGAGCTGCGCGACCGCGCCCTGCGCACGCTCGACTTCCTCTGGGAGCGCGTGCAGGGGCCCGGCAAGGGGATGTACCGCTACCACGACGGCGAGCCGCACGTGACCGGCCTGCTGGGCGACCAGGCCTACACCGCGCTCGCTCTCATCGACGCCTACCAGGTCGCGGGGGAGCCGGTCTACCTGGAGCGCGCCCTGGAGCTGGCGACGCTGCTGGAGGAGCGCTTCGCCGACGCCGAAGGCGACGCCTTCTTCGACGTGTGGGAGGGCCACGAATCGCTGGGGCGGCTCGGCCTGCGCCAGAAGCCGCTCGCCGAGAACACCGCCTGCGCCCAGCTCTTCCTTCGCCTGGAGCAATACACGCGCGAGCGACGCTACGGCGAGCTCGCCGGCCGCACGTTGGCGTACTTCGCCGGCCAGCAGGAGAGCATGGGCCACTTCGCCTCCGGCTACGCGCGCGTGGTCGACGCGCACCTGCACCCCCAGGCGGAGATAAAGCTGGTGGGCACGCTCGAAGGGGTGGCCGATCTCCATCGCGCCGCGCTCCGGCTGCCGGTGCCAGACCGCACAGTGCAGCTCCTCGATCCGGCGCGGGACGGCGATAGGCTCGCCGCCCTGGCGCTGCCGTCGGAACCGGCGCCTGTCGCCTACGTCTGCTACGGCACCGTCTGCTCAGCGCCGGTGCGCACGGTCGAGGAGCTGGAGGCGACGGTGGCGCAGATGCGCGAGCAGGCCGGCGCTGCGCGGCCAGCGGAACTCACGTCCGCCGCAGAGGTGGATCCGGAGACGGCCGACTAGCCACCTTCCGCGCTCGCTGCTAGACTAGCGACGTGGCTACTGACAGAGTCGACAAGACCATTCGGCTGAAGGACGGTCGCACGCTCAGCTACGCGGAGTTCGGCGACCCCGGGGGCAAGCCGCTCTTCTTCTTCCACGGCTTCCCCAACTCGCGCGTCGGGGCGCAGCATGCGGGTGAGGTTGCCGCCCGGCTCGGCATCCGGCTCATCGCGACGGACCGGCCCGGCTTCGGGCTGTCCGATATCAAGCCCGGCCGCCGCATCGGCGACTGGCCGGACGACGTGCGCGAGCTGGCAGATGCGCTCGGCATCGATCGCTTCGCCGTCATGGGCATCTCGGGCGGCGGGCCGTACACGGCGGCGTGCGCGCTCAAGATCCCGGAGCGGCTGACCGCCGTGGCCATCGTGAGCGGGCTGGCGCCGCTCGTGGAGCGAAAGGCCGTTGCGGACATGAGCCGCTGGAACCGGCTGATGGTTCGCCTGCAGCGTTACCTTCCCTGGATCACGCGCGTTAATCTTTGGCTGATGGAGCAGATGGTGCGGCGTTTCCCGAAGCTACTGCTCTCGATGGGCGACCGGGCGCTGCCGCCGGCCGATGTCGCGGTGCTCGCCCGGCCCGAGGTGCGGGCGTCGATGATCGCCGATTTCACCGAGGCCTTCCGCCAGGGCAGCCGCGCCGCGGCCCAGGAGTTCGTGCTCTACACCCGTCCGTGGGGGTTTCGCCTTGAGGAGATCACCGTGGAGGTGCTGCTCTGGCAGGGCGAAGAGGACACCGTCGTCGTGCCCTCCATGGGCCGCTACCAGGCCGACGCTCTTCGCAACTGCCGCGCCAGGTTCTACCCGGGCGAGGGCCACCTGCTCTCCGTCGACCGCATGGAGGAGATCCAGACCGCGATCTTCTCGTGAGCGGGCCCGTTGCTGGGCCGGACAGACCTGAAAGGTCTGTCCCTACTCATGTAGGGGCCGGCCTCCGGGACGGCCCGGCCCAGACCTAGCGTCTCGCACACGCTAGAGGTCTGTTCGCACGCCTTCACGCGCTATCTGTGTCAATCTGTGCGCATCTGTGGCTACGGGGCTGCGCCGTGGCCGTCTACCCGCCCGGCCCGCGTCGCCTTCACACGCCATCTGTGTCAATCTGTGCGCATCTGTGGCTACGTAGGCTGCGGCTGCCCGCGCACGATCGCGTCTGCCATGCGGGCCACCTGCGCCATCGCCCGCACGTCGTGCACTCGCACGAAGTCGACGCCGTGGGCGACGTTGAGGGCGACGACGGCGGCGGTGCCCTCCAGCCGTTCGTCTGGCGGCGGCTCACGCCCATCGACGCTAAGCGCGCTGCCGATGAAGCCTTTGCGAGAAGCGGCCACCAGCAGCGGGCGTCCTAGCGCGCGGAACTCGCCCAGCCGCCGCAGCACCTCCAGGTCCTCGTCGTGCGATTTGCCGAAGGCGATGCCAGGGTCGATCACGACCGCGTCGTCGGCGAGGCCGGCCGCCCGCGCTCGCTCGATGCCCGCTCGCAGGAAGTCCAGGTGCTCCTGGATCAGGTCGCGGTCGGCCGGGGGCTCGGGCGGCTGCACCTTCGGACGCCCGTAGATGAAGTTGACGACGTAGGCCGCGCCGTGGCGGGCGGCAGCGCGGGCTGCGCCGTCGCCCAGGCTGAAGCCGGCGATGTCGTTCACCATCGATGCGCCGGCCTGGAGGGCGGCCTCGGCCACCTCCGGCTTGTAGGTATCGACCGAGATGGGAACCGCCGTCTCCCGCGCCAGCCGTTCGATCAGGGGCGCGACGCGGTCGATCTCCTCGGCGGCGGGGACGACGGGCGTCTCGGGGCCGCCTGGTTCGCCGCCCACGTCGATCAGGTCGGCCCCCTCCGCGACGAAGCGAAGCGCCTGCCGCAGGGCGCCTTCCGGGTCGCCCAGGAAGCCGCCGCCGGAGAACGAATCGTCGGTGATGTTGATGATCCCCAGCAGATAGGTCTTGCCGCCCAGCGGGAGGGTGAAGCGTCCGCAGCGCAGCGACGCCGTGGGCATGGCGTTAGGGCGTCGAGGGCGCCCGTTCGGCCAGCGCCTGCCGCAGCCGTCGCGCCTGCCAGAGGTGTTCTAGGTCGTGCTCGTTCTGCTCGTGCACCAGCCGGAGGACGCTCATCGCTCCCTGGTAGGGGTGGAGGCCGGTGCGTTCCCAGTCTTCCGGCATCAGGCTCCAGAGCAGGTTCACCGTGCGCTGTCGCAGGTAGTCGAACCGCTCTAGCTGCTCGTAGAGATCGAGCTGCCGGTAGTCGTGCTCCAGCACCAGCGCGTCGGCGTCGAGCGCGGCGATGCGCGGCGTCTCCTGATGGACGATCAGTTCCAGCGACTGGAGCAGGTGCTCTTCGCAATCACCCAGGTGGGCCGCGATCTCCTTCAGGCACCAGCCGCCGTCCGCGTCGTCCGTATCGCCGGATAGCCGCCAGCGCAGGTCGGCCTCGTCCAGCCCCCAGAGCTGCGACTCGAACTCGTGGGCCGTCTCCCGTAGCGCCTTCAGCAGCCAGCGCGATTCGTCGTGGTCGGGTACCAGTTGAAGTGACATCGGCGATCGCCGCTATTCTAGCACGGCCGCGCCGCTGAACCCCGGTGTATGATGGGAACGGCGCGTCAGCCTGAAGGCTGACCCGCGTGGACAACCTGGACATGACTACCACAGCGAGACCGCACAGCAAGACACGTTCGCCGCACCGCAAGGCGCGTTCGCCCACTGGGCCCGACGGCTTCCGCGCCTTGTGCGAGCGCGTGCAGGCGTGCTTCGATTGCTCCTCGATGAACCACGTCCATATCCTGGGCGACGTCAACGGCTCGCTGGACGCCGATGTCCTCTTCGTGGCCGAGGCGCCCGGCCGCCTGGGCGCGGCACGCACCGGCATTCCCATGACCTCCGACGTCACCGGCCGTCGCTTTCACGCCTTCCTGGCCGAGGCCGGCCTCGACCGCGACCGGGTCTTCATCACCAACGCCATCCTCTGCAACCCGCTCACGGCGAAAGGCAGCAATCGACGCCCAACGAGCCGCGAGGTGGCCGCTTGCGGCGACTTCCTGGCGGCGCAGGTCGGGCTGGTGCGCGCGCCCATCGTCGTCGCCCTGGGCGGCGTCGCGCTCGAGGCGCTTCGCCACGTCGAGCAGCACGAGGCGGTGCTCGCGCGAGACGTGGGCTGTGCGCTGCCCTGGGCCGCAGGAGAGCGCGAACGCACGCTGGTGCCACTCTACCACCCCAGCATCCAATCGACGCTGACCAGGCCGCACGAGACGCAGCGGGACGACTGGCGACGGCTGGGCGAGCTGGTGCGCGGGCGCATCGCCGACGCAGTGCCCGGGTAGTGCGCTGAGCCGGCGCTTGACCCAGGTACGCACAAACGTGCTATACTCGCGCCGTGGGAAGCTCAGGAATAGAAATGACGGCCCCCAGCCAGTCCGATGGCATAGGCGCTGCATCGGTTACGCCTCCCCTGAAGTGGGCGGGAGGCAAACGATGGCAAGTGCCCTTATATCAGGCCTCTGTGGGAGAATCATCGTTCGAGGCGATTCGTGGAGCCGTTCTGCGGTGGGCTTGCCGTCGCACTTGGTCTCATGCCCAAACGGGCACTGCTAAATGACATCAATCCGCACCTTATCAACTTTTACCGCTGGTTGAAGCGAGGGCTAAGAGTCGAGATAAAGCTGCGAAACGAGAAGGCCCACTACTATGATAGCCGCAAGCGGTTCAATGAGTTGACGGCCAACGGC
>JACZYW010000050.1 GCA_022570885.1 Chloroflexota bacterium | reverse complement strand
GACGGTGTACGTCTGGGCGAAGGATCCGAAGGATCCGGACTGGGGCTCCGGCGTGGGCGCCTTCGAGGTCGATTTTCAGTATGATCCCACACTGGTGTCCGTGACTACCGCGGAATACGACCAGTGCGGCCTCGACCATAACGCGGACGATGACGGCGATCGCAGAGACAACGATGGCTGTCCGGCTGTGGGCTCGCCAGAAACCGGGTCGCAGTGTGGCATTACCAATCATATCGATGACGACGGCGATGGCTTCGTCAACGATGGCTGTCCCCAGGTGGGCGATACGGAGATCGATCAGTGCGCCAATGACGTGGACGATGACGGCGATGGTTGGGTCAACGACGGTTGTGTTCCGGTCGGCGCTGCCGAAGTGGACGAGTGCGCCAACGCATTGGACGATGATGGCGATGGCAGGATCAACAACGGCTGTCCCATGGTGGCTCCTCCGGCTGAGACCGGTGCCCAATGCTTGAATAACCTGGACGATGAAGGCGCCCGCGACGGTTGGATCAACGACGGCTGTCCTCAGCGCCCGGAAGAGGGCGCAGAGTGCGCCAATAATACCGACGATGATGGCGACACCGTCGTAAACGACGGCTGCCCGACGGATGAGAAGCCGGAATCAGGCGCTGATTGTGCGAACGCCGTGGACGATGACCTTGATCTTTTCATCAACGACGGCTGTCCGCCGGATGGGTCAGAATCTGGCACTCAGTGTGCCAACGCAGTGGACGATGACAACGATGGCACCGTCAACGACGGCTGTCCAGCGGTAGGCCCTGGGGAGGACGAGCTCCTGGGCGTCCAGTGTGGCAACAACACGGACGATGATGGCGACACCGTCGTCAACGATGGCTGTCCGGAGACCAGTTCGTCGGAGGCCGGCGGCCAGTGCCTCGATGCTGTAGACAATGACGGTGACGGCCTGGTTAACGATGGCTGCCCTGCCCGGGGCGTGGCGGAATTCGCGTGCAACGACGCAATAGACGATGATGGAGATACCATTGTCAACGATGGCTGTCCACCGGCAGGCCCGGTGGAAGGGGGTCCGGGAAGCGGGCAGTGTGGCAACAACCTTGACGATGACAGCGATGGTTGGGTCAACGATGGCTGTCCGCAGCGAGGCTCAGTATTCGTAGGAAACCCCACCTGGTTGGGCTCGACTGGCCGAGCCGTCAGTTGCAGTTCTGCATACACTCGTGAAGTTGCGGGATCGAGCCCGTTACGGTGGCACGTCAATTTCAGCTGCTCCTCCTTTGGTTCTCCTGACCAAGGTGTGCAAGTGAGCGGTCTGCTGGGCACGTTCACCCTGCGGCCGGGCACTCCGTTCGGTGTCGGCTCCCTTGCCTTTACGAGTGCCACGAATCTGAACACCCCGGGACACGTCAAAGATATCAACCCTCCTGATGGCACGCCGGACACCGTCAAAGAGACGACGGCGATCCCGGCAACTGTGAGGTCGGCCGGGTGGCGAATTGCACGATGCGGCGATATCGACGACCGCAGAGACCGGTACATCGCCTTCACCGACTTCCTCGCGCTGGTGCAAGCATCTGGGACGGTTGAGGGCTTTCCTGGTTGGGACCCAGTCAACGATCTCAATGACAATGGGTCGGTCGGCTTCACCGACTTCCTGATCATGGTGGGGTGGTCGGGCAGGGTCTGCTAGGCAACAGGAACTCGCCTCAGCAATCAGTGAGCATAAAGGGCGGCGTGAGTCATCTTTGACAGCGCCGCCCTTTCCGTTTGGGCGGGACGGAGATGCCTACTATGGCTACGCTCAGAGGCGCTCGGATTAGCTGCTGTGAGCTCATGAACCGAACTCTTTTCCTGCCATGCCCCTTGCGCCTCAGGACAGACAGGGTATTATTGTTTCGATGTTGCCAAGCCTGGCGCGCTCAGGTTCGTTGGACGTAGCGATGTCTATCGCAGGGGCTATCGCTATGGCCAATGGTGCGCTAGGCTTGGCGGGTAGGCTGCGTTGCCGTAGCGTAGACCAAGGTGAAGAACGAAGTGCGGCATCGGCTTCATCGGTGAGGGCTCCAATGAGCCGCTCAGCGTGGAGGGAGCGATCGGCAGAGAGCAGAGAAGGAGGGAACCAGAAGTGGCCATACTGAAGCATGTTGGACGAGGGGGAGTACTGGCGCTGGGGATTTCGCTGGTGGCGGTCCTGGCGCTTGTCTGGGGGCAAGTTAACTCGGACGGCGCTCAGGCGGATGCGGATGGTCCGGCGATGTCGCTGGGCGCCCCAGCCATAGTGTATATGGGCGAGACGTTCGTCGTTACCGTGACGGCAGATCCGGCCCCGGACGAAAATATTGCGGGGTTCGGCAGCGAGATAATCGCAGAAGATGATCAAGGTGTTCCAGATAGGCTAGATGAACCAGAGGGACTGGAGTCGGAGCCGCGAGCTTCCTGCGCTGACGAGCTCCAGGTGGAGCGGGCAGACGGGGGAGCGATAGCGCTCTGCAACTCGTTCAGTCCGATACTGACGGGCGGCGCGGCCCACGCGGTGCTGACGGAGTTCATCGCGGCTCCCGCTCTGCTCGACGTAGCTCAGGGCAGCACGACGCTGTTGCTGGAGTTGGACTTTGTCTGCAACACAGCGGGCAGCTACACGCTGATCCTGACAGCGGTGCCGGATTCTCCGGACGGAGCGTTGTTTGCTGGGCCGTCCGGCGGCGAGATCGCGGTAAAGACCGTGGACGGCATTGCCGACACGCTGACGATCGAGTGCTCGGACGAGCCGCCGCCGACGGACACGCCGGAGCCGACGGACATCCCGCCGGAGCCGACGGACGTTCCGCCGGAGCCGACGGCAACCGATGACGGTGCGGTTGGTCCGCCCGATACTGGCGTTGGCGGTAGCACCGGCGATGGCGGCTCGAACGCCGGCCTCTGGGTTCTTATTGGCGCGATGCTGGCCGCTTCGGTGGCTGGGATGACCGCCTTTGGCTGGAGATACGTACGTGTTCGATAGCACTCGAGGTGCTCGCCTCAGGTGAGTAAACTGAATCAGTTCCAGAGGGGAGGCCGAACTGCGGTTCGGCTTCCCCTCATGGTAGTACTGGTGGCACTACTCCTGATGTGGGGGCATGCTGAACGGGAGCCAGCCTTGGCGCAAGGCCCAGGCCCAGCGATGTCTCTGAATGCTCCCGCTTCGGTATCTACAGGGGAAACGTTCACCGTCATCATCATGGCCGATCCTGCTCCAGATTTCGAGGTCGCAGGCTTTGGTAGCGAGGTGCTCTTCCCTGGAGGAAAGGAAGCGCCCGGTTCGTGCGTTAACGACACGGACGACGATGGCGACGGCGCCGTTAATGACGGTTGTGCTCAGGTGGGCGACACCAGCGAAACGGGCGATCAGTGCGCCAACAGCGCGGATGATGACGGCGATGGCATCGTTAACGACGGGTGCCCTGCAGTCGGCGCGGCGATGGAGTGGCTTCAGCGGCCAAGCTGCGAAGATGAGGTCCTGGTGGAGCAAGCAGACGGAGATCCGCTCGTGCTTTGCCTCTCGAGTGTGGGCACACTGTCAGGAGGCGCGGTCCACGCGGTATTGGCCGAATTCGCTGAGCCGCCGCTAACGCCGATTACCCTGGAACCGGGGAGTACGGCCCCGCTGGTCGAGCTGGACTTCCGCTGTCTCACGGCTGGCAACCATACGCTGACGCTGACGGCCGTGCCAGACTCTGCGGATGGAGTGATCTATGCTGACGTTGAGGGTAACGAAATCTGGGTGGAAACTGAGCAGCAGGATTACGACGGCGATACGACGCTGAACGACGTCGCCGATAGCGTGACGATCAATTGCGAGGGGCCGGCTGTGCCCGCAAGCCCTGGACCAACCGCAACGGGGGCCGCGCCCGGCAGCCTCACGCCAGGAGCAGCCGAGCCCTCAGCCACGCAGATCGGCGAGGACGGCGAAGTCAGCGAGGGCGACGAAGACGACGATGGCGATGGCGATGGCGATGGCATAAGCGCCGGCCTCTGGGCGGTCATCATCGCCGTGCTGGCCGCTGCGATAGCCGGTCTGGTCGTGTTCGGATGGAGGTACGCGCGCAGCCGGTAGCGCGCTCATTGCGAGGTAGGAGGCACGCTAACATGAGTATCCGTAAGCAAATCACACGAGGGGGAATACTGGCGCTGGGGATATCGCTGGTGGCGGTCCTGGCGTTCGCCTGGGGGCAAGTCAACTCGGACGGCGCTCAGGCGGATGCGGATGGTCCGGCGATGTCGCTGAGCGCCCCATCCATAGTGTATATGGGTGTGACATTCCAGGTTACCGTGACGGCGGATCCGGCTCCGGACGTAGAATTTGCGGGGTTCGGGAGCGAAGTGATCTGGGTCGGGCCCAGCGAGGAGAACCCTCAAGAGGGACTGAAGTGGGAGCAGCGAGCTTCCTGCGAAGATGAGCTCCAGGTGGAGCGGGCAGATGGGGGAGCGATAGCGCTCTGCAGCTCGTTCGTTCCGATACTGACGGGCGGCGCGGCCCACGCGGTGCTGAGCCAGTTCGCCCTGCCTGCCGCTACGCTCGACGTAGCTCCGGACAGCACGACGCTGTTGCTGGAGTTGGACTTTGTCTGCAACACGGCGGGCAGCTACGAGCTGACCCTGACCGCGGTACCGGATTCTCCGGACGGAGCGCTGTTCGGCGGCACGGACGGCAGCGAGATCGCGGTGAAGACCGTGGACGGCGTTGCCGACACGGTGACGATCGAGTGCTCGGACGAGCCGCCGCCGACGGACACGCCAGCGCCGACGGATACGCCAGCGCCGACGGACGTTCCGCCAACGGACGTTCCGCAGGCGACGGATACGCCACAGGATACGCCAGCGCCGACTTTGCCGATTGGCGCTGTCTCGGCAGGCTTTGGCCCATTCGATGGTGACGGTGGCGTAAGCGCCGGCCTCTGGGCGGTGATCGGCGCGATGCTGGCCGCCGCAGCCACGGGGCTGATCATTCTCGGCTGGCCGAAGCATTCATACGCGACGGTTTCGGCTACGATCGCTACACCGGGCCCGGCCTTTCCGGCCACAAGCCAAGTCGGTACCGGCACGAACTTCGGCCTTTGGCCGATCGTCGGCGCCGTGGCGGCTACTGGGCTGGCCCTGTTCGGATGGAAGTTTACGCGGCGCGGCCGCTAGGCTAACTGGACGAACGTAGTACGACGCTCATATGCGTCGTGAGAGGGCGCCCCAACAGGGGCGCCCTCTCCGTTGTGGCTTCTGGCGTGGTTACTGGGGCGACCAGGCCGGCGCCGCCGGCACGAGCTCGTCGGGAAGGGCGAGGCAGTCGCGGGTCTCCGGCGCCAACTGTACGATGCAGAGAAATGCCGTCCGCGGCGTTGCCTGTGCCAGATAGACCAGTCTATCACCGCCAGGCGACCAGCTTGGCCAGACATCCAGCGTTACGGATTCGCTGAGCGGCCGAACGTCGCTCCCATCAGCCCGCACGAGGAAGATATCGCGAGTGCTGGCGTTGTCTGTGCCCGGCTTTGTGTACGCGAGCAGTTCGCCGTCCGGCGACCAGGCGGCGGCATAGCCGGCCCCCAGCTCCGTCAGGCGTCCGCTCTCCACCTCGATAAGAACGAGCTGTCGCAGGTCAGGCTGGCCTTCTGGGGCGCCCCAGAAGGCCAGCAGCTTGCCGTCCGGCGACCAGCGGGGGTTACCCTCTACGCCCGGCCGCTCCGCGAGACGGCGCAGCTCTTCGCCGTTCGCCGCTACCAGATAGAGGTCTTGCTCGCCTGCCGAGCCTTCCGGCGAGACGATTGCAAGGCTGTTCCCGTCGGGCGACCAGTCGGGCTGCGTGCCGGGGATCTCGGCGGTGTCGATGAGCCTGCTGCGCTCCAGGTCGAAGATGCGGACGCGTCCGCCGTCGGTGGCCTCGAAGAAGGCGAGCCGGCGGCCGTCCGGCGACCAGCTGGCCGCCAGCCCGAGCGGACTCGCGCCGGCGCGCTCGCTCACGGTGATCGCGCGGTCGGTCTGGAAGTCGTAGACGCGAAGGAGGCCAGGGCGCTCCTGGTCTTGGCCGCCCACGATGTAGGCGATCCGGTCGCCGTCCGGCGACCAGCGGGGGAACGAGATGGCGTCCGTCTCATCCACCAGCATCCGCAGGCCGGAGCTGTCCGGTCGCACTAGGTAGAGCCCATACGACTGCTCGCCCACCTCCGAGGCGGCGAAGGCGATGACGTCGGTGGGCGCTACGCCGGCCGGAGGCGCCACGGTATCGTCCCCGCAGGCCGTCGCCAGGAGCGCGGCTAGGACGGCCGCTAGTACGAACGCTAGGTATCGAGCCATCAGAGGTATTGTCGGCGAGAGCTGCCGCCGCGTCAATGAAGCAGGCGCGTGTCCCTTAGGGCTTGCGCCGGCGTAAATACGTGTTTTGCCGTACTGCTTCCAAGCCCGAGATGCGTGATAAGATAGGAGAGACAGCATGAGCACGGAAAACGGCCAGCAGGAAGAGCGGCGCAGCGCCCGCCGGAACCAACTCTCCCTTATCATGATAGGGGTGGGGATGGTTGCCTTAGCGGCGGCGGCGGTGCTGTTCGTCCTCAGTATGGGTGGCGAAAAACTGTACAGCGGGCCGGAGACCGCGACAGCATTCGGCGAGGTCTTCGTCGATGACTTCGCTCCTCAGCCATCGGCAACGCCTGCGGCCATACCGCCCAGCACAGCGGCGATCGACCGCATCGTTATTCCGAAGTTCGGCGTCGATGCGCCAGTCATCGTCCTGGGGCTCGACGAAGACAACGTGATGGAGAGTCCTGATGAGCCGTGCGATGCGGGCTGGTACGATTTCACCTCGCGTCCCGGCAGCGGCAGCAACGCGGTCTTCTCCGGCCACGTCGACTGGTTCAACCTGGGGTCGTCCGGCTGCAAGTGCGACAAAGCCGGCGGCTGCGGCGGGGCGGGCCCGGCCGTCTTCTGGAACCTGAAGGATCTGGAGCAGGACGACCTCATTGAGGTGCGGCTGCAGGACGGCACCGTCTACCAGTACCGGGTGATCGCTCGAACGCAGGTAGACCCGGACACCGCCGACATCGGGAAGATTGTGGGGCCGACCGAGCGCGAGGTCATCACACTCATCACCTGCGGCGGCCAGTTCGATTTCGAGGCTCGCCACTACAGTGAGCGGGTTATCGTTCGGGCCGAGCGGGTGCTGGACGAGTCGGGAGTGGTCGCCCCCAGCGCTTCTACTGCACCCTAAGTCCCCCCGAGTACCATGCTATACTAGCCAGGCGTCCCGCCTCGGGTCGCTCAGCGGAGAGGTGTCCGAGTGGATGAAGGTGCCGCTCTCGAAAAGCGGTAGGGTGCAAGCCCTCGTGGGTTCGAATCCCACCCTCTCCGCCACGTTTTACGCAGGTCAGGGCTGAAAGCGAGATGGTGCACATCGGCTGAGCCGCGCTGGAACATTCGGCCTTGAGCCGTTACGTTTCGATCGCGGAGAGGTGCTGGAGTGGCCGAACAGGCGCGTCTGGAAAGCGCGTAGGGTGCAAGCCCTCGTGGGTTCGAATCCCACCCTCTCCGCCATGCTTAGCATGGGTAGCTAATTGCCACATGCGTAGCTAATACTTATCTCCACCAATGCTCCAAATTGTTTCGTGTCCTCCAATATCCGCTTTGGAAGCACGGCATACTCTTTTTTGATATGACCCTTGGGAAAATATTGTAAGTGCTTCACGCCCTTCTCTCTGAACACACGTTCCAGAGGTTCTGGTGGCAATCGAAGGGCGACTCCGAATGTTCCGCATGAGATGAATATGTTGCCGTTCACGTAGCCGCCCACCGCGCCAAAGACGTTCTTGAATTCAAGCTCATGCGTGGAAGCGAGCCGGGGACGGGCTCGCTTCAGTAATTGCGTCAATTGGTCAAGATGGTTGCTCTGCATTGAAGATTTGCTTAAGAGCGCTCGGGACGAGGTTCAGTCCGCGAAATCAGCAGGATTTCGCTCGAGGGTTGCTCGAACTTCGTTCAAGAAGCTCCGCCACGCTTAGCTAACCGACGTTAGGCGAACACGCCGGGGGTAGCTGGATCGTTGCGTGGCCGAAATTCGCCGTTCGGGCTACTCGTTCTTCGTAAGCTCCGCGAAACGGGCCCGCTGCTCCTCTTCGACCTCGTGCGCGGCTTCGCGCCCTTCCGCGGTGGCTTCCTTCATGCGGGAGCGTACGCGTGTGAGCAAGGTGCGGACGCGTTCCACCGGCGTCTCCAGCCCGGAAGCCTGTGGCGCGCTTTCGCCGTCCTCGGGCCAGCCGCTCTCCTCCGAGAAGCGGTGCCGGAGCTCTTCTCCCGTCGCCGGGGCGAAGAGCGTGGCCGCGGCAGCGCCGGCGAGTATTCCGAGCACCGTGCCCAGAATGAAGCCGGGGCCAGCGCCAGCACGCTCCTCCGAAAGCTCTTCTTCGGCGGTTGTGGTCTCGTCTGCCATGGCTGATGCTCCTCTCGCTACTGACTCTACTTTCGGCGGCCTCGCCGGCCGGCGACGCCGCCGAGCACGCCCATCATGCGCCGCACGCCTGCGAAGGCGCCGTAGACGCGGATGATGGGGCTCACGGCGGTCTCGCCGATGAATGCTGTGGTGCCTCGCACGTTCTGGACCGACTGGCGAACCGAGTCCAGAAGCGGCGCGACTTCGCCCCGGAGCAGCGTCTGGACTGTCTTGAGCAGCGATCGCGTCGCCAGGCCCAGCACCACGGTGAAGAGAAAGACAACGAGCAGCACCAGGACCATCATGGACCCGGCCGCGATGACGATGATGTCACGCCATTCTTGCAGATCCGGCATGCGGGACCTCCTGTCTCGGCGCATGATACCACGGGCGGAACGACTTTGCACCCGCCCCTCGGCGCGTGACGCTCGGCTAGGCGGCGTGTTCGCCGCAGCCTGGCCACGTTAACCGGTTACGGGCGGCTTGTCAAGCGGCCTGCCGAGGCGATGATGCCGCCGCCCAGCACTTCATCGCCTTGGTAGAAGACCGCCGCCTGGCCGGGCGCGATGGCCCGCTGGGCTGTTCGGAAGCGCACCTCAGCGCCGTCAGCCGTCAGCCGCACGAGGGCCGGCTGAGCGGGCGAGCGGTAGCGCGTCTTCACGTCGGCCTCGAACTCGTCTGCCGGCGGGTGGCCCGCGACCCAGCGCAGCGATTCGGCCGTCAGCGTATCGGAGAGGAGATCCTCCTCCGCGCCGATGGTGATGAGCTGCTGCTCGGGGTCGATGGCGGTGACGAAGCGTCGCTTGCCCAGAGCGAGGCCCAGCCCCCGCCGCTGGCCGATGGTGAAGGCGGCGACGCCCGGGTGCCGTCCGACGACGTTCCCCTCGCCGTCCACGATGTCGCCTTCGGCTTGCGGCGCCCGCTGAGCGATGAACTCGCGGTAGTCCTCGGTCGGGAGGAAGCAGATGTCGGCGCTGTCCGGCTTGTCCGCTACGGGCAGCCGCATCTCCCGCGCCAGCCGGCGGATCTCGTCCTTCGGGTAGTCGCCGATAGGGAAGAGGACGCGGCTTAGCTCCCGCTGGCCGAGCATGTAGAGGACGTAGCTCTGGTCCTTCTCCGGGCTGCCGGCGCTCAGCAGCCGGTAGCCGCCGTTGCTGCGGTCGATGCGGGCGTAGTGGCCCGTCGCCAGGTAGTCGGCCTCCAGGGCGGCTGCCCGGTCGAGCAGCGAGCGGAACTTGATGTGTTCGTTGCAGGGCAGGCAGGGGTTGGGGGTGCGGCCGCGCTGATACTCTTCGACGAAGTAGTCCACCACTCGCGCTTCGAACTCCCGCTCCAGGTTGAGCACATAGTGGGCGATGCCCAGGACGTCGGCGGCGGCGCGAGCGTCGTCGGTGTCCTCGGCGGGGCAGCAGCGGCGATGGTTGCGCGGCGCCAGCGGGTCTTCCTCGCTCCAGAGGCGCATGGTGATGCCGACCACCTCGTAGCCCTGGCGGGCGAGGAGGCCGGCGGCGACGGCGGAGTCGACTCCGCCGCTCATGGCGACGATCACGCGCTGACGAGACACAGCGGCTCATTATACCAGCCTGATCGGGCGCGCATGGGCGTTTGCTGAGCCCTCACCCCCATCCCCTCTCCCACAGGGAGAGGGGCGATCAGGAGATCAGTGAACTCTCTCGATTGGTCGGGGTGAGGGCGCTCGCGCACGGGCGTTCGCGCTGGTGCTATACTGGCGACTACGCCTTTCGCGAGCAAGGAGCCGTCGCTGACGAACCCCGCCGATCTCGCCCATCGCATCGTCGAACTCCTGGCCGACCGCCAGGCCGAGGAGATCGTGCTGCTGGACGTGCGGCAGATCGCCTCCTTCGCCGACTACTTCGTCATCGCTTCCGCCATGAACCCCCGCCAGGCGCGCGCGCTCGTCGAGACGCTGAGCAAGGAGCTGCGGGGGGAGGGCATCCGCCCCCGGCAGGAGGGCCCGGTCGATTCGGGGTGGGTGCTGCTGGACTACGGCGCGATCATCGTCCACATCTTCTCGCCGGAGATGCGAGCGTTCTACGGGCTGGAGGAGCTGTGGGAGGCGGCGACGCCGGTGGTGCTGGTTCAGTAGCGGCGGCCTTCACGTCGCCACCATGGTCAGTCTTGCAGGACAACAACGACGACGGCTCGGCGGAGCGTCGCCGGCGATGACCTCGTAGGGACAGAGCTTCAGCTCTGTCCGAAGACCTTCGCAGGCTTCCGTCGGGGTTAAAGACCCCGACCTACCAGGGGGCGGGGTATCGCGGGGGTCGTTCGGTGGCCGGTCTGGCCTACTCGAACACCCAGGGGTCCGTGCTGCGCTCCCAGCTCACGATCTCACCTTCGTCGAAGAAGAGCGCGATCTCCCGCGCCGCCGACTCGGGCGAATCCGAGCCGTGGATCAAGTTCGACTGGATGTAGAGCGCAAGATCGCCCCGGATGGTGCCGGGCGCGGCCTGCTGCGGGTCGGTCGCGCCCATGATGCCGCGCACCACCGCGACGGCGTTCGGCCCCTCGAAGACGGCGGCGATGATGGGGCTGGAGGTGATGAAGCGCACCAGCCCATCGAGGAACGGCTTGCCCTCGTGCTCGGCGTAGTGGCGGCGGGCCAGCGCCTCGTCGAGGAGTCTGAGGCGGAGCGCGACGATCTTCAGGCCGCGCCCTTCCAGCCGCGAGAGGATCTCGCTGGCCAGGCCGCGTTGGAGCGCGTCCGGCTTCAACAGCACCAGGGTTCGATCCATGCGTTGTGTCCTCCGGTTGTTCCGCCAGGCTGAAGGCCTGGCCTGCGGTTGTTCTGCCAGGCTGAAGGCCTGGCCTACGGTTGGCCTGGCCTACGATTGCGGTCCAATCGCCGGCTCCCGTAAGTATAGGGGCACCAGCGCCTTAGGATCATCCGTCCGGCCTGCCTGGAGGCGCTGCCAGGCCAGCTCGGCCAGCAGCGCCGCGCGCCGCATCGCCGACGCGACGCGATAGCCTCGCTCGGCGAGCGCCGCCGCCAGCGCGTCGTCCACCTCGCCGACCACGAGGGCGGCGGCCGGCAGCTCCTCGACGAGCGCGTCGGCCGGCGAGAGGCGAGGCGGCGCGATCTCCCGCCAGTCGGGATCGGTGTCGTACGCGGCCCAGGCCAGCTCGCGACGGCCGGCGCGGTGGACGGCGACGATCGGCCCCGCTCCGGCGAAGGCGTAGGCCTCGATCTCCAGCCGCCCGACGCCGACGAGCGGCAGCTCGAGGGCGAAGGCGAGCCCCTTGGCGGTGCTGACGCCCGCTCGCAGGCCCGCGTAGGCTCCTGGGCCAATGCAGACGAATACGGCTGTCAGTTCGTCCTTAGAGGCGCTCTGGCGGGCCAGGAGGCCGTCCACGGCGGGCAAGAGCTGGCGGGAGTGCTCGCGGCCGCAGTGCCAGGTGAGCTCCGCCAGCAGACGCCCCTCGCTCGATAGGGCGATGGTGGCGATATCGGAGGCGGTGTCCAGCGAGAGCTCCAGCGGATCAGCCATCAGCAGCCTTGCGTCCTCCGCGCCTTCGGGCGGCCATGCGTTGGGCGAGCTGCTCGTAGCGCTCGCCGCGGGGCACGAACGTGAGCCGCCGCTCGCGCAGCCCCGCTTCCTCGATGCGCACCAGCAGGTGCTCGGGCGGCAGCTCCTCCCAGGCCCGCTCCGGCCACTCGACGGCGAGGACGCCGGGCTCGGCCACCTCCTCCAGCGCCAGCTCCGCCACCTGCGCGGGCTCCTCCAGCCGGTAGAGGTCGGCGTGGTAGAGCGTCAGGCGGCCGTGGTACTCGTTGAGCAGGACGTAGGAGGAGCTCTTGACCGGCTCTTCCACCGCCAGCCCCTGGCCGATGCCCTGCGTGAGCATGGTCTTGCCGCTGCCCAGCTCGCCTTGGAGCAAGAGCACGTCGCCCGGCTCCAGCAGGCGCCCCAGCCGAGCGCCGATGCGTCGCGTCTCCGCGGGGCTGCGACTGGGCAGGACGGGGCCGTCCACGCTAACCTCGCTCTCGCCCGGAGGGCCGCAGGTGGTCCCAGCCACCCGATGGCAGCGCCATCTCCCGGCCCGAAGCGTCGAGCAGCCTCGCCCGTCGCTCCGGATCGGCGACCATCTCGCCGATGACCGTGAGCGGCACGTCGCTCTGCCGCGCCGCCTCGTCGATCGATTCCCGGCTGCCGGCGAGGAGCAGCTCGTAGTCCTCGCCGCCCGCGACGGCGTAGCGCAGCGCGTCTTCGGCCTCGTATAGCTGCGTCAGCGCCGGGTCGATAGGCAGCTTGTCGCGTTGGATAGTCGCGCCCAGGCCGCTCGCGCGGCAGACGTGGCCCAGGTCCTGGAGCAGGCCGTCGCTCACGTCGATGGCGCAGCGGATGCCCGCCGAGA
This sequence comes from Chloroflexota bacterium, assembly GCA_022570885.1. GTDB lineage: Bacteria > Chloroflexota > Dehalococcoidia > DSTF01 > RBG-16-68-14 > JACZTE01. The sequence continues at coordinate 1,980 of JACZYW010000050.1, read as the reverse complement.
GCGCGGCCCGGCCTGCCTGGGCTCGCGCCTGAGGCCGCAGGTGGCGTTCGATCAGGGCGCGGACGGCTTTCGAGTCAGCGGCGGCCTCGCGAAGGGCTTCGTCCTCAGGCGCGGCCCGAAGGGCGCGCAGGCCGCCGCCTGCGCCGCCCAGGCAGCCGGTCACCGCCAGCAGGTCGCCCTCGCGGGCGGCGTCCCGGCGCATGACCAGCGGCTCGCCCGCGGCATCGACCTCGGCGCGGCCGGTGAGGGTGACGCTGACCATCTCGGTGGGCGAACGCACCACGTCGCCGCCGGCGATGACGACGCCGTAGGCCTCGGCCGCCTCCGACAGCCCTTCGTACAGCTCGTCGATCTGCGACACCGGAGTCTCCTCTGGCAGAGCCAGCGTGACGAGGGCGAAGTCGGGGACGCCGCCCATCGCCGCCACGTCGCTCACGTTGACGGCCAGCGCCTTCCACCCGAGGTCGCGACGGGGCGTGCGCTCCGGCAGGAAGTGGACGCCCGCCACCAGCGTGTCCGTCGTGGCGATGACGGCGCTGCCGTCGCTCCGCCAGACGGCGGCGTCGTCGCCGATGCCGACGGCGAGGCGGCCGGCCCTGGCCTGCGAGCCGAGCGCCTCGGTCAGGCGGGCGATCAGCCCGAACTCCCCTAAGTCGGAAGCCTTCACGAGGTCGATTATAGCGGAAGGCTTGAGGATGGGCCGTGTGCTAGAATCCCTCAGACGGGTCAGCGGCCCCCGCCTGGGGGCTCGGACTGCCGCCTGTGGAAGCCATGCGTGCCGCCATCGTCGCCGACATCCACTCGAACCTCGCCGCGTTCGAGGCAGTGCTTCGCCACGCGGAGGCTGGCGGCTCGCTCGATGCCATCTGGTGCCTGGGCGATACCGTCGGCTACGGGCCGCAGCCGAACGAGTGCATCGCCTTGCTGCGTCGATACGAAGGGCGGGCGGTCGCCGGCAACCACGACCTGGCCGCCTGTGGCCGCATGGGCACGGACGAGTTCAACGCGGCGGCCGCTCAGGCTGTCCGCTGGACGGAGGAGCAGCTCAGCGAAACCTCCCGCTCGTACCTGCAGGCGCTGCCGATGGTCGTTTCGGAGGGCGATTTCACCCTGGTCCACGGTAGCCTGCGCTGGCCGGAGTGGGAGTACCTGCTCTCCAGCGAGCAGGCCCAGGGCCACTTCGAGCTGCAGCGCACGCCCTACGGCTTCGTCGGCCATACTCACATGCCCCTCGTCTGCAACGAGGCCGCGCCGCCCACGCTGCGCCCGGCGGAGGATGGCGAGCGGGTCGAACTGGGGGCGGAGCGGCTGGTGCTCAACCCCGGCAGCGTCGGCCAGCCGCGCGATGGCGACCTTCGCGCCGGCTACGCGCTCTACGACGGCGACAGCGTCAGCTTCCATCGCGTCGAGTACGACATCGCCGCCACGCAGCGGGCGATGGAGGCGGTGGACCTCCCTCGCTGGCTGAGCGAGCGGCTGAGCGAAGGTCGGTAGGGCTGGCGACCGTGCTGACCTCGTAGGGACAGAGCGTTCGCTCTGTCCGGCGCCCCTCGCGGGGGCGCCGTCGGGGTCTGAAGACCCCGGCCTACGAGGCCGCGACGACGCGCCGCGCCGACCCCGACTTGTCGAGACGCCCGCATAGCGGCTAACCTAACGATCGCGTAGGAGCGAATCACGAGGAGCGAGGCTATGGAACCTGTCGCGAAAGATCACCGGCTGCGGGTGCTCAGCACGTTCGCGCTGGAGCCGGAGCTGGTGCAGCAGATCGAGGCGGTCGACTCGCGCATCGAGCTGCGGATGCTGGGGGAGGCGTTTCGTGGCGAGCGCCGCTACCCCAGCGAGCTGGAGGCGCAGACGGCTCGCCAGGAGCTGGAGGAGGCGATGGCGGAGGCGGAGGTCGTCTACGGCTTCTGGGGCCCGGGACTGTTCGAGACGTACCCCACGCCGGAGGCGCTGCATCGCCAGGCGCCCGGCCTGCGC
>JACZYW010000049.1 GCA_022570885.1 Chloroflexota bacterium | reverse complement strand
TTCAGACGGTGCTATAGCGCCGTCCAGGTCCACGCCCACCCAATGGTATGCGTCTGCGGACTCGGTCAGCGCCTGCTCGAAGTTCGCGCGCACGTCGAAGGGGAGCGTAGATTCGGCGCAGCGGCCCAGCTCCCGGCGAAACGCGCGCGCCAACGCACGGTCGGCGGTGATCAACAGCCCGTGGAGCGGCCCGCTGGAGAGGCCGGCCTGTGACACGCTCGCAGGCGTAGCTGCGGCCCGATTCGGGGGCTCCGTTCGCAAATGTTGCGGTATCTCGACCTCGCACGGCATGGATTCACCTCCTTGTGTCCATCTGGCGATCGACAGGATGTTGCTGGGAACGGGCTGGGGAGTCAGGCCAAGCCGACCAACTTGTAGGCACAAAAATAGCAGGGCGAGGGCGCGACCCTCGTCCCGCTCACGCTGGTCGACGCCTCCTCCAGATGCCTACGAGGTTAGCTGACGGGTTCGGCCTGAAGGAGCTGGCCTATCCCTCCGACGCATCGAAGGAAATTCACCCCAGTTCTCGTGGTTCCCCCGTTCCCCTCCTCAGGGATTCGGCAGGCGGGTATGTAATTGTCCTTTCGGGAAGCTATGTTACTACAGTCGCCCTGGCCTGTCAATTTGAGCGGCCAGTTGGTAGTGGTTCACAGTCGGTGGCCTTGTTTCAAGCCCTGCGGGATGAATCCCGCAGCTCCTCGGGTTGCGAAATACGAAGCCGCGGGTTTCAACCCGCGGGAGTGGATTCAACCACCGACCTACCAGCGCTGACCCACTACCGCCGGTCAGTTCTTCCCCGATGCGCAGGGGCCGCCCTTGCGGGCGGCCCCTCGTCATGTTCTGGCTGCTGTTCGAGCTGCGCTGCCTAGTAATCCATCGGTGGCGGCGCGGCCATCGGCGCGGCCCCCGGCGCCTCGGGGATCTCCGTTATCATCGATTCGGTGGTGAGCACCATGCCGGCGATGCTGGCCGCGTTCTCCAGCCCCGTCCGCACCACCTTCATCGGGTCGATCAGCCCCGCCTTCAGCATGTCAACGTACTCGATCTTATCCGCGTCGAACCCGAAGTTAGGCTCCTTGGACTGCTTCACGGCCTCGATCACGACGGAGCCTTCCTCGCCGGCGTTCTCCACGATGAGCCGCATCGGCTCCTCCAGCGCCTTCTTCAGGCTGGCGACGCCGGTCCGCTCGTCGTCTGACAGCTTCTTCTCCAGCTTCTCCAGCGCGGGGATGCAGCGGATGATCGCCACGCCGCCGCCGGGAACAACCCCTTCCTCCACCGCAGCTCGGGTGGCGGAGAGCGCGTCCTCTACCCGCAGCTTCTTCTCTTTCAGCTCCACCTCCGTCGCGGCGCCAACCTTGATCACGGCCACCCCGCCGGCCAGCTTCGCCAGCCGCTCCTGGAACTTCTCCCGGTCGAAATCGGACGAAGCATCGTCGATCTGAGCCTTGATCTGCTTAATGCGAGCCTGGATCGCCTCATCGGAGCCGTGGCCCTCGATGATCGTCGTGTCCTCCTTGCTCGACACCACCCGGCGCGCCCGGCCGAGGTCGGCCACCTGGGCGTTATCCAGCTTGCGGCCCATCTCCTCGGTGATGAACGTGCCGCCGGTCAGCACGGCGATATCCTCGAGCATCGCCTTGCGCCGGTCGCCGAAGCCGGGGGCCTTGATGATCAGCGCGTTGATCGTGCCGCGCAGCTTGTTCACCACCAGCGTCGCCAGCGCCTCGCCGTCGCAATCGTCACAGACGACGACGAAGTTCTTCGTCACCTGGAGCACGCGCTCCAGCACGGGCAGAATATCGGCGACGGCGGAGATCTTCTTGTCGGTAATGAGGATATAGGGGTCGTCCAGGGACGCCTCCATGCGCTCTGAGTTGGTGACGAAGTATGGGGAGACGTATCCTCGGTCAAACTGCATCCCTTCGACGAATTCCGTCTCTAAGTGCAGCCCTTTGGACTCCTCGACGGTGATCACGCCGTCCTTGCCCACCTTCTCCATCACCTCGGCGATCGTCTCGCCCACCGCGACGTCGTTAGCGGAGATCGAGGCGACCTGGGCGATCTGCTCCTTGCCCGTCACCGGCTCCGCCATCGCGCCCAGCGTATCAACCACCGTCTCCACACCCTGCTGGAGGCCGCGCTGGAGGGCCATCGGATTCGCGCCGGCGGCCACGTTCTTCATCCCCTCCCGTACCAGCGCCTGGGCCAGTACCGTCGCGGTCGTGGTGCCGTCGCCGGCGACGTCGTTCGTCTTGCTGGCGACCTCCTTCACGAGCTGGGCGCCCATGTTCTCGAACGGGTCCTGCAGCTCGATCTCCTTGGCGATCGAGACGCCGTCATCAACCACCGCCGGCGGGCCAAACTTCTTCTCTAGAATCACCTTGCGGCCGCGCGGCCCAAGCGTCACCTTGAGGGCATCGGCGAGGGCATCAACGCCGTTCTTGAGAGAGCGTCGCGCCTCCTCATCGAAAATTAACTGCTTCGCCATACAACTGACTCCTTCTTACGTATCAATTAAGAACGGACGCTGGACTTAACCGACCTTGCAGAGCACGTCCTTTTCCGACAAGACGATGTACTCTTCTCGGTCGATCTTGATCTCCTGGCCGGAGTATTTGGCATAGAGAACACGGTCGCCGGCCTTCACATCCATCACGATGCGCTTGCCGTCGTCGTCCAGGCGGCCCGGTCCGGCCGCGATGACGTCGCCCTGCTGCGGCTTCTCCTTCGCCGTATCCGGAATCACGATGCCACTCGATAGCACCTCTTCTTGCTCGACAGCCTTGATCACCAGCCTGTCGCCCAACGGGATCAGCTTCATTTTGGTCTTTGTTGCCGTGGCCATGAGGGGATCTCCTTTCACATACGGGTATCTGATACATTAGCACTCTCATGGCGAGAGTGCTAATGCCATCTCATCTTACGTCACGTAGCGAGCAGGCGCAAGGCGCTCTGCCCAGGTTTGAGAGCGCCCCAGCGCAGCCAAAGCCGTTCATACCGATACAACATCTGTTTAGTTTATCTATCTCGGCGTAGCTACGTATATCGCCTCTCTCCTGCAAGGAAGGCTGCACTGGCCGATCATTTCTCCAGAGCGCTGCCTCTCCTCGTTGACCCACGCGCGCCAGCTTCGTATACTGGCCTAGGCTTCATGCGAGCAGAACGGAGGCAGTGTGCCCAAGCGTACCTATCAGCCGAAACGAATTCCCCGCAAGCGAGTTCACGGTTTTCGGGCGCGCATGAGCACCCCCGGCGGCCGAAACGTGCTGCAGGCACGCAGACGAAAGGGCCGGAAGCGGCTCTCTGTCTAGTTCTCGTTTCGCCGGGCTTTCTTGGGCCACGGCATGCGCCGAGCACAACGGCTGAGACGCCGCAGCGAGTTCGCCGCCGTCTATCGTCGCGGCCGGCCGTATCGAAGCGAGTTGCTGATCTTGCGCGCATTGCCTTCCGATCAGCCGCTGAGCCGCTTCGGCTACACCGCGAGCAAGGCGGTGGGGAACGCCGTGAAGCGCAATCGGCTGAAGCGAAGGCTCCGAGAGGCCATTCGCTCGCTGCCGATAGCTTCGGGCTGGGACGTGGTGCTGAACGCCCGTCGCGGCGCGGCGGAAGCCGATTATCACGAGTTGCGCGCATCGGTGGCCGGTCTCATGGCCCGCGCCGGCCTGCTTGAGCCAGAGGAAGGATCCTAATGACGACACGGCTTGCGCTGGCGACGATACGATGGTACCAGGGCGCGTTCTCGAGCGGAATGCCGCCTGCGTGCCGGTTCCAGCCGTCCTGCTCGCACTACAGCTACTCGGCGATTGAGAAGTACGGCGTGGTGAAGGGAAGCTTCCTAACGCTACGGCGATTGGCACGCTGCCACCCATTCCACGCAAGAGGTTATGATCCAGTGCCGTAACGGCGCCCCCGCACGTCGGGGCGTCGACGATGTTTCACGTGAAACGTTCACTGCTGAGCGTCGAACCGCGCCACAGGCTGGCCGTCTCGCTTCGCTGGCGCTCCTCGTACTCGCAGTCTCGGGGATCCTGCTCACCGCCTGCACATCTATCGCATCGCCGAGAGGCTGGGCCTCGCCTGTCCAAGGCGATGATCTGCTGCTGATCAGCTATCGCGAGGACCTGTTCGCGCTCGATCCGGAGACGCTGATCCAGCGCTGGATTTTCCCCACGGGAAGCGAGGCCGACAAAGTCGACCCTGTCGCCCTCTATGGCACGCCCGCCGTGCTGGGGGACACCGTCTTCGTTCCCACATACAAAGGCAACCTCTACGCCTTGGACATCGAGACCGGCCTAGTGCTCCCCGGCTGGCCCTTCGAGACTGACGGCCCGCTCATCGGAGGCATAGCCGTCGCTTCAGATACGGTCTACTTCGGCTCGGACGACGGCAACGTCTACGCGCTGAACGCCACAACCGGCATTGAACTCTGGGCACAGCCGTTCGAGACTGGCAAAGGCGTCTGGTCGACGCCCGCCATCGTCGGCGATACCCTCTACGTCACTTCGCTCGACGGCAAACTCTACGCGATCAACGCGGCCACGGGCATCGAGCGCTGGTCGTTTACCACGGACGCCGGCATCGCCTCGCCGCCGGTGGTAAACGAAGGCGCCGGGCTGGTGTACATCGGTGGCCTGGATAGCGAGCTACGCGCCATCGATCTGGAGACGCACGAGGAGCGCTGGTCGCTGAAAGCGGATAACTGGTTCTGGACAGAGCCGCTGTTGGCCGCGGGCAGCATCTTCGCCGGAAGCCTGGACGGCAACGTCTACGCCATCGACGCCGTGAGCGGCGAAGCGCGCTGGGCGCGGCCGTTCTCAGCCGGCGAGCTGGTGCGCGCAGCGCCCATCGTCGTGGGCGATACGATCATCGTCGTCGATCGAAAGGGGAACGTGCACGGCATCGACATAGAGAACGGCTCACGGACGCTGGGGCCGTTCGCACTCGAATCTGACGTGCTGACCGATCCGTTGCTACGGAAGTTCTCGGGAACGGAAGAGATCATCATCGTCACCACAGACGGCGAGCTGGTGAGCATCGACCCGGCTACGCTGCGGGTGCTCGACTCGAGAAAGCTCAAGGAAAGTTAAGGCACCGTGGATCTGCTCCAATACATCGGCTGGATCTTCACCAACGGCCTGATCATCCCCATGACCAACTTCCTCGTGCTCCTGAGCCGGCTCTCGTTCGGCAGCTTCGGTATCGCCATCATCATCTTTACTCTGATCATGCGCGGCCTCACCTGGCCGCTCACCCGACAGCAGCTACGCGCCTCGCGAGCGATGCAGGTGGTGCAGCCGCGCATTAAAGAGCTCCAGAAGAAGTACAAGGACCCGAAGCGCCGCTCCGAAGAGACGATGAAGATCTACAAAGAGTCTGGGATGAACCCGCTGGGCTGCATCTGGCCCATGCTGGTGCAGTTTCCTATCTGGATCGCCCTCTATCAGGCCATCCGCTTCACGCTGGGCTCCTCGCCGGAGGGCTTGCTCAACCTTTCTCAACGGCTCTATCCGTGGTCGTTCCTAAGAACGGCGGCGCCGCTGGAGACTCAGTTCCTCTGGATGGACATGGGCCAGCCCGATCCCACCATGATCATGGCGGTCCTGGTGGGCGCCTCCATGTGGGTGCAGCAGCGGATGATGACGCCCGCGAACCCCTCCGCCGACCCGCAGCAGCAGCAGATGAATCAAACCATGCTGTGGATGATGCCCCTGATGTTCGCCTTTTTCACCCTTCAGTTTCCCAGTGGTCTGGCGTTATACTGGGTGGCGACGAACGTCGTCAGCGTGATCTTGCAATATTTCTACCTCGGGCCGAGTAATGTAAGCTGGCGGCGTATCTTCTCGCTGAGCCCGGCTTCGGCCCCGGCGGCCGCCCCGGCCAAGCAAAAATCGGAGGCCGCAAGCGAAAACGGCGAGAACGGCGAGGAGAGCGCAGGAGAAGACGAAGCGGTAGACGCGGGAGAGCACGTCCGCAGGCGAAGAAGGAGACGACGTCGTGGCAGGCACCGAAGACGATAACGACGACGACATTCGCGAAGACGATACTGAGTCGGTCGAAACGACGGGAAAGAACGTCGAGGAGGCGATCGATGACGCCCTGGATGAGCTTGGCCTAGAGCGTCACGAGGTGACCATCGAGGTGCTGGCCGCAGGCCGGGCCGGCCTCTTCGGCATCGGAGGAGAGCCCGCGCGGGTACGCGTAAGCCGGGTCTCCTTCGAGGATCCTGAGGGGGAGGACGTGGCCTTCGCCCAGGAGACGCTGGAGACGATGCTCGGTCTGCTGGAGATCGAGGCGACGGTGACGATGCGTGCACCCGAGACGCCCGGCGACGGCGTCGGCCTGATGAAGGCGGTGCTGGACGTCCACGGCGAGGACCTAGGCGTGCTCATCGGCCGTCGTGGCAGCTCCCTTAGCTCGCTCCAGTACCTGCTCAATCTGATCGTCAGTCGCCGCTTCAAGCACAACAAGCCGTTCGCGGTCGACGTGGAGGGCTATCGCCGGCGGCGCGAGGAGGAGCTCGAAGATATGGCCTTCCAGGCGGCCGAGCGCGTGCGTAGAACCGGTAAGCCGGTGACGCTGGAGCCGATGCCTCCGAACGAGCGGCGCATCGTCCACCTATCCCTCTCTAAAGATCCCACGGTCGAAACCGCCAGCGTGGGCCAGGGAGACGCCAGGAAAGTCTCCATCCACACACTCCGGTAAGACTAGGTGACGACGCCCGACTTCGTGGTGATCGGGCATGTGGTGCAAGACCTGATACCCGGTGGATGGCGATGGGGAGGACCCGCGATCTTCGCAGCATGCCAGGCGCAGCGATTGGGCCTGCGAACAGGCATCATCACACGCGCCGAACCCAACATGTTGCAAGAGCTGTCGCTGCCGGGCGTAGCGGTGGCAGGACGGCCATCGAAGGCCACTACCAATTTCGAGAACGTCTATGAGCAAGACCACCGCCGCCAGCACGTGCCCAGACAGGCAGAGCCGCTCACCGCGGACGATCTGCCGGAGGCATGGCTTAGCGCGCCTATCGTCCTGCTGGCGCCCGTCTGCGGCGAGGTACCGCCCGACTTGGGCCAGCCTTTCTCAGGCTCCCTCCTCGCAGTGGCAGCCCAGGGCTGGCTGCGACGGATCGACCGCCGGCGGCGGGTGTACCGGCGCGCCTGGAGCGGGCCGCCGTTCTGGTCGGGATGCCAAGCGCTCTTCGTCTCCCAAGATGACCTGGGACGTCGCCGCGACCAGTTGGCGCAGTGGACGGCAGAGGTACCGATCGTAGCGATGACACGAGACAGACGCGGGGCAACGCTACACTTCGAGGAGCGCTGGCGTCAGATCGACGCATTTCCAGCGCGAGAGTTGGATCCGACAGGCGCAGGCGATATCCTTGCAACCGCGTTCCTGGTACGCTATCACGAGACGGGCGACGCCGCGGAAGCGGCCCGCTTTGGCGCTGCGGCGGCCTCGTGCTCCGTGGAGGCGCTGGGGCTGGACGGCATCGCCGGCCGGGAAGAGATCGAGGCGCGCATGAAGGAACATCCAGAGGTCGTGCTGCGATGACGACGGTGCTGGCGCTGGCCAACCAGAAGGGTGGCGTGGGGAAAACCACCACCACCATCAACCTCGGCGCCGTCCTGGCCGCGCTGGGCCACCAGGTACTGATCATCGATCTCGACCCGCAGGCCAACGCCACCGCCGCGCTGGGCATGAGAGCGCCGGAAGGCCGCACCACCTACGAGCTGCTGCTGGGCGATACACCTCTCGACGCCGTCATCTCGCCGACGGCCTGCGAGCGGCTCTCGATCGTGCCCTCCACCGCCGACCTGGCGGGGGCTGAGGTGGAGCTGGCCAGCATGATGGCGCGAGAATATCGCCTTAAAAGCGCGCTTGATGGCGCTATCGCTTCGTATCGGTTCGTCATCATCGATTGTCCGCCCTCACTCGGTCTGCTCACCGTTAACGGTCTCACAGCGGCCCAGGAGGTGATCGTGCCCGTCCAGTGCGAATACCTGGCGCTGGAGGGGCTGGGCCAGCTCACGCAGACGCTCGACCTCGTGCGCCGCCACCTCAACCGGGAGCTACGGCTGCGAGGACTCCTCCTCACCATGTACGACCGTCGCACCAGCCTCTCCCAGCAAGTAGCCGAGGAGGTGCGAAGTCACTTCCCCAACACCTTCCGCTCGGTCATCCCACGCAGCGTCCGCGTGAGCGAGGCGCCCAGCCACGGCCTCCCGATCAACGCCTACGACCCGCGCTCGCCCGCCTCCGCCGCCTACGATGCCCTGGGCGACGAGCTGCTGGAAGCGATCGCCGTCGTGGCGCCGGTGGCGCCATGACGCGGGCTCGCGGCCTCGGACGCGGCCTGAGCGCCCTCATCCCGCCCGATGTCGCCGGCGTCGACGAGGTCGACCTGGACCTCATCGTGCCAAACCCGCAGCAGCCGCGCTTCTCCATCAGCGAGGAGTCGCTACAGGAGCTAACGCAGAGCATTCGCGAGCATGGCATCCTTCAGCCGCTCCTGGTCAGCGCCAGCGATGCTGAAGGGACCTACCAACTGATCGCCGGCGAACGACGGCTGCGGGCGGCCCGCCTGGCCGGCCTGAGCCGCGTACCCGTCGTCGTGAAAGAGGCCGCCACACACGAACGGCTCGAGCTGGCGTTGGTCGAGAACCTCCAGCGCCAAGACCTGAGCCCGCTCGAAGAGGGACAGGCATACCGGCGTCTCGCCGAGGAGTTTGGCATGAGCCAGGAGGCGATCGCCACTCGGGTAGGCCGCAGCCGGACGGCTATAGCCAACACCATGCGCCTCCTGACGCTGAGCGACGAGATCAAGGCCGGTCTCGCCGCCGGCGCCATCTCCGAAGGGCACGCCCGCGCCCTCCTCGGGCTGAAGAGCGAGGAGGATCGCCGCGCGGCATGGCAGCAGGTGACGGAGCGACAGCTAAACGTGCGCCAGACGGAGACGCTCGTGCGTCGCTGGCACGACGGCTCGCCATCGCCCGATTCCCCGGCGCATCCCCAGGACGACCCCGAGACGGCCGCGCTCGAATCGAAGCTGCGGGCCGCCGTTGGCACGAAGGTGGAGCTGCGACGCCGGTCGACCGGCCGCGGCCGCCTTGTGCTCCACTTCTACTCCGACGATGAGCTGACCGGGCTACTCGCGCGCCTGGGTGTGGAGATGGACTGACGTGGCAACGATGAGACTACCGCTGGCGATCGTCGCGATCGTGTTGGTGGGCGGACTGTGGGCCATTACGAGCCCCGCCGCTGCCGACGCATCGTCGGAGCCCCAGCCGGCCTTCGCGTCCGACGATGCGACGGCAGCATGGAGCGCGCCCACCGGCGCCAACCCGCAAGGCCGCGACGCGCAGGCGAGCGCTAACGACGACACGCGCGTGCCGGTACAGGTGTGGACGGTGATGGCCTTCGGCGGCGCGGCGGGAGTGGGGCTGGTGCTCTACCTACTTCGAGTGGCGATGGGCTGGGTGAAGCCCCCGCCACCGCAGAAAGAGCCAGACCACTAACGCCGGCCGGGCTCGGCACAATAACGACGCCCTCTTACATCAACAACGGATCAACAACGCCCTCCCTAATCGGAGGGCGTTCCTGTCGTAAGCAGGGGAAGCTCGGCTAGGCTTTCGCTTTCGTCTTCGCCTTGCCGTCAGCCTTTGCCTGGGCCTCTTCGAGATGGACTTGCCAACCGTGAAACGTGTCCAGACGTTCTTCCAGCTTGGACTGCATCTCGCGCAGGGCGTCCACCTTCTGGCGAATGAGGCCGTGCTGGCGCTCGGTAACCTCGATGGCACGCAGCAGTTGGGTCTTCTTCTGGGAGATCGCGGCGTCGGGGCGATACTCGGCCTGAAGCTGCAGCTTCACCTCTTCGGCGTCCACCATCTCCTTGATCTCCGCCAGCGTGAACCCGAGCAGCTTCTGGAGCCGCTTGATCTGCTCCACGCGCTGGATATCCACCTCTGAGTAGAGACGAAAGCCACCCTCCAAGCGGATAGGCAGCTTCAGGAGCCCCTTCTCCTCGTAAAAACGCAGGGTGCGCTGGGTGACACCGGTTCGCTCCGCTACCTCTCCAATTTGGAGGCAGGACTCCTCAGGGCCAACAGCGGTCGAAGCGCGCTTCTGTGCCATTTCGCCCATATCCTAGCGATGTTTTACCTCAACGTCAAGGTTAGATTCCCCAGCGTATCTTCCAACGCATCGTTGACGCGCCGCGCGGATCCTGGGCAGAATGAGCACCGTACCACACAGGAGTGAGCATGAGCGAGCGATCAGAACCAACGACGCACCCTGACCCCGTCGCCATCGACCAGGCAGAGTACACGGACGAGTACTTCCTGAGCGCGGTCGAGGGGCACGAGGAGTTTCGCGCCAGCGGCGGCCACGCGCTCACGCCCCGCCTGCGACGGGCGCTACAGCTAGCCAAGCCGCGCCCCGGCATGCGCCTCCTCGACATCGCCTGCGGGCGCGGCGAGATCGTGTCGCACAGCGCCCGCCTCGGCGCGCACGCCATCGGCATCGACTACGCGCAGGCCGCGCTCGGGCTGGCCCAACAGTCGCTAGACGGAGACACCGCTCGCGATGGCCTCGCTCGCCCCGGCCTCGTTCGCATGGACGCGACCAGCCTCGCCTTCCGGGCGGAGGCGTTCGACGTGGCGCTGATGCTGGACTTCGTCGAGCACGTCCACCAGCCACAGCTTGAGCGCGCGTTCGGGCAGCTCCAGCACGCGCTGAAGCCTGGCGGCCGGCTGATCATCCACACCTCCCCGAACCGGCGCTTCGAGGAGATCACCTACCGCCACTACGTCAGGAACGTGCACCGGCTCGTGCTCCGCATCGCGCGCCTCCTCCGGCTCCAGGGCCGCCTGTTCAACAAGCTGGTGCTGCCCACCGATCCGCTGCCGCCCCACAACGAGTACGAGCGCCGGCTCCACGTCAACCCACAATCATCGGCGTCGCTGCGGGCGGCGCTTGAGCGGCACGGCTTTCGCATCGAGCGGATCGACTTCTGGGAGCCGCCGCACGGCCCCTTCTTCGACCCGAAGCGCCGCTGGGACAACGTCCTGCTGCAACTGCTGGACGTCGTTCGCTTCTTGCGCCCGTTCAGCCGCTTCCCGCCGTTGAACCGCTGGTTCTCGAACCACATCTGGGTGGTCGCCCAGCGACGCTGAGCCGTCACGCCGGGCCGTTCCCTTGTCTCCGCCAGCTCGCTGGCGCTATCCTGAAACCGCTGTTGCGCGGGAGGACATCATGAACGACGTGTACGACGAGATCGAACGGGCGCTGGAATCGGGCCAGCCGCTGGTCGTGGCGACGGTCGCCTCCAGCCGCGGCTCGACGCCCCGCAAGCCGGGCGCGAAGATGGCCGTTCGCCCCGATGGCTCCCTCTGCGGCACCATCGGCGGCGGCTGCGGCGAGGCCGAGGTGTGGCAGGCGGCGATGGATACCATGCGCGACGGCCAGCCGCGCCTCGTCACCGTCGATCTCACCGAGGACGTGGAGGGCGAGGACAAGATCTGCGGCGGCGTGCTGGACATCTTCGTCGAGCGGCTCCTATCGGAAGGCGAGCCGCGAGAGCCCAGCAGCTAGAGCCAGACCCTTCGCGGAGTTTATCCTGAGCTCGCCTAGATTCTTCGCTGCGATCAGAATTACAGGAGACGAAGGGCTCGGCGTGTGCGTCAAGTGGGCGTGCTGTTGCGCCCCGCCTTCCATGGGCAAGCTGTAACAGAGTTTTGTGAGCCAGAAAGGAGTCACTCGCATGGCCGACGACAGAGATATCTCAGCGGCGTTCCCGTTCGAGTCGAAGTTCATCGAGGTGGAGGGATCGAAGATCCACTACGTCGAGGAGGGGACCGGCGACCCGATCCTCTTCCTCCACGGCAACCCGACATCGTCGTACCTCTGGCGAAATATCATCCCGTACGCTGCCAAGGTGGGCCGGGCGATCGCGCTGGACCTGATCGGCATGGGGAAGTCGGACAAGCCGGACATCGAGTACCGCTTCTTCGATCACTCGCGCTACGTGGAGGGCTTCATCGAGAAGCTCGGGCTCCAAAACATCACCTTCGTCATCCACGACTGGGGATCGGCGCTGGGCTTCCACTACGCGCGGCGGCACGAAGGCAACGTGAAGGGTCTCGCCTTCATGGAGGCGATCCTGCGGCCGACGACCTGGGCCGACTTCCCGGAGCAGGCCCGCGACCTGTTCAAGTCGTTTCGCACGAAAGACGTCGGCGAAGACCTGCTGATCAGCAAGAACATGTTTATCGAGGCCGTGCTGCCCGGCTCCGTGGTGCGGACGCTGACCGACGAGGAGATGAATCACTACCGAGAGCCCTACAAGGAAGAGGCCTCGCGCAAGCCGGTCTGGCGCTGGCCGAACGAGATCCCGATCGAGGGGGAGCCGAAGGACGTGCACGAGGCGGCGGAGGCGTACTGGGCGTGGCTCCAGCAGACGGAGCTGCCCAAGCTGCTGCTCCACGCCACGCCCGGGGCGCTCATCCCGGCCGCGACCGTGCCGGCGCTGCAACAGGCGCTGAAGAAGCTGAAGACGGTGGACATTGGCCCGGGCGTCCACTTCGTGCAGGAGGACAACCCGCACACGATCGGCCGGGAGCTGGTGAAGTGGTATCAGGGCTTGTGATGCGCGCCGGACCGGAATGGACGAGCAGTACGGAGTGACGGCGCCACGAGAGCCCAGCAGCTAGGGCCAGACCCTTCGCGGAGTTTATCCTGAGCCCGCCTAGATGCTTCGACAAGCTCAGCATGACAGGAGCCGAAGGGCTCAGGGTGACGGGTAGGTAGAGAGCTCAAACCATGGCAGAGATGTCGGCTCTGGAACGATGGCTGGTGAACAGCCCCTTTCGCGCCTGGCTCCAGCGCCGCGAGGTGCGGACGTTCCTCCGCTGGGCCAAGCTCTCTCCCGACGCCTGCGTGCTGGACATGGGCTGCGGCCGCGGCGTCTCCACATCGCTGATCATCGAGCAGCTCAACCCCCGCTGCCTCTCCGCGTTCGACTTCGATCCGTCGATGGTCGATCTCGCCCGACGCAGGCTGGCCCGCCGGCTCCAGGACGACAGCCTCGATCTCAGGGTGGCCGACGCCACGGAGATGCCCTACGAGGATGGCCTCTTCGACGCCGTGTTCGAGTCGGGCGTCGTCCACCATGTGCCGGACTGGAAGGCCGCGCTGCGAGAGGTGGGCCGCGTGCTCAAGCCAGGCGGCCGCTTCTGCTTCGCCGAGCCATCGCGCAAGAAGGTGCGCGGCTTCTATCGCATCCTCCCGCACGCCATCGAGTCGACGTTCGATCCCGAGGAGTGGCAGGCGGCGCTGGCCGAGGCGGGCCTCCGCGTGGAGGGGCCGCTGCGCAGCATGCCGCTCTGGGACATCTGCGGCGTAGCGACGAAGAACGCTGGCGAGAGGAGCTAGGCGACGATGCAAACCGCCGCCTTCCGCGAGAAGCGAACCCCCCGGTTCAACCAGTGGCTGGAGAAGGAATGACCGGCGTCGCCGTTCGCTCGGCGACAGCGGCCGATCAGGACGCGACGCTCGGCCTCATCGAGGAGCTGTTCGAGCCGCCGGGCGTACGGCCGCGCGGCTACACGCCCGAGCGAGCGCGAGAGGGCGTTCGCTATTGCATCGAGCGCTCGCAGGCGGACATCCTGCTGGCCGAAGTGGACGGCGTGATCGTCGGGCTGGCGACGGTGTACGTCGAATTTCCCTCGATCCGCTTCGGCGTTCGCTGCTATCTCCAGGACCTCGTCGTCGCCTCAGCCAGCCGCGGCGAGGGCGTCGGCCGGCGGCTCCTCGACGCGGCGGCGGCCTGGGCGCGCGAGCGCGGCTGCTCGCATCTGCAGCTAGACTCCGGCCTGGGCCGCAAGGACGCCCACCGCTTCTACCTCGCGAACGGCATGGAGCAATGGGCGCTGGTCTTCACCCGCATCGTCGAAGGCGGGACGTAACCCGCATCTTGACCTGGTTGCCGCCTGCCGATACTATCCGTTGCACGGGCGATTAGCTCAGTTGGCTAGAGCGCCTGCTTTACACGCAGGAGGTCGCAGGTTCAAGTCCTGCATCGCCCACCACAACAACTCCACCGCCATCCCTGTCCCGCACCGGTCGTAGCCGCCAACCCAACAGAGTGGTTGACAGGTCGCCATTCTTTATGTACAGTCTGTGCACTGGTGGCGACGCCGGCGTCGTGAGCGCCGCATGCAGTCGCAACGTTCACGCCTGCCCCGCTGTTAGATCGAGTGAAGCTCTACGTATGGGAGGTGTGCCATCATGTCTTCTCGCAGCAACCACGGCCAGCGACAACGGCCGGACGTCGGAGCGAAGGCTCCCGCAGTGACCGTCGCTCCACCTAGCCCTCAGCCGATCGATAGCGCAACTACCGCCCCTCCGGATATCTACTACGTCGAGCGGAACGAGGACTACCTGCGCCAGCTCCAGGCGGAGGCGGAGTACTGGGACGAACACGCTGAAACGCTGCTGAGCAACACCCCCTTCCCCGAGATCCAGCAATACCAGAATGAGCGGCTGACCGGCGATCCTGGACGGCAGTGGTTCGAGATGATCAGCGACTACGGCCAGTTCCGGCGAGGCTGTGTGCTGGGCGCGGGACCCGGCGAGATTGAAAGCCATCTGCTTCGCGGAAACGAGGAGCTACTGCTCAGCATCTACGACATCAGCGGCGAGTCCCTGGCCAGATTGCAGGGCACGCTGGAGAGAGAGTTTCCCGGTCGAACGGACACGCGGCAAGAGGATCTGAACTTCGTCACGCTGCCCGCTAACACGTTCGACCTCCTCATGTCTAACTCGTGCATCCATCACCTGCTCAACC
>JACZYW010000185.1 GCA_022570885.1 Chloroflexota bacterium | reverse complement strand
GGCGTGGCCGTCGGGCGCGAGGGCTGGCCTTGGCCGCCGCAGGCGGCCGCGAGGAGAGCGATGCCCAGCATAGCGAACACCGCCCCGAGTAAGCCGTGGCGGTGTCGCGTGGTGCGCTGTTCGATGTGCAGATTACTGGGCGCGGGGGTGCGCTTGATCGTATACGTGGCGCGCATGCTCGTCGGTGATCTTGGTGTAAGCCTGTGTGGTAGAGATGTTGGCATGGCCGAGGAGTTCTTGCACGCTGCGCAGAGGCGCGCCGCCCCTCAGCATATGGGTGGCAAAGCTGTGCCGCAAGGTGTGGGGCGTCACCGTCGCCTCAATGCGCGCCTGCTTGGCGTACTGCTTGAGGATGAGCCAGAAGCCTTGCCGCGTCAGCCGCTCGCCCCGCCGGTTGAGGAAGAGCGCGCGCTCCTTCTTGTTCTTTACCAGCCGCGCGCGGCCGTCGTTGAGATACGACACCAGCGCGTTGATGGCCTGCTCGTGGATGGGGACGGTGCGCTCTTTAGCTCCCTTCCCAAAACAGCGAACGTAGCGGTTGCGCGCGCTGAGCGAGATGCTGTCGAGATCCAGGGAGACGAGCTCCGTCACGCGCAGGCCGGTGGCGTAGAGGAGCTCCAACATCGCCTGGTCTCGCAGCGCCTCCGGCGTATTTCGCTTTGCCGGCTGCTCCAGCAGCTCGTCCACTTGCTGGACCGTCAGCGGCTTAGGCAGCGATTTGCCGACGCGCGGCGACCGGAGACTCTCGGTTGGGTTGCTAGGGATGGCGCCCTCAGCGTGGAGGAATTGGAAGAACGATTTGATGGCGGCCACCTTGCGGGCGACCGTGGCCTCCGCGTAACGCCTGTTCTTCAGTTCGAGCACGTAGGCGACGATGTTGTCCTGATCGATGCGGCGCCAGTCTCTGGAGTTGCCGTTGGTATGACCGTTAAAGCTGGCGAGGACGGTATTGAACTGGACCAAGTCATTGCGGTAGGCGTCGATGGTGTTCCCGGAGGCTCCTTTCTCAACAGACATGAAGTGTAGGAAGTGGCTGATGCGGTTATCCATAACGCTGCTCACCTCTTCATGAAGCATTTTGCGCGGGGCCTGGGGAAGGACGAACCTCATTGTAGGCAGCCGATCGCTGGTTGTCTAGATGGTTCCAAGGCGGAGCCGTAAAACTTTTCAAAAACCTTTCCACATTTTGGCGGATCGAGCGGTCCGAGATCAGATCACCGGCTGCGCCCATGCGATGTTTGCATGGCGCCGTCAGCAGGGGCTTGACAGCCTGATATAGAACATGTATTCTATCACCCGCAGCGTTCGTTTCGGGTTTCTTTTCGATGGAGGTGAGCCGATGACAGCCAATGGCTTCGACGCAAGCAAGTACCTGACGGATCTGAACGGAAGAGACTACCTGGAGGTAAAGTGGCGACTGCTCTGGCTCCGCACCGAGCACCCCGACGCTGTTATCGAGACGGAGCTGGTGAAGCACGAGGATGGGCTCGCGCTCTTCCGCGCCCGGGTCGCAGTGCCGGGGCGGGGCGAGGCGAGCGGCTGGGGCAGCGAAACCGCCGACGATTTCGGGGACTTCATCGAGAAGGCGGAGACGAAGGCGCTGGGCCGGGCGCTGGCGGCGCTGGGCTTCGGCACGCAGTTCTGCGAGGACTTCGACTTCTCGGCGGAGCGGCGGGAGGGCGCCGATGCCTCGACGGGGCGGCGGTCCTCGCCGCGCGCGAACGGCCGGGTGGCGACGCAGGCCCGCGTTGTCGACGCGCCGGTATCGCGCGACATGAAGGTCGTGCGCGATGGGCAAGCTGTCGCGGCTACGTCGGCGCAGGTGAAGGCGATCTACGCCATCGCGCGCAGCAAGCCGGCGCTGGGCGAGGCGGGCGTGGAGGAGCGCTGCCGCGGCGCGTACGGCGGTCTGCCAGCCGAGCTCTCCAAGCAGCAGGCCTCGGAGTTCATCGACCTGCTGCGGCGGGCGGGGGCCGAGGCGCCGGTGGCCGAGGCGAAAGAGCAAACTGCGATCAGCAGCCCGTCCTGAGCGGCGCGGAGGGAGCGAGCGCAAGTGGTCTGCCTGCGCTATGATGCAGTCCGCCGGCAAGGAAGCAATCCAGCAGGAGGGCTGACATGGCAACAAAGGTGGGCATCAACGGCTTCGGGCGCATTGGGCGACAGGTACTGAAGGCGATACGCGACCGCCATCCAGAGCAGCTAACTGTCGTAGCGCTGAACGATCTGGTTCCCACCGAGACCAACGCGCACCTGCTGAAGTACGACTCCAACTACGGCCGCTTCGATGGGACGGTCGAGGCGGTCGATGGCGCGATCGTGGTCGATGGCAAGTCGATCACGACCTTCGCAGAGCGCGACCCAGGGGCGATCCCCTGGGACAGCGCGGGCGCGGAGATCGTCGTCGAGTCGACCGGGATCTTCACGGACGGAGAGCAGGCGAAGGCCCACCTAGGCGACACTGTACGTAAGGTGATCATCTCCGCCCCTGCTAAGAATGAGGACCTGACTATTGTGTTAGGGGTGAACGACGGTAAGTACGACCCCAGCAGCCACCACGTCGTCTCCAACGCCTCTTGCACCACCAACGGGCTGGCGCCGGTGGTGAAGGTGCTGCTGGACAACTTCGGCATCGTGAAGGGCCAGATGACCACCGTGCACTCCTATACCAACACGCAGAACGTGCTGGACGTGGCGCACAAGGACCTACGCGAAGCGCGCGCGGCCGGGCTGAACATCGTGCCGTTTACCACAGGAGCGGCGCGGGCGCTCAAGCTCGTCATTCCGGAGATCGAGGGGAAGCTGGACGGCGTTGCCTATCGCGTGCCGACGCCGACGGTCTCGATTGTGGAGATAGTCTGTCTCACGGAGAAGGACACGACCGTCGAGGAGCTGAACGAGGCGATGCGGGCCGCAGCCTCGGGGAAGATGAAGGGCATCCTCGATGTGGTGGACGAGCCGGTCGTCTCGATGGATATGAAGGGCGATGACCATTCGTCCATCGTGCATGCGCCGATCACCAACGTGGTGAGCGGCAATCTGGTGAAGGTGGCGGCATGGTACGACAACGAGTGGGGCTACGCCTGCCGCGTCGCCGACCTGTGCGCCCTGCTGGCCGAGCGCGGTTGGTAGCGGCGCTTGTCGCAGGCCGGGTAATGCGCCTTCGCCTTTCCACCGCCGCCGTCGTCGCGCTGCTCCTGCTGCTTACGCTGGCCCTCGCCGGATGCGGGGACGGCTCGCCTAGCGGGCCCGACGTCACGCTGACGCCTGTAGCGCCGGTCGACGGCGTGATCACGCTGTTCGT
Source organism: Chloroflexota bacterium (assembly GCA_022570885.1). GTDB lineage: Bacteria > Chloroflexota > Dehalococcoidia > DSTF01 > RBG-16-68-14 > JACZTE01. The sequence continues at coordinate 911 of JACZYW010000185.1, read as the reverse complement.
CTCGGTGGGTCTGCTGCGTCAGCAGCTCTCCCGGGAGATCCGAATCCACGGCATCGTCTCGGATGGCGGAGACGTCCCCAACGTGATTCCCGAGCGCGCCGCGGCCCGATTCTGGGTGCGCGCGCTCGACGAAGGCGAGCTGGAGGACGCCGTGACCCGCGTCGTCCGCTGCGCCGAGGCTGCGGCCCAGACCTGCGGGGCCCGGCTCGAAGTCCGGGAAGAAGAGAACTCTTCGCCGGTCATGAAGCCGAACCTGCCGCTGGCCAATGTCTACCGCGAACAGCTCGAAGCCCTGGGACTGGCCGAGACTCCGCATCCGCCCGCTGCCCACATCGGCTCCAGCGACATCACGCACGTGGCCCGGGTGGTCCCCACGATCCACCCGAACTTTCCGATCGGCAAGGACCTGCAGCTGCACACGCGGGCCTTCGCCGAAGCGGCGGCCGGCCCCCAGGGCGAAGCCGGGCTGCTGGAGGCGGCCCGGGCACTGGCCCTCACGATCCACACGCTGGCGCGCTCGCCGCAGCGGCGCCGAGAGGTCGCCGCAGCCGCGGGGTGAATGCCCCAGCGGCGGCTGCGTCCCAATGGAACCGGGCGTTTGCGGTCCCACCGGGGGAGCGCCTAAGCTCCGGACCGGGGGGTGGACATGGCCGGATTCCGGCTGTCCCGAAGAGACGGGTACGCTCGCCCGCGCCGCCGCATGGCGGAGCGGCTGGCGGAGCAGGGTGTGGTGAAGAGCCGTCGTGTGCTCGACGAGGGCGGGAAGGTCTTCGTCACGGTTCCAGCCTTCCAGTTCCTGTGGAGCGACGAGGACGTCTACGCGCGGCATCAGCGCCGCTACAGCGCCAAGTCCCTGAGACGGGAGCTGGAGTGTTCGGGCTTCACGGTGGACTTTCTGAGCTACTACTTCC
>JACZYW010000184.1 GCA_022570885.1 Chloroflexota bacterium | reverse complement strand
CGCGAGAGGCACAACGGCCGAACAATTACCGAAAATGGCGCCGGACAGCCACCATCACCTCTTATTACGCACTTCCCGTATAGGAATGTCACCTTGTTCTGAGGGAAGCCCAAGCCTATCTCTGGACCATATTCGACCCGCTTTAAGGTCGTTAGCTCAAGGCCCTCGTACGTTTCACCAAGCCAATAGAGCGGGAATTCGCTGAACGCCCGAGCTTCTTCAACGGACATATTGCTATTGCCCGCTACCGCGTTTGGATCTGCCGATTCAGTCTGGGCCCTAGCTAAGGGGTCAAGCTCCCCCGGATCTGACGATTCAGCCGGGGGGTTAGTTAAGCCGCCAGAGTCATCCTCAGAAGACCCTAATACGCCCAGTTGCGCGGCCACCATAGTTACTGCCGCTATGGCTGCTAAGCCGACCAGGGCAGGTATAACCAGATGCGCTTTGAAGAATCGTCGATGCATTTCGCTGCCTTACGCCTCTAAAGTGTATCGCACCTCAAAGAAATGTCAACGGCGCGGCAGCCAGCGGCGGACGCGGTCCGGGTAGTCGCTGGTGATGGCATCGACGCCCGCTGCGGCGACGCGGCGCACGTCGTCGCGACGGTTCACCGTCCACGTCGAGCAGCGCAGCTCGCGCAGATGGGCGCCCCGCACCAGCTCCGGCGTGACGACGCCGTGGTGGACGGCGACGCCCTGCGCCCCCAGCGAGAGGGCGAAGGCGAAGAGCTGGCCCCAATCGACCACCCGGCGGCCGTCCGTCAGCAGCGAGCAGGGCATGCGCGGCTCCTGTCGCCGGACGCGCTCGACCACCCGCGGCAGGAACGAGTGGACCGAGCACCAGTCCAGGGCGCGCGCCCGGCGCACTACCGCCAGCAGCTCCTCCTCGATGCCGGCCGGCTTCACCTCCAGCACCAGCAGCGCCCGCCCGGCGACCTCGCGCAGCACTTCGCGCAGCGTCGGGATCCGCTCGCCCTCGCCCGCAGCTAGGCCCTGGCCTGAGTCGAATCGAAGGCGGCGCGCCTGGCGCAGGCTGAGCGCCGCGATCTCGCCCTCGCCGTCCGTCGTGCGGTCGACCGTCGAGTCGTGGAGGAGCACCGGCGTGCCGTCGCGAGTGCAGCGCACGTCGATCTCGATGGCGTCGGCGCCCAGGGCGAGGGCGGCGCGGACGCCGGCCAGCGTATTCTCGGGAGCGTGGCCTCTGCAGGCGGCGTGGGCGGTGATCAGCGGCGGCATAGCGGGCCTCCGTCTTAGCGATGCATCTCGCGGGCGACCCGATGGTCGCCCCTACATTCGTTCCGTGTTCGACCGCATCTCGCGGGCGACCCGATGGTCGCCCCTACAGCACCTAGCTCTGCGGCCTGTCATGCTGAGCCTGTCGAAGCATCTCGTTCGTGCTTCCAGAACCGCGCTTCCGGACAGACCTGAAGGTCTGTCCCTACGAGGCTCCCTCATGCCGGACCCTTCGCTACGCTCAGGGTGACGTGGCGGGCGACCCGATGGTCGCCCCTACAGCACCTAGCCACCGTACGACCAGCCGAGCGCGCGCTGCGTGAGCGGTTCGCCCTCGCGGAGGACGGCGCCGCCCAGCACGCGCCCGACGACGAGCGTGTGGTCGCCGGCGGGGACGAACTGCTCTGCGCGACACTCCAGCCACGCGAGCGCGGCGTCCAGGATCGGGCAGCCGGTCTGCTCGCCCCTGCTGTGCGGCACGTCGCGCAGCTTGTCGTAGACGCGGGCGCTCGCCTCTTCGGAGCGGCCCTTGATCTTGGCAGCGCTCTGCGGCTGGGCGAAGGCGGCGACGAGCCGCTTGGCGTCATCGGGCAGCACGTTGACGCTGAAGACGTTGGTGGCGCGGATATTCTTGAGCGTGGTGGCGTCGTTCTCGAAGGAGCAGGCGACCAGCCGCGGCTTGAACGACACCTGCATCAGCCAGTCGGCCATCATCCCGTTCGTCTTGTCGCGCTCGTCGCGAGAGCCGATGATGTAGAGGCCGTAGGGGAGCGTCTCCAGCGCCTCGGAGACGGGCTCCGCCGGCTTGCGCAGCGGCTCGTACTTCGCCCGTTCGACGGTGTCTTCGTGGGGCATGGCATTCGTCCTAACTAGAGATCACGCTACCAGGCTGCCAGGAAATTGTAGTGGTAATGCAGTATAATGTCACGCGTCGCGACCGCGGGCCACTCCAGGAAGGCGATGGCTCGGGCGAACACAGCACACTTCAAGCCATGAGCGAAGACGTACCCGGCATCGATTTCGAGCGGCTGCTGCCCTGGTTCCGCGATCACGTCGCCTCGGTCGACGGGCTCCAGGCGCTGGTGATCGGCCACGGCCGGTCGAACCTCACCTACCGCCTGGAGGCGGACGGGCAGCAGTGGGTGCTGCGCCGCCCGCCGCTCTCCCATCGCCAGCCGACGGCGCACGACATGCAGCGCGAGTTTCGCGTGATCTCGGCGCTGGCCGGCACGGCGGTGCCGGTGCCGCGCACCTTCGCCTTCTGCGACGACCCGGCCGTGCTCGACGTGCCCTTCTACATCATGGAGTATGTGGACGGACTGGTGCCGGTCTCTGCCGATGAGGTCGCTAAGCGCTTCGACGAAGGCCAGCGCCGTCGCATCGGCGAGGAGCTGGTCGATACGCTGGTCTCGCTCCACGCGCTCGACCCGGCGGAGGTGGGGCTCGGCGACTTCGGCAAGCCGCAGGGCTACAGCGAGCGCCAGGTGCGACGCTTCAGCGAGCAGCTCGCCCGCGTGAAGACGCGAGAGCTGCCCGAGCTGGAGGAGATCGGACGCCGGCTCGCCGCCGCCATCCCGGCCGGCGGCGACACCGCCATCGTCCACGGCGACTACCGGCTGGACAACGCCATCCTGAACGGGCAGGGACACCTGGCCGCCGTGCTGGACTGGGAGATGTCGACGCTGGGCGACCCGCTGGCCGACATGGGGCTGATGCGGATGTACTGGCCCGACCGCGGCGACGAGGGCGGCATCTCACCGATGGTCGGCAGCGGTAAAGTGATCACGCTGCCCGGCTTCCCCACCTGGGACGAGGCGGTCGCCCGCTACGAGGAGCGCAGCGGGCGGCAGATGGCCAACCTCGATTTCTTCGCCGTGCTGGCGCATTTCAAGCTGGCCGTTATTCTGGAGAACATGCACGCTCGCTTCCTCGCGGGCGGCACCGTCGGCGAGGGGTTCGAGATCATCGGGCAGCAGGTGCTGGTGCTGGCCCGTAACGGCCTCGCCATCGCGGACGGCTCCACGACGGCGGCGCTGCGGGGGTAGGGCTGACCGTGACGACGACGCGCTGGGGCATCACCTTCCCGCTCGACGGGATCCCGCTCTCCGAACACCGCGAGCTCTTCGGGCAGATGGAGCGCCTCGGCTACACCGACGCCTGGACGCTCGAGGCCGAGGGCGTCGATGCGTTCGTGCCGGCGGGCATAGCGGCCGCCTGGAGCAGCGAGCTGCGGCTGGGCACCGCCATCGCCAACGTCTTCACGCGCGGCCCGGCCCTGCTCGCGATGTCGGCGTCCGCCGTCGCCGAGGCCGCCCCCGGCCGCTTCTGCCTGGGCATCGGCTCCAGCTCGCCCGCGATCGTCGAGCGCTGGAACGGCATCGAATTCCGCAAGCCGCTCACCCGCATGCGCGAGACGGTGGCGTTTCTTCGCGCCGCGTTCGCCGGAGAGCGCGCCACCAGCGATGCGCTCGGCGTGCGTGGCTTTCGCCTCGGCCGCCGCTTCGCCGATGCGCCGCCCATCTACATCGCGGCGCTACGCGAGAAGATGCTCGCGCTGGCCGGGAGCGCGGGAGACGGCGTGATCATCAACTGGCTCGGCCCGTCCGACGTGCCCAAGGTGGTAGGCGTCGCCCGCGAGGCGGCGAAGGCGGCCGGCCGCGATCCCGACGCGCTCGACGTGGTGTGCCGCATCTTCGTGCTCCCTCCCGCGCCCGATGACGTGCTGCGCTTCATCACCAGACGCGCGATCGCGGGCTACTTCACCACGCCCGTCTACGGCGGGTTCCACGACTGGCTCGGCCGGGGCGATCTGCTGCGGCCGATGCAGGAGGCGTGGCAGGCGGGCGACCGCAAGGCGGCGGTGGAGCTGGTGCCGGACGAGGTGATCGAAGACGTCTTCGTCATGGGCAGCACCCGCGAAATCCTCGACACGATCGAGGCGTACTGCCGAAACGGCGTCACGACGCCTGTACTGAACTTCATG
>JACZYW010000183.1 GCA_022570885.1 Chloroflexota bacterium | reverse complement strand
GCGCGCTCAACTTCGATTCGCGGGATTTCCTGCGCCGGGTCGGGCTTGAAAATCTGGCGGTCGAAGCGGGTCACAGCGCGCTGGAACAGCTTTGGTCCAGGCCAACGGCGGAAATCAACGGTATTATCGGCGGCTATACCGGCCCCGGCACCAAAACGGTGATCCCGTCCCAGGCATCGGCGAAACTCACCTTCCGCCTGGTCCCGAACCAGAACCCGGACAAAATCGCCGCGCGCTTCAAAGCATTCGTTGAAAAGCGCCTGCCCGCCGATTGCGCGGTTAAGTATCTCGGCGAGAGCGGTTCGCCCGCGGTGAGCGCGGACGTCCAAGTCGACATTACGACGCCAAGCGGAACCAAGCTAAGGGGCACTGGCGTCACTGACTCCAACGGCCTGCTTACCCTCTCGTTCACGCCGACTCGTCGCATGGGTAAGGGAACCTATCTAATCGAGGCGACGGCCACATTTAGTGTGTATACTGTTACAGATACTCACACCTTCGACGTAAATTGATCTCGTTGGTCGGAAGTAACGGCTTGGCATCTCTGAACGTTAATCAAAAGAGGGTAATAAAGCTCTCCAACAGAAAACGGGAAAGGAGGTGAAGCAATGAAGAAGCTAGTTCTCGGTTTCGCGATCGCGGTCTCGCTGATGGTGGGAATAGCCGGTTCGGCGGGAGCGCTGGGGCCAGACGGCCACGCTTGCGCCAATGCCCTGGAACTACCGGCAGGAGCGCAAGCGCCGTTTGTCGGTGGCTTTTGTTCGGCATCACACCCGTAGTCCGGCAAGCTCATAGCTGAAGGACCACTGGATGCCAGTAGAACGCAGGCAACTTGTACTCGGCCTGCTCGCCGTGGGCGTACTCGCCCTCGGCGCGCTGGCGTTTGGGCTGTGGCAGGCGCTCGCGGGCGATGGTGATGACTTCAACCCGTGGCTCTACTGCACCACCAACCCCTGCCAGCCGCTCGCGCTCATCGCCCTGCCCACGCCGCCCGCGCTGAGCGGCGATCGCTCTTTCGCCGCGCCGTGCAACCCGACCGGCGAGCCGGCGGACGGCGTCTTGCTCTGGCACACGGATTGGGACCCGGTCACCCAAGAGGGGATCTGCGTCTCTATGGAGGAGGCAGAGCGGCTGGGCGTGCCTTGAGCTCGCTCTCAGCTCCCCTTCTGCTGCAGGCCGAAGCGGATCTTCTCCTCCGCGCTCATCGCCGAGAGGTCCGGCCCCGACCGCGCCGGCGCCCCGACGGGTACCCGGCCCGCCTGCGCTTGCGACTCGAGATGGCCGCGCACCTTCGAGACCGTCGCCCGCGCGCGCTCGATCGCCTCGTCTACCTCTTCCACCGTCTCGCCCGTCACCAGCTCCCCCGGCAGCTCCGGCGACTGCTGGAGCACCGCCTCGCGATAGCGCTGCGCCGAGCTTCGCACCTGCGAGCGTAGCGTCTCGCCCTGCTCTCGCGTGCCGGCCAGCCCCTGCTCCCGCGCTTCCACGGCGCTCTGCGACTGGCCCAGCTCCTGGCGCAGCTCGGAGAGCTGTCCTTCCAGGTGCGCCGCTCGCGCCTCGCGGTCGGCGGAGGCCAGCTCTAGCCGTTCCACCTCTGCCTGCGCCGCCATCAGCTCCTCTTGCACCACCGTCAGTTCATCGTCGCCCATCGTGCTACCTCCTATTCGCGCTACACATCAGGATGACCCGACGATAGGACATGCGTGCTGTTTCGTCAAGCGATGCGTGGCACCTGCAGAGCTCCGTCCGCGCAGAGCCGATGCGTCGCTAGCTGGGGAGGACGTAGATCGCGATAAGCGAGTAGTGGACGGCGCTGCCGCCGATCACCAGCAGGTGGAAGACCTCGTGGTAGCCGAAGACGCGCGGCCAGGGGTCCGGACGCTTCAGCGCGTAGACCAGGCCGCCCAACGTGTAGAGCGCGCCGCCCAGCCCCAGCAGCGCCAGCGGGGCGGCCGCGAACTCCGAGAACAGTTCCGACGCTGCGACGACGCCGATCCAGCCGAACGCCACATACAAGGTCACGCCCAGCCATCTCGGCGCGTCCACCCAGAGCACCTTGATCAGCGCCCCCACGGCGGCGACGCTCCAGACGACCGCGAGCAGCGGGATGCCCCAGCCCAGGCTCACCTCCAGGCAGAAGGGTGTGTAGGTGCCGGCGATGAGCACGAAGATCAGCGCGTGGTCGAGCCGCTTCGCGACCCGCTTCAGCGCCGGCGTCCAGGGGATGCGATGGTAGCTCGCGCTCGTCCAGTAGAGGAGGATGAGGCTGGCGCCGAAGATCGCGCCGCCGACGTACCCGGTCGGCGAGTCGGCGAGCAGTATCAGCCAGACCGCCCCGGCCGTCGCGACGAAGGCGGCGGCCAGGTGGGAAAACCCTCGCAACATCGGCGGCTGCGCGAGTCCGAGGGAGAGAGCGGCTACCTGCAGCTGAGGAGTCATAACGAGCTACGGGTACAGTAGCAAGGCCGCAGGGATGGGGTCAATGCGGGGGTTCTCGCGCTTACGCCAGCCATGCTACAATAAGGCGATGAAAGCCTACCGCTTCTCCGTAGTCATCGAAGAAGACGCCGATGGGTTCTACGCCTACTGCCCGGAGCTAGAAGGCTGCTACACCCAGGGTAAAACCTACGATGAGGCGCTGCGAAATATCCGCGACAGCGTTAGGCTCCATGTAGAGGATCGGCTGAGCAACGGCGACCCGATCCCTTCACCTACGACGGTCACCCTCACCAGCCTGGAGGTTGCTGTCTGAGCCAGCGCCTGCCCCGCATCACCGCAGGACAGATGGCCCGAGTCTTAGCACGACTCGGGTTTCGCGTCAGATAACCCCTAGCCACCCTCTCGCCCCACGGCGGCGCGGCCGTTCGCGCCACGAGCGGCGTCCGGGCTGATGCGCTCCTGCTCCTCCAGCCAGCGGCCGAACTCCGCGTCCGGGTCGGCCACGCCCAGCTCGTCGGCGGCGCGACGGCGGCTGTGAATGCCCGCCTCCACCAGCACCCGCTCGTCCTCGACCAGTTGGCTGCGGTCGCGCGGCGCCACCGGCCCCCAGACGATACGCGAGCGGTACGGCGCATAGCGGGCGCCCGTCTGCTGCTCCAGGATGCGCAGGACCAGCTCGTTCCGACGCTGATAGGCCGCCGTGCGGATCAGCCGCTTGCGCTGCACCTTCTTCAGCAGCGGGTCCAACTCTAGCTGGAGCGCCACGCCCGAGAGCCCCGCGCGGTTATCGCCGAAGGCGGTGCGCGGCGCTTCGCCCAGGTCGTGCAGCGTGCGGTAGATCAGGTTCACGTAGTCGATGTGGAGCTGCACGCCCCCGCCCTGTAGCAGGTCCAGCAGGTAGGCCCGCGCCTGTTCCGGCAGCTCCCAGACCGCGCCCGGCTGCACCGCGATGTCCTGCGCCTCGGTCACGTTCTCCAGCACCGCGATCGGGTTGCCGGAGAGCTCCAGGATCAACGAGAGCTGCGAGAGAGCGCGGTTCAGCTCCCGCACCGACTCGCGGATGGGCGAAATGTCGGACGTCCCCCAGAACTGCTTCGGCTGGCGCAGGTTGGGGTAGATGACGAAGGGGATGAAGCCATACGGGTTCGCCTTCTCCTCCAGCAGCGTGTTATCGACCCATAGCTCGAAGCGCTCCGACGTCCACACCTCGACCACGTCGATGCGACGGCTGCCACCCGTCTTCCGCGAACGGGCCGAGCTCCTCTCCGCGAACGCGGGGAACGTCATCGCCACCTCCTCCTCCGACAGGTGGTAGCGGCTGGCCACGCGCCAGATGCGGCTCACGTCGTCGCCCAGCCACCAGACGAACAGCCCCTGCACATCCGGCGACGATACGCGAACCCGCCGCTCGATCGCGTCCCAGGTCACCTTGAACGCGCCGTCGCCCAGCACCGCCGCGTCGATCTCGGTATCGAAGTCTAACTGCGACAGGTTGTTCTGCTCCGCCACCTCCTGGAGCGCCTGCTCCGCCCGCCGCGCCCGCTCCTCCGCCCCGGGCGAGCGATCCTCCGGCGCCACCGTCGCGTGCATGCCCGACATCAGGAACGACGTCGTCTTCTCGATCAGCGCCTTCGCGTAGTTGAACGTCAGCCGTCGCTCTCGGCGACGCGTCTGCGCCGGCCACTGCTCGCCCTGGTAGAACGCGAGCAGCTCCGCGTAGTCGCGCAGCCGTTCGGGGTCGCGCCGGGCGAGCTGCTGGGGTAGGGACATCGCCTGTTGCGCGTGTCG
>JACZYW010000048.1 GCA_022570885.1 Chloroflexota bacterium | reverse complement strand
GGGCTCGTAGTCCTCCCACATCGCCTCCGATCCGGTCGCGACCGGATCGAAGTTCGCCAGGTCCAGCTCTGGCGGAACGTACAGGTCCTCCGTACGCACCTGCGCGGGCAGCTCGGTCGGCTCCGCGGCCTCGATCTTCGAAGCCGGGTCGCGCTTGTTGACCATCGCCCAGCGGTAGAACTGCAGCACCGTCTCGCCGCGCTGGTTGAAGCCGCGCGTGTGCACCCAGACGATGCCCAGCTCCGGGCGCGACGTCTCCCGCCGGCCGATCACTTCTGTCTCGGCCCGCAGGGTGTCGCCGGTATACACAGGCTTCAGGAAGCGCACGTCCGCGTAGCCGAGGTTGGCCGGCGAGTTGAGCGATACGTCCGGCACGGCGCGGCCAAACACCAGATGGAAGACGAGAAGGTCGTGCACGATCTCCCGCTCGAAGCCGAGCGACTGCGCGAAGTCCCGCGCGCAGTGCAGCGGCCGCCTGTCGCCGTAAAGCGCGATGTAGAGCGCCATGTCGCCGTCCCAGACGGTGCGCGGCACGGCGTGCTTGATCACGCGGCCCACCTCGAAGTCCTCGAGGTAGTTGCCGCCGGTCGTCTTCTCCCTCGTCATCGCTCAGTCGACGGCGTCCAGCAGGATCACCGCTTCGCCCTTGACGACGGCCTCACCGTCCTGGTTGTAGCACTCGGTCTGCAACGTCAGCGTGCTCTTCTCAGCGTCGATCTCCTTAACCTCAACCACGGCCTTGATCGCGTCGCCGATCTTCACCGGTCGGAGGAAGCGCATGCTCTGGCTCAGGTAGACGGCGCAGGCGTGCGGCGCCAGCTTCGTGCCGATCACCGCCGAGATGTATCCCGCGCTCAGCATGCCGTGCGCTATGCACTCGCCGAAGCGAGTCTTCTTCGCGTATTCCGGGTCGCGGTGCAGCGGGTTCGTGTCGCCGGACACCTCCGCGAACTTCTGGATGTCCTCGGCCGTCACGGTGCGCTCGTAAGTCGCAACGTCACCCACCTTCACGCCCAGCACTTCGCTCATCAGCTCCTCCTCAGACGCGCGACGGCGTCCGCTGAGGACTTTAGACGATGGCGGAACATGGGACAAGGATGGAAGAAGACCGCCCGGCTCTGTCCCACTACGTGATGCCGCTCACATGGCCGCCGCGCCGACGATGCGCTAGCATACTTCGCGTGACTGCCTTCGGACCGCTTCTTTACAATTCGGTGTCGCACAAGGTCGAACCGCTCCCCGGCGGCGACGTCGGCCTCTACGTCTGCGGCGTCACTCCCTACGACACGTCACACCTCGGCCACGCCTTCACTTACGTCGTCTTCGACGTCCTCGTCCGCTACCTGCGCTTTCTCGGCCGCCGCGTCACCTACGTCCAGAACGTCACGGACATCGACGACGATGTGCTGCTGCGCGCCAACAAGACCGGCCGCGACTGGAAAGAGCTCGGCGATGAAGAGTACGCGGGCTTTCGCCAGCAGATGTCCCGCCTCGGCAACCTCGACCCCGACGTCGCACCGCGCGCGACCGACCACATGCCGGAGATCCAGCAGATCGTCGAGCGACTGATCGACAAAGACGTGGCCTACGAGAACAAACACAGCGTCTACTTCGACGTCAAGAAGGACCCGAAGTTCGGCCGTCTCTTCAACCACTCCTACGACTCGATGTTGCAGATCGCCAACGAGCGGGGCAACTTCCCGGCCGATCCCCTCAAGCGCGACCCGCTGGACTTCGTGCTCTGGCAGGGGCAGAAGGATGGGGAACCGGCCTGGGACTCCCCCTGGGGCCCCGGACGTCCTGGCTGGCACATCGAATGCTCGGCGATGGCCATGAAGTACCTCGGCGAGACGATCACCATCCACGGCGGCGGCGAAGACCTCGTCTTCCCTCACCACGACGCCGAAATCGCCCAGAGCGAGAACTACACTGGCGTCCTCTTCGTCCACCACTGGCTGCACGCGGCGATGGTCTACTGCGGCGAGCACAAGATGAGCAAGTCGCTCGGCAACATGGTCTTCGTGCGCGAACTCATCGACGACTCGTCTCCGGACGCCGTTCGCCTGCACCTGCTATCGCACCACTACCGCGAACCCTGGGATCAGCCGTTGGACGCCGGCGTACCCACAGTCGAACTGGCGGCGAAGCTTTCTCGATCGCTGGCGGACGCCGGCGACCCGAGCGACGCCGAGCTAGAGCGATACCGCGGCGCCTTTCTCGACGCCATGGCCAACGACCTCGACACGCCCGCAGCGATCGCCGAGATCGAGCGCCTGTCCGGCAGCGAAGAGCCCGCCGCGCGGCGGGCGGCGAAGGCGCTCGGTCAGCGCGTGCTCGGCCTCACCTTCGCAGCGTAGGGGCGGACTAGCCTGGCAACAGGAAAGTGCCGTCCGAGGCACGCCCAATCGGTTTCACATCGACGATGGCATCGCGGTTAAGTGGGCCGTAAACGTGAGGAAAGATGCCGGCCGGATCCTCGTATTTCACCGGCGCGGCGATGCGGCTCTTGTCGATCGACAGGACTAGCCATTCGCCGGCGTCCTCCTTGTGATACTGCGTCAGAATGATCGAGATCGCCTCGCTGCCGTCCGTGCAGTGGATAAAGCCTTCGCGCTCGAAGTCGGGCGGCACGTACGGCTCTGCCGGGGCTAGAGCGTTCCAGTAGGGCTGGGGAACGCCGTGATACGTGATGTCCGCCATCACGCGTCCCGGTCGACGACGCGCTTTGCGGCCGCCCGGAAGCGGGCGGCGTGATCCTCCGACTGCCGCAGCGCCACGTTGTGCTCGAACTCTCTCCGTCCAGCGTCCTTCGTCGACGTGGCGATGTCGATCACCTCCTTCGAGGCCGCGATCGCCGCCGGCGAGTTGCCGGCTATCTGCTCGGCCATCTCGAGAACGACGCTCTCAAGCTCCGCGTCCGCAACGACGTGGTTCGCCAGGCCGATGCGAAGCGCTTCCTCGGCGTCGACGACGCGGGCGGTAAAGATCAGCTCCTTGGCCATCGGCCCGCCAACGGCGCGCGGCAGCATGCTCGCCCCGACCGCCAGTCCGTACGTCGCGCCGACGAAGCGGAAGCGAGCGCTCTGCGCACAGATCCGGATGTCGCAGCAGACCGCGAAGATCGCCCCGCCACCATAGGCATAGCCGTTGACCGCGGCGATCACGGGCTTATCCACCCGCACCAGCCGCACTGCCGCCTGCGCCGCCCAATCGTGCCCGCCCTCGATCGGTGGCGCGTCTGCGTCGGCGTCTTCGTAGCGGCCCAGCGCCGCCTCCGCCATGTCCGCGCCGGCGCAGAACGCTTTGTCGCCCGCGCCCGTCACGATCGCCACCCGCAGCTCGTCGTCTCGGTCGTACTCTAGCCACGCCTCCGCCAGACGCACCATCATCTCGGGGTTGATCGCGTTGCGGACCTCGGGGCGGTTCAGCGTGATGACGGCGATGTGGCCGCGCTTCTCGAATGTGAGGACGCTATCCATGATGGTCGCTCCTTTCCGCGCGTGCGGTCTGAATAGAGGAGACGGCCGGCTAGCCGTTCGCCGCCAGCCGCGCCTCCAGGATGCTCAACAGCTTCGTGCGCTCGCCCTCGACGTTCTCTGCCAGGCGGTTCGCCGCCACGGGCACCTCCCATTGTTCGACAAGCGCCGCATCCGGTGTGCGGGCCCGGCGGTACGCGCGCAGGTAGGCGGAGAGCAATATCGAGCGGCCGAACCGTGCCCCGAACTGTGCCAACGCACGCAGCAGCGCAGTGGAGCCAGGCGGCGGCTCCCCGATGCGCAGCATGAGGTTGGTACGGACGAAATCGGCGTTCGGGTCGCCCCGGGTGACGTTGGTCCAATCGATCAGGACCGGCTCTCCATTGCTCAGCATGATGTTGCCGGGGTGGAAGTCGCCGTGGCAGAGGCGGTCGCCGTCCGGAAGGCCGTGCAGGGCGGAGAGGGCGAACTCGGCGAGGCGCCGGGGCACGAGGTCCGAAGCCTCGATCCTGGCGGCGAGGCTGGCCTTGAGGGCGGGAAGGCTGTCGGGCGCGCTGACTTCGTGCAGCCGAGCGTGCAGCTGTCCGGAGGTCTTGCCGATTGAGAGGACGGCCCACGGGCGCCTACCGACCAGCGCGAGCAGGTCCAGACCATCGATGCGCTCCATGATGAGGCCCGGCCTGCCCTGTACCGTCGTCGTGCCGTGTACGGCGGGGACGCTTACGCCGGCCGCGAGAGCGACCCTCATCGCGCGGGCCTCCCATTCGACCTGCTGCTGGGCGTCCGGGTTGTGCAGCAGCCGCAACACCGTGCCGTCCTCCCAGGCGAAGATCTCCGCCTCACGCCCCTCGGCGAGCTTTTGCATTTCACGCTCCACGTATGGTCTCCTGACGGGTCGGAGTCTTGGGCAGAGCTAACGCTCTGTCCCTACGAGGCGAGTCGGCGTTCGCTCCGCCAGGGCGGCGTGGGCCGCCGCGAGGCGGGCGATGGGCACGCGGTAGGGCGAGCAGCTCACGTAGTCCAGCCCCGCCCGGTGGAAGAAGTCGACGGAGCGCGGGTCGCCGCCGTGCTCGCCGCAGATGCCCAGCTTCAGGTCGGGCCGCGTCTTCCGGCCCGCCGCTACCGCCATGCGCACGAGCGCGCCGACGCCGACCTGGTCGATCGTCTCGAACGGGTTGTCGTCCAGGAGGCCCAGCTCCAGGTAGCGGGTGAGGAAGTGGGCTTCGGCGTCGTCGCGGCTGAAGCCGAGCGTCGTTTGGGTGAGGTCGTTCGTGCCGAACGAGAAGAACTCGGCGTCGTTGGCGATCTCGCCCGCCGTGAGGGCGGCGCGCGGCAGCTCGATCATCGTGCCGAAGAGGTAGGGCACCTCCGTGCCCGCCTCTCGCATCGTCTCGCGGGCGACGCGTTCGAGCAGCGCTCGCAGCAGCCGGAGCTCGCTCTCGAAGCCGACGAGCGGGATCATGATCTCCGGATGCACCGGCACGCCTTCCTTGGCCACGGTCGCCGCGGCGCGGAAGATCGCCCGCACCTGCATCTCGTTCACCTCCGGGTAGAGGATGCCCAACCGGCAGCCGCGCAGGCCGAGCATTGGGTTGACTTCGCGCAGCGCCTCGACCTGGCGGAGCATCGACTCCTTCGCCCGCAGCTCGGGCGAATCGGGCGCCTCGATGCGCAGCCGGATCACCGATTCGAGCAGCTCGTCGTGGTCGGGCAGGAACTCGTGCATCGGCGGGTCGATGAGGCGGATCGTGACCGGCCGCTCGCCCATCACGCGGAAGATCGCCTCGAAGTCGCCCTGCTGCATGGGCAGCAGCCGCTCCAGCGAGCCGCGGTACTTGCCCATCGGGCCCTCCAGCCGGCCGCGCAGCGTCGAGAGCCGGTCTTCGAGCGGACGCTGCCGTTTCTCGTCGCCCGCCGCCGCCAGCTCAGCCTCGACCGCCGCGACGTCGGCCTCCAGCGCCTTCGTCTCGGCCGCCGCGAGGATCATCTCGCGCACGACAGGCAGGCGGTCTGGTTCGAGGAACATGTGCTCCGTGCGGCAGAGGCCGATCCCTTCCGCGCCGAACTCGATCGCCTTGGCGGCGTCGTTGGGCGTATCGGCGTTGGTGCGCACGCCGAGGCGGCGGATCTCGTCTGCCCAGGAGAGAAACTCGGTGAGCGCTGGGAAGAACTCCGCCTCTACCGATGGGATGTGGCCGAGCAGCACGCGGCCGGTGGAGCCGTCGATGGTGATCGTCTGGCCGTCGGTGATCGCGAGCCCGGCGGCCTCCATCGAGCGGGCGTCCTCGTCCACATCGATCGCCTCGCAGCCGGCGACGCAGGGGATGCCGAAGCCGCGGGCGACGAGCGCGGCGTGGCTCGACATGCCGCCTCGCTCTGTGAGCACGCCCCGCGATGCCTGCATGCCATGGATGTCGTCCGGCGACGTCTCCTGGCGCACCAAGATCACGTCGCGGCCTTCACCTCCACGGCCCAGCTTCGCCGCCGTATCCGGGTCGAACACCGCGACGCCTGCCGCGGCCCCCGGCGACGCGGGTAGCCCACGCGCCACCTCCAAGAACCGTGCGTCGCGCAGCAGCGACGCCCGCTCTCTTTCGTCCAGCGCCTGCCATTCGCCGGCGCGTAGCGTGGCGACGACGCCGTCGCGCAGGAAGATCATCTCCGCCTGCGATTCCAGCGCCGACGCGAGTTCAGCGCCCGCTTTCGCCAGCGACGCGGTCTCGACGCGAGGGTCGAGCCGCGGGTGGAGCAGCTCGTCGAGGCGGTGCGGGGCGACGCGCAGAATCGCCTCCTCTTTGCTGATCAGCCCTTCGTGCGCCATGTCGACGGCGATGGTGACGGCGGCTCGCGTCGTCCGCTTGCCGACGCGGCATTGGAGGATGTAGAGCTTCCCCTGCTCGACGGTGAACTCGATGTCCATCGCGTCGCGGAAGTGCAGCTCCAGCTTTTCGGAGATGGCGGCGAACTCGTCGTAGAGGGCGGGCTCCCGCTCCTTGAGCGCGGCGATGGGTATCGGCGTGCGGATGCCGGCGACCACGTCCTCGCCCTGGGCGTTGACCAGGTACTCGCCCCAGATGGCGCGTTCGCCGGCGCCGGGGTCGCGGGTGAAGGCGACGCCGGAGCCTGAGTCCTCGCCCAGGTTGCCGAAGACCATCGCCTGGACGTTGACCGCCGTGCCCAGGTCGTCCGGGATCTTCTCGATCCGGCGATAGTGGATCGCGCGGTCGTTGCCCCACGAGTTGAAGACCGCCTTGATCGCCAGATCGAGCTGCTGGAGCGGCTCGTCGGGGAACGGCGAGCCCGTCTCCTGCTTGACCAGCTCGCGGAAGCGCTCGGCCACCTCGCGCACCGCGTCGGCGGGCAGCTCCGCGTCGTCCTGCACGCCGGCCTTCGCCTTCGCCGCGTCGTAGATCGCGTCGAACTTGCGACGGTCGATCTCGAGGACGATGTCGCCGAACATCATGATGAAGCGTCGCCAGGAGTCGTAGCCGAAGCGCGCGTCTCCGGTGGCGGCGATCAGCCCTTCGAGCGTGGTGGGGTTGAGGCCGAGGTCGAGCACGGTGTCCATCATGCCCGGCATGGAGAACTTCGCGCCGGAGCGCACCGACAGCAGCAGCGGCCGCTCTGCGTCGCCGAAGCGCTTGCCGGTCTCCTCTTCGACGCGACGCAGGGCCGTTCGCACCTGGTCCGTCAGGCCTTCGGGCAGCGCCTTCTCGCCTGCGATGTAGGCGTTGCAGGCTTCCGTGGTGATCGTGAAGCCGGGGGGCACGCGCAGGCCGAGGTTGGTCATCTCGGCCAGGTTCGCGCCTTTGCCGCCCAGCAGGTCACGCTGATCCTTGTCGCCCTCGGCGAAGAGGTAGACGTACTTGCGATCCGTCATCCGTGACTCCTCAGCGCCGCCCCGATGGGAGGAGCGGCAGCGACGGTCATTATATCACGGGGTTGGCTAAACAGGCGCCACTACTAAAATATCAGCTAAACTATCGGCCCGGTTGACAATCCTGGAACGATGATATATCTTTATAATCAGATATGACCACTTTGACGAGTCCCGCCATTGAATATGATCTGGAGATAGACCTTGTTACTCGCTTCTTTCAGGTCCTCTCAGACCCTACCCGCGTTCGTATCATCGAGCTGCTGCTGGATGGAGAGCAGAACGTTTCTGAGCTAGTGCACGGCTTGGGTGTGCCGCAGGCGCGGGTAAGCAGCCACCTCGCGTGCCTGCGCTGGTGCGGCTATATCGGCACCCGTCGAGAGGGCAAGTTCATCTACTACCGCATCACCGATCCTCGTGTATCGGAGTTGATGCAGCTCGCCCGCACCATCATGGCGGGGAACGCCGAGGCCATCGCTTCCTGTCTCCGCCTGAACGAAGAGACCGCGTAAGAGCGGAGGTGAGATGCCCACCGACATTTCCAGGGATACAGTGCAAGAGCTAGTCGCTGAGGGAGCTCAGCTCATCGACGTGCGTCCCGACCAGGAGTTCCAGGAGGAGCACATCGCCGGGGCGATCAACCTCCCGCTCAAGACGCTCGACGCAACGACCGCGAGTCGCGCCCTGGAGCGGAGCCGGCCGGTCGTCGTCTACTGAGCGGACAACCAGTGAGACATGAGTCCGCGGGCCGCGTGCCGGCTCGAAAGTCTAGGCTTCACACAGGTCTTCGACTACGTCACAGGGATGGCAGACTGGACGGCGAACGGGCTGCCGACCGAGGGGCAGCTCGCTGGGGTTCTTCGTGCGGGTGACGCGGTTCAGCGAGACGTGCCGACCTGCCGCCTGACCGAGCGTCTGGGTGACGTTGTGAAGCATGTCAAGGCCGCAGGCCAGAACGTGTGCATTGTGACCAGTGCGGAGGGCGTCGTGATTGGCCGTCTCAGGGGGGCTGCCTTCAACGCCGACCCCGACGCCTCCATCGAGTCGGTCATGGAGACCGGCCCGACGACGACCCGGCCAGACGACGCGCTCCGCGAGTTAACGGAGCACATGGGAGCGAGGAAAGTGGGCAGCATGCTGGTGACCACATCCACGGGCCGGCTTATCGGCATCTTGTACCGCAAGGATGCGGAGGAGAAGCTCAGAAGGGAGTCCCCGCCATGACCACGGATCAGTACGACTTCATTATCATCGGCGCTGGGGCAGCCGCCTTCGCTGCCGCGACCAAAGCCTCGGAACTGGGGATCAAAACAGCAATGATCAACGACGGCCTCCCCATCGGTGGCACCTGCGTGTCGGATTCGCTGCGCAGTGGCGATGGGCCAGAATCCCTGGAGCGGCTCACGGCCAGTATCAACAGGTTCCTTAGATGAAAGGCCAGCACGACGCTGGACAATGCTGAATGAAAGGATCGATTCTTGATGGCTGAGAAATGTGAGTGTCCCCCCGAAGCCGGTAGCGAAACCTGCGAGCCTACTTCCGCCAGACCGAGCGTGGCGTGTCCGGCCTGCGCGCGACCGGGGAAAACGGTCGGCGCACTAACCCTCAAGGCGATGCTCGCGCACCCGCTGACCGAATTGCGCGAGGTCGAATACCGCTTCTGCCGCACGCCAGAGTGTTCCACCGTGTATTACAGCGCGGACGGCGAGCAGCAGTTCCTGGAGCGTGACATCCGGGAGCACGTCCACAACAAGCATCCGGATGACGATAGCGTGTTCGTCTGCTATTGCTTCCGGCACACCCCAGAGAGCATCAAGAAAGAGCTCGCCACAACGGGCCGCAGCACCGTAGTAGCGGCGATTACCGCTGGAATCCAGGCCGGACAGTGCGCCTGCGACATACGGAACCCGCAGGGCAGCTGCTGCCTCGGGAACGTACGCGCTGTGATGGACAGGGCCGAAGCTGCTGGTTCCGCGCGCCAGGATGCTGAGAACAAGCTCAGCTTTAGTCCAACGACGTAGCTCCTGTGCATGAACTGAGGTGACGCCATGCGGTCCAGTGTTCCAGTTATAGTGGGTCTGGCGATATGTCTGCCGTGCCTGGTACCGGTGCTGATCGCGCTCGGGATCGGCGCCGGTGCGTTTTCGGCGCTGGGCGCGTGGTTCTCAGGCAACGGTCTTGTGCTGGTAGCGGCGGCCGCCGTTGCGGTGGCGTTCGTCGCAGCGGCCGGGTTCATCTACGTCCGGCGGGCGAACGCGGCCGCGTGTGAGATTGGGGCGAGGGGAGCTTCTCAAGCCAGCGAGGGATCGAAAACGTGACGGGCGGAGACAGAGCAACGGTGACGACGGGAGACCTCCGCGTCTCAGGCATGGACTGTCCGAGCTGCGTTGTCGCCATCGAGGGCGGCATAGAGACCTTCGCGCCCTTGCCTCCCTGCAGATCACACTGATCCTTGTCGCCCTCGGCGAAGAGGTAGACGTACTTGCGATCCGTCACTCGTGACTCCTCAGTGCCGCTCTGATGTGAGGCGGCAGCGACGGTCACTATATCACGCGTACAGAATGGGACAGGGCATTGAGCAGCAGACGTGCCGTTCGGACCTGCAGAGCCTCAGGCCGAGGACGTCTTCCGAATTGGCTCCTTATGTAACGCCTGTTACACTGTCGGATAACAGAAGGAGCTATGGTACGGCAAACGAGCCCGGCCCGTTAGACCAGCACGTCGAATACGCCATCAGAGAAGTGTGGCGTTCGTAGCAGCGGTGGGGTTCATCTACGTCCGGCGGGCGAACACGGCCGCGTGTGAAAAGACATGAGTACCAAGACCGAGCGCAAGCGCAGGCGCCAGGAGCGTAGGCGCCAGGAGATGTCCGCCGGACAGCGGGCGGCGCGAACGGTCCGAGGCTATTTTAGCCTTCGCCGCCTCGCCGTCCTCGGCATCGCTGCGGCGGCCATCGCGGGGGCGGTCTTCCTCGTCCAGGTGCTGGGCGGTGGCGCCGAACCCGGCAGGATTATCGACGCCGTGCGCAACGAGCGGACGCGGGGACTGGGCGTGAGCGCGGCGGTGGGCCAGCTCGCGCCGAACTTCGAGGGGCAAGACCTGGACGGCAACCTGGTGCGCCTTTCCGATTTCCAGGGCCAGCCGGTCATCCTCAACTTCTGGGCGACCTGGTGTACCAGCTGCGAGGCTGAGATCCCCGCGCTGGAGCGAGTGTTTCAGGAGCGGGAGGGCGAGGGGCTGGTAGTCCTTGGCGTCGATTGGGGAGAAGGTCGGGTGGGTGCGGCCCGTGGCTTCCTGGATCGCCTTGGCGCTACGTACGTGAGCGTCATGGACCCTTCCGGTGCCATCGGCGACCGCTACCGGGTGCGCGGCCTGCCGGTGACGCTGGCTATCGACAAGGACGGGGTCATCCGAGAGTTGGTGGGTGGTGAGCTCACCTACCGCGCCTTCGACAAATTCGCTCAGCTCGCCCTGGGTCAGGTCGAAGATGTGGGCGAGGACATCGGCCCGGTGGGGGACATTACCACGCAGGACGACTCGGGAGGCTAGGGCCTCGTCTCACTCCGCGTCCTTGCCGCAGTAGTTGCACCACTCGCGATTGCGCCACGTCTCCCAGCGGTGGACACCCCGCTGGCCGATGTGCAGGTTCGCGATGTCGCGGAAGAAGCGGAGGATTGCACCCATAGCGTCAGCGTCGCGATCAGGCGAAGGCGGAGACGACCTCGTCGGAGATGCGGCGGTAGATATCGAAGTTGTAGGGCGCGCGGCTCATCATCACGATGTAGCTTATGCCCGCCTCGGCGTAGCGGCCGATGAGCTCCCTGAGGTGCGCCGCGTCACCGATAAGGATCGTCTCGAGGACGCCCTCGGCTGGCGGGCCGCCCGCGCCGGCAAACCTCGCGCGCATCTGCTGGGCCCGCTCCGGGTCGTCGATCAGGAGCACCGGGCCGTGGAAGGTCTTCTCGATCTCGTTCGGGTCGCGGCCGATGTCGGCGCAGTGCTGCTCCAGGACGGCGATCTTTCGCTTCACCATGTCCAGCGAGCCCATGACGTTGATCGCGTCGGCGTAGCGGGCGGCGGTGCGCAGGGTGCGCTTCTCGCCCCCGCCGCCGATGAAGATCGGCGGGTTCGGCTTCTGCACGCAGGGCGGCGAGAACGGCGCCTGCCGTAGCTGATAGTACTTCCCCTCGAAATCGACCGGCCCCTCCGCGTGAAAGAGGAGGCGGATGAGCTGCACCGCCTCCTCGAGCCGGTCCGAGCGCTCCTTGACCGATGGGAAGGGGATGCCATAGAACTGGTGCTCCGGCTGATGCCAGCCAGCGCCGATGCCGAACTCCAGGCGGCCGTTCGAGATGTGATCGACGGTGGCGGCCATCTTCGCCAACACCGAGGGGTGTCGATAGGTGACGCCGGTGACGAGACAGCCGAGGCGCAGCCGCTCGGTGGCCTGGGCGGCGGCGGCCAGCACGGTCCAGCCCTCCAGGCAGGAGCCGCTCGGGTCTTGGCCGGGCATCGGCGGGACGAAGTGATCCATCGTCCAGACGCTGTGGAAGGCGGTCTCTTGTTCGAGGAAGCGCCAGAAGTCGAGGAGATGCGACCACTCGACGTTCTCCTGGCTGGTCTGGATGCCGAAGCGAACTTTGTGCGCCATGGCTGCTGCTCCTTGCTAACTTCCCCGCGGGCCGGGCTTCAGCCCGACAGGCTAAAGGCTGTCCCGCAAGTCTTACGGGGCAGCCCTCTCTTCTCCCTTACGACATCTGGCGCGTCCAGGCGGACAGGTCGAAGTAGTCACGCCAGGCGGCGATCTTGCCGTCGCGGATCTCGAACGCGCCCATCACCGGCAGCTCGACGGTGTTCTTCTCGCCGATGAAGCGGTCGATCCGTTCGGTGAGCACGACGTCGCCCGAAGCGACGATGTGGGTAATCTCCCAATCGCCGCGCTCGAACGGGGATACGAACTGCTCGATTAAACCGCGGATCGCGTCCTTTCCCTGGATCGCCTGGACGGGCATGTTGTGGTAGACAGCGTCGTCGGCGAAGAAATCGAGGATCTTCGGCACGTCGAGCGCCGCCCAGGTGGCGCAGAAGCGGCGGATGAGGTCGATGTTGTCGGATTCAGACATAGTGTTCGCTACCTCCTCTTGTCGATAGGGCCGGGGCCTCCGTCCCTACTGCCAGCCCTTGCGGGCGCCGGCGACCATCTCCAGCGGGCCCGCCGGCCAGTTGAAGCCGAAGCGCATCGCCTTGTTGATGTCCTCTACGGAGGCGATCTCTTCCTCCATCACCTTGCGCGCCTCCGCTACGGCGGCGAAGTAGATGCGGTTGGCGACGAAGCCGTACTTATCGGGGGCGTCCTTCACCCGCACGGTCTCCTTGCCCATCTTCGCGCCCACCTGCTCCAGGAGCTGGATCGTATCCTCGCTCGTCTCGGGCGCGTAGATGATCTCGATCAGGCGCATGACGAAGGCGGGGCTGAACCAGTGCATGCCGATGAATCGCTCCTTGCGGGCCACTGCCTGGTTCAGGTCGGAGATGGCGAAGCCCGAGGTGTTGCTGGCGAAGACGGCCTCCGGCTTGATCGTGGTGTCCAGCTCGGCGTAGATCTTCCGCTTCAGCTCCAGGTCTTCCGGCACCGCCTCGATGATCAGGTCGGCGTCGCGCAGCTCTTGGGTATCAGTGGTGAAGGAGATGCGGCCCAGCGCTTCGTCCATCTGCTCCTGGGTCAGCTTCTGCCGCTCCACCGCGCCTCGCAGGCCGAAGCGGCCCTCGATCATGGTCTCGCGCGTCTTCTCCAGCAGCTCCTCCGTCATGTCGCGGATGCGCACGGCGAAGCCGCCGACGGCGCAGCTCTGGGCGATGCCGCCGCCCATGACGCCGCCGCCCATGACGCCGATCAGCTTGATATCTTCTGCCTTCATTGGAATCCTCCTTGCTACACCCTTACGCGCATATGCGGCGCACCACCTCGAAGAGGATCTGGCAGCCGAGGCGCAGGTTCTCGATGGAGATACGTTCGTTGTGGCCGTGGATGGTCACGGCCTCGCGCGGCTCCAGCAACACGGGGATGAAGCCGTATGCGGTGATGCCGCGACGGCGAAAGACCCGTGAGTCGGTGAAGCCGGCGGAGACGAAGGGCAGCACCACGGCCTCTTCGACGTGCTCGCGCACGACCGTCTCGATGACGCTCATCAGCTCCGAATCGATGGGCGAAGGCGGGGTGCTCGATACCAGCACCTTCTCGATGCGCACCTTCGGGTCGTCCACCACCTGGCGCAGCTCCTCGATGAACGCGTCGGCGTCGGCGCCGGGAAGCAGGCGACAGTCGAGCGTGGCCTCCGCGCTGGCCGGGATGACGTTGTGCTTCATGCCGGAGCGAATCTTCGTGATGCTGATCGTGTTGCTGGTCATGGCGCGGATCAGGGGGTTCTCCTCGCCCATGCCGGCGATCGCCTTCTCCGTCGGCGCTTCGTCCATGAAGCCGTAGCGATGGGCGCGGGCGAAGAACTCGCTGAGCTCCGGCACGATGTTGGTCGGGTGCGACCACTCTTGGATGCGATGGAGGGCGCGCAGCAGCCGGTCTAGGGCGCTGTTGCCGCGGGGGACGGAGGCGTGGCCGGGGTGCCCTTCGGTCTCCAGCCGAAGCCAGCAGGGCCCCTTCTCGCTCACGGCGCAGTTGAAGACGGGCCGGCTGACGCCCATCATCTCGGTGGTGCCCCAGCCGCCTTCGTTGATCACGTACTCGCCTTCCAGCGCCTCCGGGTGGTGCTGGTCCAGGTACTCCACGCCGTACTTGCTGCCTTCCTCTTCGTCGGCGACGGCGAGGAAGTTGATGTCCCGCCGGTGGGGGATGTTGTGGCGGCGGATGAGGAACATGGCGATGAGCTCCATGATGCCCATGCCCTTCATGTCGACGGCGCCGCGCCCCCAGATGACGCCGTCCTTCACCAGGCCGGCGAACGGCTCTTCGTCCCAGCCATCCCGTTCGACGGGCACGACGTCTGTGTGGTTGAGGAGGACCAGCGGCCGCGCCGAGCCGTCGCCGGGGAGGCGGGCGAGCATACTGACGCGGCCCTTCGATGTCTCGTCCGAGGCGTCGTAGAAGGTGATGTCATCGATGCCCTCGGCCCGCAGCAGCTCGGCGAGGTAGCGGGCGGCCGGCTCTTCGTTGCCGGGGGGGTTGGTGGTATCGATGGTCAGGTAGCGAGAGAGGAGGTCTGTCGCCTCTTGGGTCACCTGGTCCCAGTCGATGTCGGGCGCGCTCACGTTCGGCTCCTCTCGAGGAAGCTCCGGGGGCCGCGCGGCCTCCGGCGGGAGTATTCTAGCCTACCACTGTCGGGCGGCGCTAGTGCGCGGGCGGTGGGAGTACGCGCGTGGCGATGGCAAAGAGCCGGGACGTTCCGCTAGCATGGCCCCATGGGAGACGCGCGGCTGGCTCCGTACGCAGTGCTGGGCATTGGTGTCGTGGCGGTCTCCTGGTCGGCGATCATCATTCGCGAGGCGGAGGCGCCCGTCCTCGTCATCGCCTCGTATCGGATGGTGCTGGCCTCGCTGCCGGTAGGGGCGCTGGCCCTGATCCAGCAGCGGCGGGCGCCCGAGCCGATCTCGCGTTCCACCGT
>JACZYW010000047.1 GCA_022570885.1 Chloroflexota bacterium | reverse complement strand
CGACGACCCAGACCCGGTCGTCAGCGACCAGACCCTCACCTACACGATCGAGGTCAGAAACATCGGCTCCGATAGCGCTAGTTTCGTCCGCCTCATCGACACGCCTGCGGCCAACTTCACGTACACCAGTTTCGGTACCACCAGAGGGAGCTGCACACTCGTCGGTTCGCCCACCGGTGGCGACCTCGACTGCGACCTGGGCGCCTTCGGCACGGGCCCTGCCGCCGTCGCGATCATCACCATCACCGGCTCGGTCGCCACCGCCGTCGACACCACCGTCATCAACACCGCCACCGTCGATCCGTTCGACGTCGTCCTGGAGTTCGACGAGACGAACAACTCAGTCACCGAGACCACGACCGTCCTGGTATCCACACCTACGCCCACACCAACTAACACGCCGACCGCGACGGCCACGCCTACACCTACAGCGACGGCCACGCCCACGCCCACGGCGACGCCTACCGCTACGCCCACGGCCACGGCTACCCCGACGATCACGCCCACGCCTACAGCGACGCCGACGGCTACGGCCACACCGACGCCCACGGCGACGCCGATCCGCCCCGACCTCGTCGTCACCAAGACCGACGACCCAGACCCGGTGGTGAGCGACCAGACCCTCACCTACACCGTCGAGGTCAGAAACATCGGCTCCGATAGCGCTAGTTTCGTCCGCCTCATCGACGACCTGCCGTCTACCTTCGCCTTCGCCTCCGTCTCCACTACCCGCGGCATCTGCGCCCACGATGGTTCCCCCACGGGGGGCTCTGTAGACTGCGACATCGGCGCCCTCGGCACCGGCCCGGGCGCCTTCGCGACCATCACCATCACCGGCTCGGTCGCCACCGCCGTCGACACCACCGTCATCAACACCGCCACCGTCGATCCGTTCGACGTCGTCCTGGAGTTCGACGAGACGAACAACTCGGTCACCGAGACCACGACCGTCCTGGTGCCCACGCCCACGCCTACGCCAACCAACACACCCACGCCGACGGCCACGCCTACGCCGACAGCGACGCCGACAGCGACGCCCACGTCGACACCCACGCCAACGCCAACGCCGACGGCCACGCCTACCCCGACGCCTACCCCGACGAACACACCCACACCCACAGCGACACCCACGCCTACGCCGACGCCGCTTCGGCCCGACTTGGTTGTGATTAAGGCGGACTCGCCGGATCCTGTAGAAACCGGGGCGACGCTAAACTATACGCTCGAAATCCGAAACATCGGGAGTGCGCCGGCCGCCTCCGTGCGCGTGGTCGATCAGCCGCCATCCAATTTCACGTACACCAGCTTTGGCACCACCAGCGGCGTCTGTTCACTGAGCGGCGCCATCACCGGCGGCTTGCTCGATTGTGACATCGGGTCACTGGGCGTGGGGCCCAGTGCTCTCGTCATCGTCACCATCACCGGCTACATCAATACTGATGTGGATCTGTTGGTCACAAACACAACCACAGTGGATCCCGACAATTTCGTCGAGGAATCCAACGAGACCAACAATACCTTCCTGACCACGACTCTCGTGCTCGGGCCTACCCCAACGCCGACGAGCACGCCGACGGTGACGGCGACGCCAACTGCGACACCGACCGTGACGCCCACGCCGACGGTGACGCCAACACCGACCAATACGCCGACCGCTACGGCCACGCCGACGGTCACGCCCACGCCGACCGTGACGGCCACGCCGACGGCCACTCCGACCCCAACGAACACGCCGACGAATACGCCGACACCGACGAATACGCCGACGCCTACGGCTACGCCGACACCGACGAATACGCCTACGCCGACGGCCACGCCGACGTCGACACCCACGCCCACGGTGACGCCGACGCCCACGGTGACGCCGACGCCCACGGTGACGCCGACGCCCACGGTGACGCCGACGCCCACGGTGACACCGACGCCCACGGTGACACCGACGACTACAGCCACGGCGACGCCGACAGCTACGCCGACGGCCACACCCACACCGACGGCTACACCTACGCCGACCACTACGGCTACCGCCACGCCAACAGCTACCGCCACGCCGTTGATCCCGGACCTCGCTGTGACGAAGGTGGACTCCCCGGACCCCGTGATCGGTACGCTGCCGCTGACCTACCTGATAGAGGTGCGCAACTTAGGCGGGCAAACTGCGGATCCCGTGCGCCTCCTCGACACGCCGCCATCGAACTTCACGTACATCAGCTTCGGGACAACAAGTGGTATCTGCACCGTTGTTGGTTCCCTCACCGGAGGCCAGCTCGACTGTCAGCTCGGCGCTATGGCATCGGGTGCCACGGTGACGGTGATTGTTGTCGGCTCCGTGCCCGAGCCCGGGTTGGTGACGAGTACTGTTATCGTTGACCCATTTGGCCAAGTGATCGAGTTTGACGAGACGAACAACGTGGCAGTGACCGACACAACGGTCGGCGATCCGCCGACGCCCACACCTACCCCAACGCCACTGCCCACCGTGACGCCAACGCCGGAGCCACCGGGCGACCTGGCAGTCGTCATCACGGACGTGCCGGACCCGCTTCCTAGCGGCGGTACTCTGACCTACACGGTAGTGATCACGAACATCGGCGCCTTCCCGGTCGGCACAGAAGTCGATGCTGGCGGAGTGCCCATCCCCATGACGGTGCGAGTCTTCCTGGCCACGGAGTTTGATATCACTGACTTCACGGTCACGGACGCAGGTGATTGCCTCAACATCGGGCGGATCGAATGCACGTTCATCGGACCGATCGCTGGCGGAGCAAGCGAGACCATCGTCATCACTGGTACGGTGACCACCGCCGAAGACATTCAGGTGAACGCTATTGTGTTCGTCGATGACCCGTTCGGCAATTGGGTGGAGGCCATTGAAGTCGCGAACAATAGAGGCTTTGCAACAACAGATGTCCTCATTCCAACGCCCACACCTACGGTTACCCCTACGCCGACGCCCACAGCCACGCTCACGCCCACGCCCACGATCACGCCCACACCTACGGCGACGCCGACGATCACGCCGACGCCGACGATCACGCCCACGCCCACGATCACGCCCACGCCGACGATCACGCCCACGCCAATACCTGACGCGGACGGCGATACCCTGGCAGACTCGGTCGAAACCAACACGGGCGTCTTCGTCAGCCTTACGGACACCGGCACGGACCCCAACAACCCAGATACCGATGGCGACGGCTGCACCGATAGCCAAGAGCTTGGCTCGAATCAGTTTCTGGGCGGTCTCCGCGATCCCAACAACTTCTGGGACTTCTACGACCCCACCCGGAATGGGGCCATCGGCTTCACCGATTTCCTGGCAGTAATCCAACGAAACGGCTCCGTGGGCGACCCCGCCATCGATCCGTTGTCGGAGCCGCCGCCTCCTCCCGCCTACCACACGCGGTTTGACCGCGGTGCGGTGATCGGCCCGGAGCTGTGGAACCTGGGCCCGCCCAACGGGTCAATAGGCTTCACTGATTTCCTTCGCCTGATTGGCCAGTCGGGCCACGTCTGCCTTGTGTTGTAATCAGCGTAAAACGGTCGTGCCCTTCGACTGAGTATCTTTAAGAAACAGGTGTGCGGTCGCCCGCCCGCGCCTTGCCTTGGCGTAACGGCGCATGCTATACGTCACGTGCCGCATCCCTATAGGAGAAGTGTACGCATGGCGAGCGACCCACTCCGTACTCCGCTCTGCGATCAGCTCGGGATCGACGTGCCGATCCTGCTGGCTGGAATGGGCGGCATCGCCCTCTCCGAGCTGACGGCTGCCGTCTGCGAGGCCAAAGGACTCGGCTTTATCGGCGGCGTCGGACTGTCGAAAGACAGGCTCAGCCGGGAGATCGAGCGCGCCAAGGGGCTGACGAAACGGCCGTTTGGCGTCGACCTGTTCGTGCCCAGGCCTGCCAGCGAGGAGGAGATGCAGCGAGCGGTCGGCCCGCTCCTCGCCGAGATGCCCGAGCAGCTCGCCGAGACGTTGGACGGGTTCCTCAACGTTCGCGAGATGGTCGAGATGGTGATCGAATCAGGGGTCTCCTATTTCGCCTCTGCGCTGGGCAACCCGGGGTGGATGGTTGAGCAGGCGCACGATGCCGGCATGACCGTCCTCGCGCTCGTTGGCACGGTGCGCCATGCGGTCGCATCCGAGGCGGCGGGCGTGGACATCCTTATCGCGCAGGGATACGACGCCGGTGGCCACACGGGCCGCATAGGCACCTTCTCGCTCGTACCGCAAATCGTTGATGCAGTGGAGGTGCCGGTGGTCGCCGCCGGCGGGATCGTCGATGGCCGTGGCGTGGCCGCTGCCCTTGCGCTGGGCGCTCAGGGCGTCTGGATGGGGACGCGCTTCGTCGCCACCCGCGAGGCCCGCGCCGCCGATGCGTACAAGCAGCGCATCGTCGAGATCGGCGACGAGGACACGACCATCACTCGCTCGTACACGGGCAAGACGGCCCGCATGATCAAAAACAGGTGGACGGCAGAGTGGGAAGGACGTGAGAACGAGATCAAGCCCTTCCCGCTCCAGATCCTCACGACCAACGTAGCGCTCAAGGACAAGTCCCCGGATGACATCGATTGGATGCCCATGGCGGCCGGCCAAGCATCCGGCCTTGTCCACGATCTGCCTTCGGCGGGCGAAGTACTCCAGACCGTCGCCGACGAGGCGCGCGAGGTGCTGGCGCGCATGGGCGGCGCCGGAGCAGGCTGAACGGAAAGGTAGGGCGAGCATGCTGATCCCTGACGAGCTACGAGAACAAGCTGAGCGCTTCCCGGACCGGATGGCGGTTCAGGTGAACGAGGGCGGCGCTATGACCTATGGAGAGTGGGACAGCCGCTCGAATGCCATCGCACGCGGGCTCGTCGCCTCCGGACTTCCCAAGGGAGGCCGCGTCGCGCTGCTCCTGGAGAACGATGCGGCGCTCGAGTTTTACCTCTCGTACTTCGCGACGCATAAGGCCGCAGGAGTGGTCGTTCCGGTCAACCCTCGCTACGCGCCACGCGAGATCGAGCACATCCTCTCCAACTGCCAGGCGCACACCGTGATCGTCGCTGGCCAGCAGGTGGAACGCCTCCGCGCTTTGCGCGAGCAGACCTCCGCGTCGTGGCAGATTATCGCGCCGGGAGCGTCCGGCGATGGAGAGCTGGATTGGGACGAGCTACCTGATGGCGATGCATCGTCCTTCCAGGTCGCGCTGGACGAGGACGACTTGGCCGAGATCCTCTACACCTCGGGAACCACGGGGCTGCCGAAGGGCGTAGCCTCTACCCACAAGAACGCCACCTCAGTCAAGCTTCCAGCCGTTGAGGAAGGCGGCTGCTTCCTTCACTCCATTCCGCTCGCGACGTTCTTCGGCACACACGGCGCGCAGCTCTTCGCCCTCCGTCTTGCAGTCACCAACACTATCCTGCCCAGGTTCGACGCCCAGCGTTTCGCGCAGCTGATCGCCTCGGCGAAACCGCGGTGGCTCGTGATGGTGCCGGCGCATGCGCTGCTTCTGCTTGAGGCGGGAGCGCTTGCTGACATCGACACCTCATCCGTGCAGACGATCGTGTACGGCAGCGCGCCCATGCCGCCGGAGGCGGTCGAAGGTCTCGCCGCGGCCTTCCCCAAAGCGGCACAGATCAACGGCTATGGCCTCACCGAAGCGGGCGGGAGCGCCTGTGTGCTCCCGCCGGGCGAAGCCTTAGCGAGAGCAGGCTCTGTCGGCAAGCCGCTCCCCGGCGTGCGCCTGCGCATCCTGGACGAAGAGGGGAACGAGTGCTCGTCCGGCCAGGTGGGCGAGGTGGTGCTCAAGCTGCAGGCGGGCGAGCGCTTCTACTACGCCGATCCGGAGAACACCGCGAAGACCTGGCGGGACGGCTGGGTCTACACCGGCGACCTGGGCTACCTGGACGAAGACGGCTACCTCTACATCGCCGATCGCAAAAAGGACATGATCATTCGTGGCGGCTACAACGTGTACTCGATCGAGGTGGAGAACGCCCTGTACGAGCATGCGGACGTCGTCGAGGTGGCGGTGCTCCCCATGCCGCACAAGATCCTAGGCCAGGACATCCTCGCGGTGGTGCGTTTGGCGAAGGGCGCCAGCCTGGATCTGGAGACGGCGCGGGAGTTTCTCCGCGACCGGCTGGCCGACTACAAGCTCCCCCGCCGGCTGGAGGTGCGAAGCGAGCCGCTGCCTCGGAGCGGCATGGGCAAGGTCGATAAGCGCGCCCTCGCGGCGAGCCTCGATCTGGGCGGCTGAGCGCGAAAGAGGACGGACCGTTCCCTTCTCAGAGATGTACTCTGAGATCACGCTATACGTGCGCGAGGCTGGCCGGCTAGGCGGCAGCCAGTTCGGCCTTATCAGTCACGCTGAGCATGATGTCCTTGACGGCTGTGAGGGCCGCCGTCCAGGCGGTCTGTAGCTCGTCGTTCCAGACATCACCGGCGAACTCCGCCATGGTAGCAACCAGTACCTCTGCCACAACGTCGTAGTGTGCTGCAACCGCGCCGTATCCGATGTGACGCTCACCCAGTTCCTGGAGGTGCGCGGTCAGCTTCTCCGGCGTGCGCAGGGTGCTGACGACCGTGCCAAGGGCGCCGAGCAGCGCCTTCTTCTGATCAGTCATGTCATCCGGGAAGAGGCTCCGCACCGCCGGAGCGGTCTCGAAGAGCCGCTCGTAGAAGCGGGCGACGAGTTGTTCTCCCTGCGGCGCGAGCAGCGCGAACGATGACTCCAGCAGCTCTACGTTTAGGCCACCTTCGTCTGCGTCGTCCTCCGCCGTCGGCTCGTCACTCTCTGTGGTTGTCGTTTCGTCTATCATGTCCGGCTCCTCTTCTTCAACTAATCTCACCGGTTTGTCTGCGCCGTCCTCTATGCTTGCTTCCAATGCTTCAAGCAGCGGCGATAGGCCTGCCGGCCCTGTTTCGAGGCCGTCTTGAACGACGCGTTCATGATCGATGTCTAGGATGAGGCGGTCCTCCAACCGGACGACCGAGCGCAAGTAAGGGCTCTCGGCCTCGCTTCCATCCATGGATTGGAAGGCCTCGTTCGGAAGCGCGATCACCTCGGCCACGCTGTCGACGACGAGCCCGATCTTCTTCTCAGCACAGGAAACGAGGACGATCCGTGTGTCGCTCGTGATGGGCGCAGGCGGGAAACCCAGACATGCCCTGAGGTCTACCACCGGCAGCAATACCCCGCGGACGTTGATCATGCCCAGCATATTGCGGGGAGACTTCGGAACCGGTGTGATCTCCTGCATGAGGATAAGCTCGTGCACGGCACTAATGTCGATGCCGCACTGGGTGTTCGCTATCTGCGTCACCACCAGTTGGCGCGTGATCTCGTCCTGTGTGGCCATTTTACGTACCTCCGTTGTATGACAGGCTCGCCTGAATGATAGGCTCTGTTCGATGATTGAATGCTACTGATTGTGTATCGGCCTATTCCGCCGGAAACTAAAACATTTTGTAAATGTATAGCGGCCCATTCCGCTGGAAACAAAAACGTTTTGTACAGGTTCGGTCAATCTCTCAGGGGGAACCCCTATCCCGAAAAAAGCGCTATCTGCCGTACTCTTGATACATGCCCACAGAACTAGCTGGCGACATGCGACCCCGGGCAGAAAGCCATCGTATCGATTTGACGGAGTAATCGGGCTGTGAAGACGCTGACGGAGATACAGGCGTCCATTTGGGCGCTGAAGACAACGCCTGCTACCCACATGGTAGCGTTCGCGCGGAGCCTTGAGCCCGGGCCGGACGATGCGCTCATCTCGACCTGTACGCGGGTCGAATTCTACAGCGCCGGCGAGGCGCCTGTTGGCATCGACGCGCCACCAGAGACAGTGCTGCGCGGCCCTGAGGCTCTGGAGCATCTCGCGGTGGTGGCGTCGGGCGCCGACTCGCTGGTGGTGGGAGAAACTGACGTGCTGAGCCAAGTGCGCGCTGCTTTTACATCGACGAGCGGCGATCTGCGGGCCTTCGGTGACGCCGCCATCGCGGCCGGCCGGGAGGCGCGCCGTCGCGTAGGCGGGGAGGCGAGGGATGCCGGCCACCAGCTCGATATTGCTCTAGCCAGCGCTGGCGTCCAACCACCCCGCAGCGTCGTGATCGTGGGCACCGGCGCTATGGCGGGACACTTGGCGCGGCGCGCCCGCGAACTGGGAAGCGCGCACGTCGCAGTGACCGGCCGCAACTTCGACCGCGCCCGCCGCTGCGCCGACGCCGCGCAGGCGGAGGCGATCGCCATTGAGGCGCTGCCGGCCACGCCCCACGATTCCTGCCTCATCCTGGCCTATAGAGGTGTGGCGGCGCACGCCGTGCGGGAGGGCATCGTCCAGGCTGCGGGCCGGGCCTCGTTAGTGATCGACCTGACCATGCCGCCGTTCGACTGGAAGGCCGACCGGCCAGCACAGATCGTCGATCTGGAGCTCATGGCCCGGACCAGCACCCCGACGCAGGCGGACCTGGGGCTTCAACGCCGGCTGACAGGCGTTGCCCGCGACGCCATCCAGCGCCTCTGGGCCCATCGCTACGCGACGGGCGCTGCCGAGGCCGCCGAACTCTACCGACGAGTGGAGCAGCTCCGCCAGCGCGAGGTCGCTCGCACCGCCAAGCAAATGAACGCCGATGTCGATCCACTAAACGTCGTCACCAAGGTGCTGGTGAAGCGCCTCTTTCACCGCTACGCGGAGGTTCTCCGCAGGGGGCAAGACCCTGCGCTCCTCGCCGCCAGCGAGGAGCTCTTCCGCTTCGAGGCTGATTGAGCGCGAACGGGCTCGTACCCCGTCCTCCCCAACCGGCCTGCCCTGCTTGCCCAACCTTACTCACTAATAACTATACAAACTTTTGCTAACGTCTTTGCGGCACTGAATGCTGAAGAACCCTGATAGAAGCATTTGACTGACAAACGATACCATCCATGTAGGCTCCGTTACATGCGGCCTGCGGACGACCTAATAGACCGGATGGCTCGTTCCTCGGCGGAGGTAAATGTGGACATGAAACCTGACGTGCTGAGCACCGAGATCGAGCGGCCAAGTGGCGGCGCAAAGCGAGCACCCCCTAGACGAAGGAAGGAGGCGCGCTCCTAGATAACTGCGACGTTTCACGGTGGCCGGGGCGATGAACGAGGTAGCCGGCCGAACGACCAAGAGGCGATCAGTAATTCGCCTGTCAACCAGAGAGAAGCAAGGAGGAAAAGGGACATGGCCAAACTATCAGTACGCGAGAAGCTACAGATCACGTCCACCGATCTTGCCTTACGGAAGAAGTGGCTCGATCTCACGGACGAGGAGGTAGATCTGATCAAGGCGTGCAAGGAGTTCCTCGCGCCCCAAGCAGAAGAGATCGCCAGCGAGTTCTACGAGTTCGGCTTCGGTTTTCGGGAGTTCTCGGAGATTGTCGAGAGGTCTGGGTCGAACAGGAAGATACTAGAAGGCGCCCAGAAAGCCTACTTTCTACAGCTACTGGATGGAACTATCGACGACGCGTACGTCGACCGGCGGCTGGTCATCGGCGCCCGACACGCCGACTTGGACATCCAGCCCCGCTGGAACATAGGCTCCTACTCCCTCTATTTCAGCCTCATCTTCCCGCGCATGGCTGAGCACCTGGAGGGGGAGACGCTGGTCAAGACGCAGGTGGCATGGTCCAAGCTGCTCCTGTTCGACCTGACGCTGGCCATCGAGGGGTACATCTCCGAGGGGATGCTCACCCGCCTCGTCGGCTCCAGCACCGCCATCGGTCAGGTGGCTGGTGATCTCAGCGAAGGCGCCGGTCAAGTAGACAAGGCCGCGAGAGAGATCGCCACGGCGATCCAGCAGATCGCCACGGCCTCGACCGAGCAGACGCAGACGATGGGCGCCACCGCCGAGCAGATGAAGGAGCTGGCCGGTGCTATCCAAGAGGTAACCCAGGCCGCCGAGCGCACTGCCACCTCATCGCAGGAAGGCACAGCCATCACGGACAACGTGGCGAAAGCGATCGAGGGCATCAGCACCGATGCGACAGCCGTGAACGAGATCGCCGAGAAGGCGAAGGCAGGTGCGGAAGCTGGCCAGGAGGCGGTGCGGAAGACCGTGACCGGCCTGGAGACGATCCGCGATGCCGTCAATACCGCGGCTGAGCAGGTAGAAGAGCTGGGCAAGCGCGGCGAAGAGATTGGCGCCATCGTCGAGACGATCGACGACGTGGCTAGCCAGACCAACCTGCTGGCGCTGAACGCTGCTATCGAGGCCGCCCGCGCAGGCGAGCAGGGCCGTGGTTTCGCAGTTGTTGCCGATAACGTGCGCGCCCTTGCCGAGCGTGCCGCCGAATCCTCCAAGGAGATCGCCAAGCTCGTCGGCGCCGTCCAGAAGGGCGTGGGCGAGAC
Source organism: Chloroflexota bacterium (assembly GCA_022570885.1). GTDB lineage: Bacteria > Chloroflexota > Dehalococcoidia > DSTF01 > RBG-16-68-14 > JACZTE01. Next base: position 4,635 of record JACZYW010000047.1, on the reverse strand, counting down.
GGTTAATGCGATGCAGGCAGGCGTAGCGGACGTGGAGAAGGGCATGGAGGTCGCCTCCGAGGCGGGCGAAGCGCTCGATGAGATCGTCACGAACAACGTGCAGGTAAGCGAAGGGATCGGCCGCATCACTACCGCCGCGCAGGGCGTGGCGGAGCAGGCTGGCCAGCTACAGACGTCGATGGGCGATCTGGCCAGCGTGGCGCAGCAGTTGCAGTCGTCATCCGCCACCATGGTGGAGAACAGCGAGAAGGTGAACGAGGCCGTCGTCGGCGCAACGTCGCAGGCGGAAGAGTCCGCAGCCTCTGCCGAACAGGTATCGGCGAGCGTCCAAGAGGTCACCGCTCAGATCGGCGAGATGAACCAGAAGACAGAAGGTCTTGCCGAGCAGGTAGTGAATCTGGACAAGATCGCACGGTTGGTCTTGGAGACCGACGAACGCATGGAGCTGTACAGGCAGGACGCCCAGCAGCAGCAGGAACAAGCGGCTAAGGCTGCCTAAGGCGTATCAACGAATGGGGCGGCCGGTGTGAGCAGAGCACCCGGCCGCCCCGTTCTCCCACACTCCATACAGAAAGGGCAAGCTCATGACACCAAAGCAGACGACGACAAAGCTAGCGGCGGTCAAGGCCGCCCGGACTGAGCCCCGCAAGCCCGACTGGGGCACCGGCAAGAACGCGCATATCGTAATCCTCAGGTCAGAGGAGGGCTTCTTCGGCGTCGATATCAATCTCGTGCAGGAGATCGTCCTGATGCAAGAGCTGACCGAGGTTCCGGGTAGCGCCAACCATGTAGCCGGTATGACTGACCTGCGTGGCCGGGTTGTGCCGGTGGCGGAGTTCTCAAGCCTCTTGGGCTACAAGCCGGGTGAGCGAACAGATGACACCCGCATCCTGGTGGTGGAAGACAGTGGTGGCCACATCGGCCTCATCGTCGACGCCGTTACCGAGGTGATGATGGTGGAGGGCGATAAGATCGAGGACGCGACGACCATCGGCTCGATCGAGCACGATTTCATCATCGCCGTTGCCAAGCTGGACGAGCACCTCGTGTCGCTCGTGGACGTAGGCCGCCTCCTGGAGACGGCCGATCAGCAGTCAATCGAACTCGCGGCGGCGGCGTAACGCCGAACGACCATCGACCGTCGAGTCGAAAGCAACCCGGCTCGACCAACTGCGAGCAGAGCGCTCCAGGGCAGGGAGGCCACATGGAGTATCGTAGACTTGGTAACATCAACCTAGAAGTTCTAGCCGGTAGGTTTGGGACGCGGACGCTCAACCCCGGCTGGCGGGAAGAGCACAGCGACGTCGAGACTGTGAACCTTCTACAGAAGGCTCGCAGGCTCGGCGTCGGCTTGTTCGATAACGTCACGCAACCTGAGTGGGATGCAGGGGAAGAGCGCTTTGTCAAAGGAAGCGAGTCCTCAGCATATGCAGCCTGACTCCCGCAGCTACATTCGGTTTGCCATCTACCGCCTCACGGAGCGCTGGCGTGAGTTGGACACCACGGCCCGCGCCCAAGCGCTGAATGAGTTCGCCGCGCTGCTCGAAGAGCCCCACACCGAGTGGCAGCAATGCTACAGCCTGGTGGGCCTGCGTGCCGACGCAGATTTCTGCATCTGGCTAAAGACGAGCGACGGGATAGGCCCGCTGCAGCAGTTCGAGCGCCGCATCCGTGCGACGACCTTCGGCGACTATATAGAGCTCAGCTACAATTTCATGTCGATGACCAAGCCGTCGGCGTATGCCCAGCGGGAGACGGACCCAGAGCGCGCGAAGCTGCACGCTTGGCCGGACGGGGCGCCGTACCTGTTCGTCTACCCCATGGTCAAGTCTCGGGATTGGTATAAGTTGCAAGATGAGGAGCGAGGACGCATCATGCGCGGCCACATCGCCGCCGCGCACAAGTATCCGAAGATTCGCATCAACACGAGCTACAGCTACGGCCTCGATGACCAGGAGTTCGTCGTCGCATTCGAAGGCGACGACCCGGCGGAGTTTCTCGACCTTGTGCACGACCTGCGCTTCACAGAGGCGAGTGCGTACACCGTGCGGGATACGCCCATGTTCACCTGTGTCTTGCGGTCGCCTCGGCAGCTCGCAGAGGAGCTCGGGGCTGTGGCCGTAGATAACGAGACGTCAGACGCTCCAGCCATACCCTACTACCCGATATTCATGGTGGCTGACCAGAAGCCCATCGCGGTCTACGGCGGCGGTGAGGAGGCGACGCACAAGGTGCGCGGCCTGCTCCGGGCGGGCGCTCGGATCACTGTTATCGCGCCCACCCTGGATACGCAGGAGCTGCTAAAGCTGGCAGCGGACGGCGCCATCACACACCTGCCGGAGGAGTACGATCCGGATCAGCTTGATGGCTTTGCTCTGGTGCTGGTGGCCCGCGACGATACGAGCCTGAACAGTCGCATCGCGACCGACGCTCGGGCGAAGCGTATTCTGGTCAACGCGGCGGACGATGTGCCGAACTGCGACTGGATCCTGCCGGCCATCGTTCGAGAGGGCGATCTCACGCTGGCGATATCGACGGCCGGCAAGAGCCCGGCGATCGCGCGCCGGATGCGAGAGGAGCTGACGGAATACCTGGCTGGAGAGTTCCCGGCCCTGCTGGAAGTCGCCGGCGAAGTGCGGACCATCGCCCGCGCTGCGAACCGCATGCCCGACCAAGCCACGTGGCAGGCCGCCATCACACCGAAGCTACGGGCTCTCTGCGTCAAGGGAAACGTTGAGGATGCGAAACGGTTGATGCTGGAAGACCTGGGACTGCCGGATCTTGCCGAGGTGGGCACGGCTGAACCGCGATGAAGATTACCCGCTCATCCGAACTGCTCAGGGCCGTCTCGATAGCGGTTGCCCTTGCGGGAAGCTATGCTGCCATCTGGTTCGGCCGAGGCGGTGCGGGGGCAGATCTCAAGATTCTCGACTTCGCTGTGTTCCCGCTCGCGCTCTGGTACGGGCTGGCGGGCATCGCTATCGTCGCTGCCGCAGGCATCTGGGTCAGGCCATTCAAAACGCCGCGCACAATTGCAGGTAAGACTGGCACAGACAAAGCGGGCGCATATGAGACTGCGAGGCTGCTGAGACTCCACTCTCGCAGCCACATGCACCAGGGGCTCCGGTCGAGCACCGGCGAGCAGGAGTTTTACGAAGAGACCACGCGGGAGATTAGGGAGCTTGCGACAAGATGCATGAGCCCGCTGAAGATGAACGGCAGCGAGGCGATGCAGGTTGCGGGCATCGGCTCAGCCCTCGCCGCAGTGGGCAGGGCTGAGACCCCCTTCGGTCACGAACACCACAACGGCTTCGCTTACCGAGACGGTGTCGACGCAGGCCTTCCGGCACTGAACGTCGTCGCGACGCAGGCCCGCAGCTTCTGGTTCGACGGCATCGCCCAGCCCGGCGCGGCGGGTGATGGCTACACCATGGTGCGCGCCAACTACGCGGAGATACGCACGCTGGAGACCGAATCGGTCGTCCTCGCCGAGGCCGCAACGGTGTCGCCAGCAAGGCCGGGCAGCGAGCCGGCGACGCGGAAGGTCGCTCAGACGAGCGATGCCCTGAGTGATGCGGCCAAGCTTAAGCCTCGCCGGCGTCTTTCCGTATCGCAGAGTCGACGAAGCGTGGTAACGATGGAGAAGCGCGAACGCGCCACCAGCATGGAACGGCAGTTGGTGGTCTTCAGGCTGGCCAGCCAGGTGTACGGCGTTGACATCGGCTCGGTGCGGGAGATCCTTCGCATGCAGCAGATCACCCATGTCCCCCATGCGCCTGAATTCGTCCAGGGCGTGATCAACTTGCGAGGCAAGATCTGTCCCGTGGTCGACCTGCGCATGCGCTTCGACGTAGAGGTGAGTGAGCTAACCGACGAGAGCCGCATCGTCTTGGCGGATGTTCATGGCGACTACGTTGGCATGATCGTGGACGCTGTGACCGAGGTGCTCAGGATCAGCAGCGATCGCGTGGAGCCGATGCCGGAATTGGTTGGTGCGGGAGACTCCGGGTTTATCGAGGGGATCGCCAATCTAGATGAGCGGCTGATCATCGTCGTGAATTTAGAGGCTGCCTTCAGCGAGGCAAGCGCTGACCGATCGAACGCGGCCGCGTAGCGGTGGCTACCAAGCCGCTCTCTTGCTCCAGACGATCCTACACTTCTTGACGGATTGGCTAGAACGCGGTGTCGCCGATAGTCGCCGTGGCGCGTGCCCGCGACAGGTCGGCCGGCGTGTTGACGTTGACGTAGGAGAGCAACTGGTGGTCCCGCTGACGCAGCGTCTCCGCCGGCACAGCGCGAACGCGAAGCGAGGAGAGCAAGTCACGGAAGCTGCGCTCGCCCCGGGCCAGCGCCTCCTCGATAGCCGGAAGGCAAGTGCGGCGGTAGAGGCCGGGGAGCGGCTCCATGAGATCGGCCGGCCGTCCAACAACGGCATCCACATCGCCCCTCGCCTGCGAGAGCAGCTCGCGCAGGAGCTCCGGCGCCAAGAAGGGCTGGTCGCATGGTACGACCAGCGTCCACTCCATCGGCAGCCAGCGCAGAAGGGCGTGTAGGCCGCCCAAGGGGCCGGCGTCCGCTACTTCATCGCGGATGACGCCGATCGTATGAGCGGTGAGCGGTACCGGCTGGTGAGCT
>JACZYW010000182.1 GCA_022570885.1 Chloroflexota bacterium | reverse complement strand
ACGGTGAAGGACCGGCGCGATCGTGAGATGGTGCTCGCTCCTACTCACGAGGAGGCGGTGACCGATCTCTTCAAGCAGCAGGTGCAGAGCTACCGCAACCTGCCTGCCCTCGTCTATCAGATCCAGACCAAGTTCCGGAATGAGCTGCGCTCCCGGGGCGGCCTGATCCGCCTGCGTGAGTTCATCATGATGGATCTCTACTCCTTCGACGCCGACTGGGAAGGCCTGGACCGCAGCTACGACGCGATGCTCCAGGCGTACACGAACGTATTTCAGCGTTGCGGTCTGCCCACGGTAGCTGTCCAGGCGGACTCCGGCCCGATCGGCGGCAAGGATAGCCAGGAGTTCATGTACCTTACCGATGTCGGCGAGGACGAGATACTCCTCTGCGACCGCTGCGGCTACGCCGCGAACACGGAGAAGGCCGATCATCGCAAGCTGGCGCTGCCGCCGGAAGAGCCGCTGGCGCTGGAGGAGGTGGCAACCCCCGGCATCAAGACGATCGAGGAGCTGTCGCGCTTCCTGGACGTGCCGCCGGAGAGGACGCTCAAGGCCGTCTTCTACGCCGCCTCCGGCGAGCCGGTCTTCGTCGCTATCCGGGGCGATCTTGATGTGAACGAGACGAAGCTGCGCAACGCCCTGGGCGGCGTCGAGCTGCGCCTGATGGACGACCGCGAGGTTGAGGCCGCCGGGCTGGTGGCCGGCTCGGCCTCGCCCGTTGGCCTCGAGAAGGCGGCGAAACGCCCCGTCCGCGTCGTCGCCGACGATTCGGTTCGCTCGTCGCCCAACCTCGTCGGCGGCGCGAACAAGCCCGACGCCCACCTGCGCAACGTGAACTTCGAGCGCGACTGGCAGGCCGGCATCGTGACCGATATCTCGCTGGCTCGCGAAGGTAGCGCTTGCCCTCAGTGCGACGACGCCTCCACGCTCACACTCCGGCGCGGCATCGAGAGCGGGCACGTGTTCAAGCTAGGCACTGTCTACAGCGAGAAGATGGGCGCGACCTTCCTCGATCAGGAGGGCCGGCAGCAGGTCGCGGTGATGGGCTGCTACGGCATCGGCGTGGACCGGCTGCTGGCCGCCATCATCCAGGAGAACCACGATGAGCAGGGCATCATCTGGCCCGCGTCCGTCGCTCCATATGCTGTCCACCTCGTCACGCTCAGCGCCGACCGCGGCGGCGTGGGCGAGGCCGCCGAGCGGCTCTACGCGGAGCTTGTCGAACGCGGGGTGGAGGTGCTGTACGACGATCGGGAGGAGTCGCCCGGGGTGAAGTTCGCCGACGCCGACCTGCTAGGCATGCCCCTGCGCCTCACCGTCAGCCCTCGCAACATGAAAGAGGACTCGGTCGAACTGAAGCGCCGCGACGAATCGGACTCGACGATGGTGCCGCTGTCGGAGGCGGCGTCACGCGTGGCGGAACTGGTGGCGGAGTTCGAAGAGTAGGGGCGACCGTCCGGTCGCCCGCGTCTATATCCTAATCCCTGGCCTGCCATCTCGCTAATCCGTACGCGCCGCACATCGCGAGGAGCGCGATGCCGAACACGACCCCAATCTGCCATGCTGGCCAGGCGGTGTCAGAGGCGTCGCTCTCAAGCGAACCGATGCCGGTCTCGGGCGGCCCTATCGAGATACCCAACGCGCTCGTCGGTACCGGCTCGCCTGCGGGAGGCAGCGTTGCCGTCGGCGCTGGCGGGGCGATCTGTGTTGCGGTCGGCATCGCCGTCGGCGTTAGCGTCGAGGTAGGCGTGGACGTAGGCGTCGGCGTCGGGGGGCAGACCACCAGGACGAGCGGATCGAGGATGGTGGCCAGCGCCGCGAAGTCGCCCACCGAGAAGACGTGCTCGCCGTCGGGATCGCTGGCGATGGCGTTGAGCTGATCGATATCCGGCCCCGGGCCCACGGCGATGGCGAAGATCTCCGTGCCCAGGCTGCGGGCCGCCTCCGCCTCGGCGATCGGGTCGCCCGGCTCGTTGTGCACACCATCCGTTAGCACAAGGATCACGTGCGGGACGTCCGGCCGCCCGCTGGCGGTGAGCTCCTGCTGCGCCAAGGCGATCCCTTCCTGGATGTCCGTGATGCCCACGAGCTGCGTCATCGTGGAGATCGCCGTGGCGATGGCGCCTGGATCGCTCGATAGGCCGATCTCGATCACTCCCTGGCCCTCGCTCGCGAACTGAACGATGCCGGCGTGCGCGTCCGCCGGGCTGATCGTGAAGTGGCCGATGAGGCCGTCCGCGAACGAGCGCATCGCCTCGAACTCGGTCGAGTTGATGCTCTCCGAGCCATCGAGCACGAGCATGAAGTCGATGGTGGTGGCGCAGGCGGTCTGAGCGTAAGCTCGTGGCGGCGGGCCCGCGAGCCCGGCGGTGGTGAAGAGGAGGATGAGGGCGAGGACGGAGGCGCTCGCTACGAGGCCGTATTGGCGTATCGATGCTGTCATGCTGGCGCCGTTACCTTTCGTGCCTATCAACCCAGACCCGCCCTCGATCTGAGTCTGACACTCCCCTAGGGGATAGGGCTATGAGGGTAAACCCGTATTTTTGCGTCATGTTAGGGAAACGTAGGCTTATTTGTGGAGGCGCTGATGCGTAAGGGCGACTATCGAGTCGCCCGCGGCGCTCACTCCTTGCGCGCTACCAGCAGCAGGTTGACCCGCAGCCGCGTGAGCGCCGGGATGCGGTTGACCAGCCGTTCGTAGGCGACGCCCAGGGCGTAGGGCGCGATGTGGAAGGCGAGGTACTCGGGCTCCGTCTCGAACCGATCCAGCCGCTCGACGGCAAGCCCCGCGCCCTCGGCCAGCGCGCGCAGCCGGCCCGCGGTGTTCGCCCGATACGTCGTCGGGAAGATGTCGTGCGCGTCCAGGCCGCGCCAGCGGTTGAAGGCGACGTGCAGCCGGTGGGGGGCCAGCCGGGCGACCAGCGGCACATAGTGCCAGCGGTTGGGCGTGAGGAGGAGCAGCCGCCCGCCGGGCCGCAGGACACGCGCCAGCTCTCGGAACGACGGCTCGGGCTCTGTCAGGTGCTCCGCGACGTGGCTGACGACGATGAAGTCGACCGCGGCATCGCGGAGGGGCAGAGCGCGTAGGTCGCCCGCCACGGCGTCGTCGATGTTGGCGTTGCCTTGGGGCTCATCGGTCACGTCCACGCCCACCACGCGGCGCACGCTGCCTGCCAGCCGATGCTGGAAGACGCGGCCGCTGCCGCAGCCGGCGTCCAGCACGATGTCGTTCGGCTGGACGTATTCGCGGATCGTGTCGAGGAAGCGGTCGTACATCCCTCGGAATGCGGGAGGGTAGAAGCGCTCCCTGAGCGGCTGCTGTCGCCAACCGAAGCCGAGTATGCCCATTGCCAGGCCATCGTACGGGCGCAGCGGGCGGGGGACAAGGGCCAGGAGTTGTGCCGGGTGTCTGTGCCGGGCTGTGGCGCGGCTAGCCGCCGGCGACGGCGGGGACGATGCTCACCTCCGCGCCCGGCTCGAGCGATGTCTGGAGGCCGGAGAGGAAGCGCACGTCCTCGCCGTTGACGTAGACGTTGACGAAGCGGCGCAGCTCGCCCGTCTCGTCGCAGATCCGCTCCTTCAGGCCGGGGTACTGTCCCTCGATCACGTCGATGAGCTGGGCCAACGTCTCGCTCTCGTCGGCAGTGATGGTGTCCAGCTCGTTCGTGAGCTTGCGTAGCGGCGTCGGTATGCGAACGGTGATAGACATATGGCCTCCAAATCTCACTGGGAATTGAACCACAGATAGGCACAGATTTTCACAGATGACCGCGGCCTCTCTGCCGACTCAATCTGTGTTACATCTGTGCGCATCGGTGGCCCGTCGATTCACCCCTACCTTACTTGGAATTGAGCCACAGATTTTCACAGATGACCGTGGCCTTTCTGCTGGCTCAATCTGTGTTACATCTGTGTGCATCGGTGGCCCGTCGATTCACCCCTACCTTACCTGGAATTGAGCTACTGATAGGCGCAGATTTTCACAGATGACCGTGGCCTTTCTGCCGGCTTAATCTGTGTTACATCTGTGTGCATCGGTGGCCCGTCGATTCACCCCTCTACGATGTCGCCCTGCACGGGGTCGACACGGACGCCTTTGGCGGCGACCCACTCCAACCCGCGCTCGATCTCCTCTAGCTCTCCCTGCAGCTCCAGCACGACCCAGCCGCGGTCCTCGGTGACGTCCGCGCGACGGACGTTGGTGGTGATGCTGAACTGCTTGCCCAGCTCGTAGATGACCGGCAGGGTG
>JACZYW010000046.1 GCA_022570885.1 Chloroflexota bacterium | reverse complement strand
CGGTTGTAGGGACAGAGCTTTAGCTCTGTCCAAGGCCGAACTGAAGCTTGGCCCCTACGAAGAAAATCTCTATGGGACGTCTTACGGCCAGGCTGAAGGCCTGGCCTGCGGAGAAGGCCTGGCCTACGGAGAGCCTATCGCCTGTGCCTGCTCGATGACGTGGCGGGCGCGCTCGGCGATGGGCCCGTCTATCATGCGGCCGTCGAATTGGACGACGCCCAGCCCTCGCCCCTGCGCCTCCTCCCAGGCCGCCAGCAGCTTGCGGGCGGCGGCGACCTCCTCCTCGCTGGGGCTGAAGACGCGGTGCAACGGCTCTAGGTGGTCGGGGTGGATCAGGTACTTGCCGCCGAAGCCGACCACCTTCGCTCGCTCCGCGTCCGCCACCAGGCCGTCGATGTCTCCGATGTCCGTCCACGGCGTATCGAGCGCCACCAGGTCCGCCGCCCGGGCGCAGGTGGCGACGAACGAGCGGGCGTAGTCTAGCTCCCGTCCGTCGCGCGTGCGGGCGACGCCCATGTCGAACGTGAAGTCTTCGCCGCCCAGGGCCAGGGCGGCGAGCCGCGTGGAGGCGCGGCTGATCTCCTCGCAGCGGAGCAGCGCCCGCGCCGACTCGATGGCGACGATGAGTTCGACGGTGCCCGCTTCCACCTCGTGCGCCAGCTCCTGCTCTCGCAGCAGCACGTCGACGTCCCGCACGTCCTGGGGCGACTGCGTCTTCGCCAGCAGCACGCCGGCCAGCCCTGGCTGCACGGCCGCTGCCAGGTCACCCCGCGTCAGCCCGCTCTCGATGCTGTTCACCCGCACGTGGACGCTGCGGCCGGCGTTGGCAAGCTCAGGCACCGCGGCCCGTACAAGCTCGCGGGCGTTGGTCTTCTCCTCGGGCGGGACGGACTCTTCCAAGTCCAGACAGAGGATATCGGCTGGGAAGCGGCCCGCCTTCGCCAGCACCTCTTCCTGCGCGCCGGGGACGAAGAGGAGCGAGCGATAGAGGATCACAGCACGAGCTCGCCGGCTACCTCGCGGCCGGCCTCAACGTCGGCGATGAACTCGGTCACGGCGGGAACGAAGGCGTCGGGACGCCACTCCGCTGTGTTGTGGCCGGAGCGGCGGGCGAGGACGTAGCGGGAGCCCTCGAACAGGCGGTGGTCGCGCTCGGCGCAGGGGAGGAAATCGTCCCACTCGCCCATGTGTACGAGGACAGGCGCCTGCACCTCGCGAACGCGGGCGCTCAGGTCGGGCCGCAGGCGCATCGCCCTGCTGGTGCCGACGAGCGCTGCGACCGACATGCTCGCGAATCGTTCGCGCTCCTTCCGTTGCCGCTCTTCGGCCGGTATCGGGTGCTCGTTGTAGTGAGGGTTGCGCTCCGGCTCGGCCTGGATGCGTCGCTCGGCCAGCGCTGCCATCCCCTCTTCTTGGGCGATCCCTTCCATGATCTCCAGGCCGGTCTGCAGGTTGCGTTCCCACTGGCCGCCGGGCCCCTCGTCCGCGCCGTTACCGAACGTGCTGGCGCAGAGCAGGAACGAGCGGGTGCGCTCCGGATAGTCGACCACGAACTGGGAGGAGATCATGCCGCCTTGCGAGATGCCGCCGATGTGCGCCTGTTCGATATCGAGCGCGTCCATCAGGGCCCGCAGGTCTTGGGCGTAGATGGGCATGGAGTAGGCGTCCGGGTCGTCGGGCGCCGTGGTGTCGCCGTGGCCGCGCACGTCGTAGATCAGCACGCGCAGATGGCGTGTCAGCTCCTCAAGGATGGCGGGCCGCCAGAATCGAGGCGGGTTGGTCCAGCCGTGGCTAAGGGCGAGCGTTGGGCCCGAGCCGCGCAGCTCGTACGCTATCTCGATGCCGTTGGCCTTGACGCTGGGCATGCCTCTTCTCTTTCTCTAGACGACCTGCCGCAGCCGGCCGTCCTCCACCTGGTAGATGAAGCCGGACACCGGAATGTCGTCCGAGAGGAACGGGCTCGACTTGATCTTCTGAACCTGCGCCCGCACGTTATCCTCCAGGTTCTTGAAGGTGTAGAACTGGAGGCCGCTGGCATCGGCGCCGGTCTCCTGCGTCAGGCGCTGGCGCAGCGTCTCGTCCTCGAAGGTGAGCATGCCGCAATCGGTGTGGTTGACGACGAAAAACTCGTTGGCGCCTGTCAGCTTGTGGGAGATGATGAGCGAACGGAGCGCGTCGTCGGTGACGATGCCGCCCGCGTTCCGGATGACATGGGCGTCGCCGATGTCCAGCCCGAGGAACTGGTCGGGCATGAGCCGGGCGTCCATGCAGACCACCATCGCCAGCTTCTTGCCGGGCGGCATGGGCAGCCCACCCTTGTCGAACGAGGCGGCGTACCCCTCGTTCGCCTTCAGACACTCGTCACGCATCGCCATGCAGTGTTCTTTTCTGTCCCTACGCCGCCAGCAGCTCGGCGAGCTCGCCCTCGTCGGCGCCGGGCCCGACGAGTGACATCGCGAAGTTGTCGGCGCGGAAGAGCCGCTGGGCGACTTGCTGTACGTCTTCGGCTGTCACCGCCTGCAGCTTCTCGACCACGCTATCGATCGGCTCTATTTCGCCGAGCATGAGGAGCAGCTCGCCGGTGCGCTGGGCGAGCGCCATGGGCGTCTCCAGCCCCAGCCGGAAGTTGCCGGTGGTGTAATCGCGCGCTTTGGTCAGCTCCACTTCGCCTACGGGTTCGTCGACGAGTTTCGTCAGCTCCGCTTTGATTACCGTGGTCGCCTCGGCCACCTGCTCCGGGCTGACGCCGGCGCTGATCGATAGCACGCCGGTGTCGTTGTAGCGGGTGAGGCCGGAGCCGATGGAGTAGGCGAGGCCGCGCCGCTCGCGCACCTCCTTGAACAGCCGAGAGCTCATCCCGCGCCCCAGGACGGCGTTCAGGATCATGGCGGCGTAGCGTTCCGGGTCGGTGCGGGAGAGGGCGCGCATGGCGATGCCCAGGTTGCTCTGGGCGATGTCGCGCGCTTCGACGACGACGTTACGGGATGGGATGCCTTCCTGGGCGACCGCCACCGGTGGCGGCGCCTGGCCCGGCAGGTCGCCGAACAGCTCGCGAGCGGCGGCTACGGCCTCGCGGTGGGTGGTGTTGCCGGCGATGCTGAGGATCATGTTCTTCGGCACGTACCAAGTGCTGATGTGGTTGATGAGATCGTCTCGTGTGAGCTCCTGCACGGTATCGACGGTGCCGGCGACAGGCCAGCCGAGCGGCTGGTCGCCGAAGGTGGCCTGGGTGAGCAAATGACCGGCCCAGGCGCCGGGCTGGTCGTAGGCGCGGCGGATCTCCTGCTGCACGACGGTGCGCTCTCGGTCTACCTCCTCGGCATCGATGCGAGACCGCTGCATCATGTCGGCCAGCACGTCCATCGCCAGCGTCAGCTTGTCGAAGGGCACCTGGTTCCAGTAGCAGGTCATCTCCTGGCTGGTGTAGGCGTTGAGGACGCCGCCCGCGCCCTCGATCGCTTCGGCGATATCGATGGCCGTGGCCCGCTGCTCGGTGCCCTTGAACATCATGTGCTCCAGGTAGTGCGAGAGGCCGTTCGTCCGGCTATCCTCTGCCCTGGAGCCTACGCCGACGAAGACGTTTACGCTCACCGACTGCGCCGTGGGCACCGGGGTTGTCACCACCCGCAGGCCCGATTCCAGCGTCTCGATCTCCCAACTTACGGCCATGCTTCCTCCTCGATAATGATAATAGAGTGTCTAAATAGTCATTATAGGCCATCGGCGTCGCTGGCCCAACGAAGTGGGTGGCGCCTGTGTTCAAGCTCTGCGGGATGAATCCCGCTGCTTCTCCGGTACGTTCCCGCGCTCCTTCGGAAATGTCGGCGGTACGGTACTCACCGCTCGTGAAGGTAATATGCCACCTAACTAGATAGGTCGCCATTTCTACAGCAACTATAGTATAATTACGCCCGAGTCCGTCGTGGCGGCAGCTACAACGCCGTTCGCCGCGACCGCTGGTACCTCTAGCAACAGCAGCAGAGAAGGAGCATCCTATGCTGAACGCCGCCCTCAACGGCAAGATCCTCAACGTAAACTTCACGACAGGGGTGATCGAGCCCGAGGAGATCCCCGAGGAGACGTACCGGAAGTACCTCGGCGGCTACGGCCTGGGCGCTCGCCTCCTCTTCGACCGCATTCCGAAGGGCGCGGACGCGCTGGGCCCCGATAACATCCTGGGCTTCTTCCCAGGCTTGCTCACCGGCACGCCGCTCTTCGGCATCCGCTACCAGGCGGTGGCCAAGTCGCCGAAGAACAACGGCTGGGGCGACGCCAACTGCGGCGGCGACTTCGGGCCGTTCCTCAAGCACGCCGGCTGGGACGGCCTGCTCCTCAGCGGCCAGGCGGAGAAGCCGGTCTATCTGCTGATCCAGGACGAGCAGGTGGAGATCAAGGACGCCGCCGACATCTGGGGGATGCTGGCCATCGATGTGGAGATGACGCTAAAGGAGCGCCACGGCAAGAAGGCCAGCGTCGCCTGCATCGGCCCGGCCGGCGAGAACCTGTCGCTGATGGCCGGTATCTGCAACGAGCGAGGCCGGCTGGCGGCGCGGAGCGGCCTGGGCGCCGTCATGGGCTCGAAGAAGGTGAAGGCGATCGTCTGCCTCGCCTCGCGCAACATCCTCGCCGGCGATAGCAAAGAGGTGCGCATGACCGTGCGCTCATCGCTGGATGAGTTCGTCAAACCGCTCGCCACCTTCTTCCGGACTTACGGCACGACCGGCATCACCGCCGGCTCCGCCATGTCGGGGGACTCGCCCGTGAAGAACTGGGGCGGCGCCGGCGCCGCCGATTTCCCCGCGGCGGGCCTGCTGACCGGCGATAACTTCAACGCGAAGATGGACAAGAAGTACGCTTGCTGGCACTGCCCGCTGGCCTGCGGCGCCGAGAGTAACGCTTGGGACGAGCAGGAGAACGCGGCGCAGAAGCGCATCGCGAAGCGCGCAGATGAGCGTACGAAGCTTCAGGCCGAGCTGCAGGACGGCGCGGGAGATGATCGCGTGAAGGAGATCGAGGGGGCGATTGCGCAGCTCGACGGGAAGGACGCCAGCGATGGCGAGATCAAGAACGACCCGAAGTACCCGTATCCGCATCACACCCATCGCGCTGAGTACGAGACGGCAGCCGCCTTCGGCACCATGATGCTGAGCGCCGACATCAACGCCCTTCAGTACGCGAACCACCTGTGCAATCAGTACGGACTGGATGTCATCTCGGCCGGCGCCACCGTAGCGTTCGCCATGGAGTGCTACGAGAACGGCATCATCACCAAGGAGGACACCAACGGCATTGACCTCAAGTGGGGCAACACCGAAGGGATCATCGAGTTCCTCCAGCTGATCGGCAAGCGTGAGGGCCGGGCAGGCGAGCTCTTCGCCGATGGTATCCGGCCCGCTGCCAAGAAGTTGGGCCCGGCGGCCGAGCCGTTCGCCATGGAGGTCGGCGGCGAGGAGCTGCCGATGCACGACCCGAAGCTCCAGCCGGAGTTCTTCACTGCCTACAAGCTCGACCCCACGCCGGCACGCCACACTCAGTACGAGGGCGCGGGCGCGGGACGCCCTGCCTGGGAGATCGCGCCGGCTGTCCAGGACAAGACGGTGGCCAGCGGGCGAGGCCAGCACCACAAGGGCGCCGCTGAGTACACGCACGTGGTGAACTCCGTCGGCATGTGCCAGTTCATCATGATGGCCGCCCCCAATAACCGCATGCCGGAGTGGATCAACCTCACGACTGGCTGGGATACCACACCGAAGGAGATCCTCCAGGCCGGCGAGCGCATCGCCAACCTGCGCATGGCCTTCAGCGTCCGCGAGGGCGATATCGTCACCAAGCGTCGCATCCCGGACCGGCTTATCGGCAAGACGCCGCTGACCGCCGGCCCGCACGAGGGCGTCACGCTGGACGCGGAGACGCTGGAGAGGGAGTTCCTGGAAGCCTGCGGCTGGGACCTCGAGACGGCTACGCCTACGCGCGCCAAGCTGGAGGAGCTGGGGCTGAAGGACGTGGCGGACGTTCTCCAAGTGTAGGCCGCTATTCTGTTGAAACGTAGCGAAGAGCCCTTCCTTAAGGAAGGGCTCTTCGCCGCATGACGGAGGTATCGCGTCGAGCCTAGGCGGCAGGCGATTTCGTTGCGCTCTCGAGCCGGCCCCGACGCAAGATAACGAACGCTCGATCGATCAGCTCGTTGGGAGATCTGCCGTCCTCTGGATAGGTGACCAGCGCGCCACGCCAACGAACCTGTGGCATGCTGGCCCCACGAAGATTGGCCAGCAACCGCTTGCCGGCCGATCGCGCGCCTTCTCTGTCCGCGCCCGGCAGCAACGCGACGAATCGCGCGTCGTCATACTGGGCGGCGAAATCGTAAATTCGGAGCGCGTGGCGTAGCGCTCGCCCCGCCAGGCCGAAGACCTCTGCTGGCTGCTCCTCTATCAAGTCTGCTGGCTCCAGCACCAGCACGGCAAAGCTCTGATCGAACCGGTCCGCCCGGGCGATCTCCTCTAAGAGCCGCTGTCGGCCAACCCACCACCGATACAGCCCGGTCGACGCGTGTATCGGCATGCTCGCTTGGGGCGCGGAGTTGGTATCCATCTCGTATGAATATTCGGCAGAACAGGGGTTTACACGTAGGGGTTACCCTGTGCTATCGAAGCTGTGCGCACGCTTGTGCTACACTCGACGCACCATGATCCACGTTCGACTCTATCATCTGCTCGCCGAGCGCTCGCTCTCCGGCCGAGAGGAGTATGAGCTCGCTTTCCAAGTAGGCCTTCGACCTCTCGACATCATCCATCGCGAGGGCTTCCACGGCGCGGAGGAGGAGGCGATCGTCGTCCTCGTCAACGACGAGCAAGCGGCTCGCCAGACTCCGCTGGCCGACGGCGACCGGGTGGAGTTCATCATCAACATGGTTGGCGGCTAGGCGGGGCTGCTACTTCGGTGGATATGAGAAGGCGGCCCTGGCAGGCCGCCTTTGTCATTATCGAGGCTGTCGCTTGTGTGTGGTCTGACTGGTGGCTGTGCGACGAATCCTCGGTAGGAGGTTAATCTCAGTATGCCGCATGGGTGTTGTGAACCTATGGCAGAGACGTCAAATGTCTGTTAAATCTGGGGACGTTCGAATATTGTCGTCCTCGTCAACGACGAGCAAGCGGCTCGCCAGACTCCGCTGGCCGACGGCGACCGGGTGGAGTTCATCATCAACATGGTTGGCGGTTAGGCTGGGCGGCGATGCGCTCTAGATATGAAAAGGCAGCCCTGGCAGGCCGCCTTTGTCACATTCGAGGATGTCGCTTGTGTGTGGGTTTGACTGGTGGCTGCGCGACGAATCCTCGGTAAGAGGTTAACCTCAGTATGCCGCATGGGTGTTGTGAACCTATGGCAAAGGCATCAAAAGTCTGTTAAATCTGGGAACGCTGTTTAGGAGGGAAGTGCGAGACTAGATTAGATGCTCTTAATCGTGTGGAATTTGTCGAACTGGCCAGAATCGAAGTCCGATACAATGCGTTCGGCTAGGTCGCCTATGGGAGCTGTGTCCCAATTGAAGTTGCTTCGAGGCTCAAACGATAAGAAGATCGGGAGGGTTATGGGAGGCGTTGGATCGTGGAAGTACACATAGCGGTAACCGGTGGGGCCAGCAATCCAGAGCTTATATAACTTGCCTACCAGTCTGGGATTGAGAATGAAGCTTAGGCGTCCGTCTATTGCTGGGTCTTTCCACGATTTCTGGAGCTGAGTTCGCAGAGAGTCGGATGCGTCCTCGTGCTCTATCTGAAACCTTAGGTATTGCTCCAGAAATTCATCGTGTACCAGGAGTTGGCATTCGCTCAAGCTCAGGTATCCTATCCCACGGGACTTCCCTGTCCTTCAGCGCGTCGCTCAAGCGATTCATGGCGCTGATGAACTTGGGGTTCATGGCGATCTCTAGATCATCACACTCATCGTCAGTCAAGTCAACATCGAGTTGCCCTGACACGTTCGATTCAACGATCACTTGACCTTCCTCTGCTGCCTTAAACTCTGGAAACTGATAGCAAATGTCTAGCAACTCTGCTTCCGGCTTGTAACCGAAATCTTTAACAGTCTGGCTGATCACACCTGGCAGGTCTGGAGAAGCGGACTTAAGCACCCGGAAGTATATGGCCAAGCCAGCGAATTCCGTGAGAAATAATTTGTTTCCGCCTTGGTTGTTCTCTTCGTCGCCCATTTGACTGACAATTGCTGTATCGAGAGGAACCGCTCCAACGTATCCCATGGAAACCAGCTGTTCCTTCATTACATCGAGTTGATGGCTGAACTGGCCGTGTCTCCATTTCTTGAAACCAAATGGCCTGACCGTTGGATTATTGCGCTGGACGATATAATTGATCTTTTGCAGACGTACGCTGCCGTAAGACCCCTTGCTGAACTGCCCGATGACGTAAAGAAGATAGACGCGCCGGAAGGTGTCTGCGGAAATCTGTCCCATGGCGGGCCTCCCTCTTGACAAACTACGCCTAGGGCTTGTACCCTCGACGTTAAGAAGGCGGGGAGACGCCTTCCAGCCAAGCCATAACAAACTAACGCAGGTCGCCTGTTCTAACACAGCAGGCGACTATTGGTATTATTCTAACACTATGCGGCACGCCTGGTGCAAGCCTTTAGGCAATCGTAGTCGCCGACCCGCAACCTAGCCACAGCCTGAGCTTGCATGACAGCACCGCTGACAGGGAATGCAGCGTCACCTTCGCCAGCCCACGGCGGCAGTGCTGATCGAGCAACTTGCCTCTGCTCGCACCTTATCGACGTAGATGCTTACACAGTCAGTGACGATCACAAACAACGTGGCGTCACCCCAGCCCACCTACTACTCACCTCCCTTGACACCGCAGCCCCAGCCCGATAGTATGCATGGTGGGCGGCACCCCCGGTGCCGTTTTCCCATTTAAGAAGCATGCCGAAGTATATATTCGTCACAGGCGGAGTCGTAAGCTCTGTCGGCAAAGGGATTGCTACTGCGGCCATCGGTCGCATCCTCAAGTCCCGCGGTATCTCCGTCGCCATCCAGAAGCTCGATCCCTACCTCAACGTCGACCCCGGCACCATGTCGCCCTATCAGCACGGCGAGGTCTTCGTCACCGGCGATGGCACGGAGACGGACCTGGACCTGGGCCACTACGAGCGCTTCCTCGACGCTGATCTTACCGGCAACAGCTCCGTCACCACCGGCCAGATCTACCAGGCGGTGCTGGCGAAGGAGCGCCGGGGCGACTACCTGGGCGGCACGATCCAGCCCATTCCCCACGTCACCAACGAGATCAAGGGCCGTATTCGCGCCATTAGCCAGGCGAGCGGCGCGGACGTCGTGATCGTCGAAGTCGGCGGCACCGTCGGCGACATCGAAGGCCAGCCGTTCCTGGAGGCGATCCGCCAGATGCGCAAGGAGGAAGGGCGGAACGACACGCTCTCTGTCCACGTGACGCTCCTGCCCTACATCGGCGCCACCGGCGAGCTGAAGACCAAGCCTACCCAGCACAGCGTGCGCGAGCTACGGAGCATGGGTATCCAGCCCGACGTGATCATCTGTCGCAGCGACTATCCCGTGGCCGAGGATCTGAAGGCTAAGATCGCCCTCTTCTGCGACGTAGAGCGTCGGAGCGTTATCTCGCTCCTCACCATGTCCAGCATCTACGAAGTACCGCTGGTGTTGGAGAAGGAAGGTCTGGGCGACTCGATTCTTAAGCTGCTGGATATAAAGTCCGGCGAACGCGACCTGAACGACTGGCAGCAGCTAGTCGAGCGGCTTCAGCACCCCTCCGGCCAGGTGACCGTGGCGCTCGTCGGCAAGTACGTCGAACTGCACGACGCCTATCTCTCCGTGAAGGAGGCGCTCGATCACGCCGGCGTCCATCACAACGTGGCAATCGACATTCGGTGGATTCAGTCTGAACAACTCGAGAGCGGTGACCTGAGCCTGCTGTCCGGCGTGCATGGCATCGTCGTGCCGGGCGGCTTCGGCGAACGCGGCGTCGAGGGCATGATCGAGACCGCCCGCCTCGCCCGAGCCCAAGGCGTGCCCTACCTGGGCCTCTGCCTGGGGATGCAGGTGATGGTCATCGAGGTGGCGCGGGCGGTGTTGGGCGCCGAGGCGAACTCCACGGAGTTTGCAGCGGGGACGCCGCATCCGGTGATCAGCCTCCTTTCGGAGCAGGAAGGGATCGAGGACAAGGGCGGCACGATGCGGTTGGGCTACTATCCCTGTAACCTGGTGCCCGGCAGCCGCGTCCACGATGTGTACGGCGTAGACGAGATCGAGGAGCGCCACCGCCATCGATACGAGTTCAACAACGCCTACCGTGACGTATTGGAGAAGGCAGGTCTCGTCGGCAGCGGCATTTCGCCGGACGGCCAGCTCATCGAGATCTGCGAGATAGCCGGACACCCGTTCATGGTCGGGTCTCAGTTCCACCCAGAGTTTCGTTCGCGGCCGTTGCGGCCACATCCACTCTTCCGGGAGTTCATCAGCGCCGCTATGGCCTTCGGCGCCGGCGAAGGGGTGGGAGAGAAGCTCGCCGGTGCAACAGCGAGCTCGGACGTGAGCGAAGCTGTCGCGGGCGGCGGCTCGTAGCGGTCCGACGAGAAAATAGGGGTTTACCTATGTTGCCTAGGCCGGCGATTCGCGGTACAATGAATATGCCCGATATCGACACCTGTCTTGGTCACTAAGGAGGGAGCATGCGCCTCTTCCTAGACACCGCCAACATTGAGGAGATTCGCCACGCTGCTCGCCTGGGGATCCTCTCGGGCGTCACCACCAACCCCAGCCTGATGGCGAAAGAGAGCGGCATCAGCTACCGGGAGCGGGTGGTGGAGATCTGCGAAGTGGTGAATGGCCCCGTCTCCGCCGAGTGCATCTCGCGAGAGCTGGCCGATCTGCTGAAAGAAGCGCGCGAAGTCGCTACGTGGCACTCGAACGTGGTGGTGAAGATACCGATCGATGAAGTAGGGCTGGAGGCCACCGCCGTCCTTTCGCGAGAGGGGATCGCCATTAACATGACCCTCATCTTTTCCGCCAACCAGGCGCTGCTGGCCGCTACGGCCGGCGCCTCGTACGTCAGCCCATTCGTTGGCCGTATCGACGATGCCGGGCAGGACGGGATGGAGGTAGTACGAGAGTCGGTCGCGATCTTCGACAGCTACCACCTGCCGGCGCAGGTGCTGGCGGCCAGCCTGCGGCACCCCCGGCACGTCATCGCGGCGGCGCGCGCGGGCGCGCCCATCGCTACCCTGCCCTACACGGTGCTGAAAGCGATGGTGAAGCACCCGCTGACCGACGTAGGGATCGAGCGCTTCGTCGCCGATGCTCGCAGCTACCAAGCGGAGCCGGCACGGGAACGGGCAAACTCTTGACATTGGGGTGACCCGTGGGGTATTGCAATAGAGAGAAGGATCATGCATCATACGGTGGTCAGCCAGTAGCGCCCACATCTCCCGGCGCTTGGTAACGTTCCCTTACTGAAATCCTAGCAACCAGCACGAATAGTGAGTAGAACAGCGCGATCACGCGAAGCCTGTTCGAGAAATGGAAAGTAACGTGAGTATTGTTGAACTAGAAAGTAAGACCCGCGAGGGCCTGATGGACATGGCTAAGGAGCTGGGTGTGCAGGGCTATAGCTCGATGAAGAAGCAAGAGCTCGTAGTCAAGCTGCTCCAGGCGAAGACGGAGCGCGACGGCAACATCTTCGCCGAGGGGACCATCGACATCGTCGACGATGGCTATGGCTTCCTCCGCGGCGAAACGATGCTGCCGACGGTCAACGACGTCTACGTCTCGCAGTCGCAAGTCCGCCGCTTCGCGCTTCGCACCGGCGACATGGTGATGGGGCAGGTGCGGCCGCCCAAGGACAGCGAGAAGTACTACGGCCTGCTGCGGGTAGAGGCTGTCAACGGCCTGGACCCGGAGACGGCCAAACAGCGCCCGAACTTCGAGAACCTGACTGCCATATTCCCGGACGAGCTCATCAATCTAGAGACGGGATCAGACGGGATTGATGGCCTCTCCCAGCGGATGATGAACCTGATCGCGCCCATCGGCCGCGGCCAGCGCGCTCTCATCGTATCGCCGCCCAAGGCGGGGAAGACGTTCCTTCTGAAGGCCATCGCCCACGGCATCTCCGCCAACTACGACGATATCCACCTGATGGTCGTGCTCATCGGCGAGCGACCGGAGGAAGTGACCGACATGAAGCGCTCGATCGCCGGCGAGGTGGTAGCATCAACCTTCGACGAACCGGTGGAGGATCACACCCGCGTGGGCGAGATGGCGCTCAACCGCGCAAAACGGCTGGTAGAGAGCGGCAAGGACGTGGTGATTCTGCTCGACAGCATCACGCGCCTCACCCGCGCCTACAACCTGGCCCTGCCCTCCAGTGGCCGCACACTCTCCGGCGGCATGGACCCCGTCGCGCTCTATCCGCCCAAGCGCTTCTTCGGCGCGGCCCGTAACACGGAAGAGGGCGGTAGCCTCACCATCATCGCCACCTGCCTCGTCGATACCAACAGCCGCATGGACGAGGTGATCTATGAGGAATTCAAGGGCACCGGCAATATGGAGACGCACCTGGACCGGCGGCTGGCGGACAAACGAATCTACCCCTCCATCGATATCCTGCGCAGTAGCACTCGCCGGGAAGAGTTGCTGCTGGACGAGAAGACGCTCCAGAAGGTGTGGCTGGTGCGCCGCATGATGGCAATGATCGGCGGCAACTCTCCCAACGCTACCGACGCGACTGAGCGGCTGCTGGAGCGCTTACAGCGCACAAGCAATAACCAGGAGTTCCTAGAGACGCTCAAGTCGGAGGCGTAGCCAACATTCGCGTACTGTTGCGACGAGGCAGCCGCCTCGCACAATCACCAGCAACCACCACAGAAACTGCCACAAAGACGCCCCAGGGGTTCGATCTGCTTGACAGAGTAAGGTATACTATCACGGATTGCCTGCGACTCTGAGCGCAGGGACATCTCTAAAAAGAGGAGAATGGCGTATCCGGCAGTTCGAAGAAGGCCTTCTGCTGACTGCGAGTGGTCGAGGCATGGCGTTTGCCCTGCAGGGTTACAGCTCGCCTGGAGCGCAGGCGTATGCGGTGGCCCGTGAGCGGCGAAGGCCTGTGCTGCACGCGCTGGTGCTCGCGCTCATCGCCGTTGGCCTCCTCTCCTCTCTCTTCGTACCCAAAACCTTTCCCTTCCAGCTCGAACGGACCGCTCCTATCACCGGCCTCACCCTGCCCGGCACGGGCGTCTCGATGCGGGAGGAGCCGCTCACGGCGTCCGTCCTGCCGGATACCGTGCGGCGGCAGGAGCTGGAGGAGGCGTTCGTGGCAACGCTGACGGAGCCAGCCCTCGAAGTGGAGCCGGCGGTGGCCGCCGCCGAGGTGGTTGCACCGCCGCCCGCGCCGTTCACTATCTACACGATCCAGACCGGAGATACGGCGAGCGCTGTAGCGGCGCGCTTCGACATCACGCTGCAGTATCTGCTATGGAACAACGGTGAGCTGCGCGACGAGGACTTTCTCGCCATAGGCGGTCAGCTCTTCATCCCTGTGAGCAACGGCATCTTGCACTATGTGAGCCTTGGCGAGAGCCTGGGCAGCATCGCTAGCCGCTACAACGTGGCCTTGGACGACATCTTGGCCTGGGAGGGCAACGGTATCACCGCTCCGGATCAGATATTGGAGGGCGAGCTGATCTTCGTGCCCGGAGGCACGCCTCCGGCGCCGGTCGTCGCTGAGCCGCCGGTTGCGGTCGTGAGCCCGCCTTCGGTGGAACCGCCGCCGGTCGCCACCGGGCCGGTCGTCACCGGGCCGGTCTCCAATTTCGGCCTCAGTTGGCCGTTCAATACGCTGATCAGTTCGCCGTTCGGGCCGCGCGCCCGTGGCTTTCACACAGGGATAGACATCCAGGGGCACGGCAGGACCACCGATAACATCGCGGCCGCGACCTCAGGCACGGTCACGCTGGCCGCGAACTGCTGCGGCCGTGGGAACTACGTGATGGTCGTGAACGAGGCGGGCACGGTCAGGACGGTCTACGCCCACCTCGCCCGCATCGATGTCGCGATGGGGCAGCACGTCTCGCAAGGGCAGACCCTCGGCCTCATCGGCAACACCGGCATCAGCACCGGCACCCACCTCCACTTCGAGGTTCACGTCATCATCAACGGCGTGTGGACTCCGGTGAACCCTCTCAACTACCTGCCAGGCCGCTAAGCCCACGGCGGCGAACGTTCCAGGCCGGGCTGTTGCCCGGCCTTCGTGCGTCTCTGGGTGGAGCAGGCTGCGGCCGGCGGATGGCGCGGCGATAATCGCATCGATCCCGTAGGATGGGAGATGTGAAGCTCGAAACGCTGCTGCTGGCCATCCCGAACGCTCGATCCGTCCAGGGCTCCGGCGAAATGGAGATCGAGGCGGTCGCCTACGACTCGCGCCGAGTCGAGCCCGGCGCGCTCTTCGTCGCCGTGCCCGGGTTCGAGACCGACGGCCACCATTTCCTCCCTCAGGCGTTGGAGCGGGGCGCGATGGCGGTGCTGGTGCAGGAGGACCGGCGCTCGCTCTGGGAAGCGATGCTCGTTGGCCGCGCGGTCGCCGTGATCGTGGCCGGCGATACGCGAAGGGCGCTGGCCGACGTTTCGGCCGCGTTCTTCGACTATCCCGCGCGGTCGCTCCGCGTCGTCGGCATCACCGGCACGAAGGGGAAGACGACGACCTCCTACCTGACCAGCGCGCTGCTGGAGGCTGCCGGCCACCCGACCGGGCTGCTTACCGGCGTGGCGTTCAAGATCGGCGACAGCTTCACGATGAACGAGACTCAGGCCACGACGCCGGAGTCGCTGGAGGTGCAATCGCTGCTCGCCCGCATGCGAGACGAGGCGGAGTACGCGGTGGTCGAATCGACCTCCCACGGGCTGGCGCTCCACCGTCTCGAACACCTGGAGTACGATATCGCGGTCTTCACCAACCTCTCGCCGGACCACCTCGACTTCCACG
>JACZYW010000181.1 GCA_022570885.1 Chloroflexota bacterium | reverse complement strand
GCCGAGCGCCTGCGGGTCGCGCCTCAGACCGTCTACAGGTGGTGCCGATCCGGGAGGCTGAGGGCGGTAAAAATCGGCAAGGCGTGGCGCATCTCGGCTGACGAGTTGGGAAGAAGACTAGGTTTAGCGGGTCTTATGCCGCTGGAGGAACTTTTGGCGGGACTCATTGGACGATCCGAGCATCTTCTGTGCTTTGCAAGTGATAGCTCGGCCCTCGCCAACATGGAAGCGACCTTCTTCGACGTGGCCGCGGCTAACGGGGGTCGCCTGGTGTATGGCCAGTGGGAGGAGGGCGCGGAGACGGTGAGGCAGCGTTTGAGTCCTGTGATCAAAAGCAGTAGTGCTGGAGAGGGCGAACTCAACTTCCTTGAAGTTGGAAAGGCATATGAAGAGCATAGCGTGGACGGTGTGCTGCACCTGCTGTTAAAGGAAGCCGAGCGGGCAGGTGCAGACGGCAGGCCGTGTTGTGTCTACGGCTCGTGCTATCGTTACTTTGGCTATCATTTCACCCGGGGGAGCGCCTTCGAGTGCGCCCTGAATGAGGGGCTGCGCGGCCAACCCCTCCTGCTCCTATGTGGGCTAGCACTGGGCGATCTCTCGGAGCTGTACCAGGGACGCATGCTCTCGCTCATGACGGAGCTGATGAACTACCACACCGGCGTCATCTGGTTCGACGGGGAGCGGGCACTGTTCCAGCGACCGGCTGGCTGAATATAGCTTGCAACCTGGTCCGAGTCGTCCGTCGGAGCCTCTGCTGCGTGTAAGTGTCTCTCTACGAGGCCCTGTTGAACCATGCCCGCCCGTGGTGCTACACTCGCACCACTACGAGAGCAGGAGGCGTGTCATGGCAGAGGAACGCGTCGGTGTCGTCAGAGACTACTTCGCCCGCGTTGAGGTCGCCGGCATCGACCTGGAGGGGACGCTCCGGTCGGGCGACACCATCCACATCAAGGGCCACACCACCGATCTGGAGCAGACCGTCGAGTCGATGCAGATCGAGCACGAGCAGGTGGAGGAGGCGAAGGCGGGCGCAGCCATCGGCATCAAGGTGCGGGAGCGCTGCCGCGGCGGCGATGTCGTCTACAAGGTCACCTGAGCGCGCGCTTCAAGGGCCGGCCGACGAACGCGCTCAGCACGGCGCTCACGAAGCTGACCAGCAGCGCCCCGAAGAGCGCCGCCCAGAAGCCATCGATCTCTACGTCTAGATCGAACCAGCCGGCGATCCAGACGGTGAGCGCCAACATCGCCGCGTTGATCATCAGCACGAAGAGCCCCAGCGTCAGGCAGGTGAGGGGACAGCCCAGGAGCTGCGCGACAGGCTTGATCATGGCGTTGACCACGCCGAAGATCGTCGCCGTCGCGACGAGGGATTGCCATCCTTCGATCTCGAAGCCGCGTACCCACTCCGCGGCGAGCCATAGCGCCGCCGCGTTGATCCCGAGGCGAATGACGAGCGAGAGGAGGCGCGATTCGGTCGTCTTGGTCTCGGCGCCCTCCATGTGTGGGGCTGCGCCTTATGCTTCGGTGTCGAGTTCGCCGTTCGAGCGGCGGCGGGCGATGCGGACGACCATCCGCCAGATGCGGTTGTGCCGGCTGGTGACGGTGGCCGCTTGCTCGATCTCTTCTGAGGTGATCTGATCGAGGATCTCGTCGGGGTTCTGGCCGCGACGCACGCGGCGGGCGACGGCGACGCCGGCAAGCGCCACCAGGACGCCGGATACGATCGCCGCTGACCCGGCGAACGAACGATACCGTTCGGCCAGCTCGGGAAACTTGTCGGCGGCGCGATGGGCCAGGTTCAGCGCCTGTCGAGTGGCGCCGTCAGGGCTCTCGCCTTCCAGGCTTCCCCAGATCTCTTCGTGGTCGTCGTTGTTCGTCGTCGTTGGACGCTCCAGTGCTCGAGTCATGGCGGGATCCCTCCTCAGCTACGCCCCTGCGCGCGAACGCGGGGCTGGAGGTTCAGCGTACCACCACCGGCAGCTTCAGGGAAGAGGCGCTCGCAGTTATGCGGCTAGTCCGGCCGGAGCCGCTGCATCAGCGTCGCCATTTCGATGGCGGAGACGGCGGCGTCGTAGCCCTTGTCGCCCATCTTGCCGCCGGCCCGCTCCATCGCCTGCTCCAGCGTGTTCGGCGTGAGCACACCGAAGACGATGGGCACGCCCGTGTCTTGCGCCACCTGGCCGATGCCCCGCGCCGTCTCAGCGGCGATGTAGTCGAAATGGGGCGTCTCGCCTCGGATGATCGCGCCCAGGCAGGCGACGGCGTCGTACCGGCGGCTCTCCGCCAGCCTGCGGGCGGCCAGCGCCAGCTCGAACGCGCCCGGCACCCATGCGACGTCGACGTCCTCCTCTCGGACGCCGTGACGCTCCAGGGCGCTACGAGCGCCCGCCAGGAGCCGAGTGGTGACCGGTTCGTTGAAGCGAGAGACGACCAGCGCCACGCGTAGCCCGGCGCCTCGCAGCTCTCCCTGAAACGTCGCGCCCATGGGGCGTCCTAGAAGCTGCCTTCCTTGGGAGGATCCAGCTCGTGTCCCATCTTGGTGCGTTTCGTCTCCAGATAGCGGATGTTGTGTATGTTCGGCTCGGTGGTAATGGGGACCCGTTCTACCAGCTCCAGGCCGTAGCCCTCCAGCCCTGCCCGTTTAGCCGGGTTGTTGGTGAGGATGCGGACCTTCTTGAGTCCCAGATCGACCAGGATCTGCATGCCGATGCCGTAGTCGCGCCGGTCGGCGGGGAAGCCCAGGGCCGCGTTCGCCTCCACCGTGTCCATGCCGGCGTCCTGGAGAGCGTAGGCGCGCAGCTTGTTGTGGAAGCCGATGCCACGGCCCTCTTGGCGCATGTAGACCACCACGCCTCGTCCCTCGTTGGAGATCATGCGCATGGAGAGTTGGAGCTGCTCGCCGCAGTCACAGCGCAGGCTCCCGAAGACGTCGCTGGTGAGGCACTGGCTGTGCACGCGCACCAGCACCGCCCCAGGCGCCTCGATGTCGCCCATCACCAGCGCCACATGTTCGTCCGTGTCGATGGGGCTGCGGTAGGCGATGGCTCGCCACTCGCCATACTCCGTTGGGAGCACGGTCTCCGCCACGCGCTCCACCAGCTTCTCGTTCTGCTTGCGGTAGGCGATGAGCTGGTCGACGCTGATGATCTTCAGCTTGTGCCTCTTCGCAAAGCGGCGCAGTTCGGGCAGCCGGGCCATAGAGCCGTCAGCATTCATGATCTCGCAGAGGACGCCGGCGGGATAGAGGTTGGCCTGCTTACAGAGGTCGATCACGGCTTCCGTCTGCCCGGCCCTCACCAGCACGCCGCCTTCACGGGCGCGCAGGGGGAACATGTGCCCGGGCATCACCAAGTCTTCGGGCCGCGTCTTCGGATCGATGAGCACTTCGACGGTGCGCGCTCTGTCGCTGGCTGAGATGCCGGTGCTTATGCCGGACTGCGCCTCGACAGAGACGGTGAAGGGGGTACCGAAGTGGGAGTCGTTGCGGCCGACCATCATCGGGATGCCCAGCTGGTCGACTCGCTCCGGCGTGAGCGGCATGCAGACCAGGCCGCGGCCGAACTTGGCCATGAAGTTGATCGACTCCGGCGTGACGAACTCCGCCGGCAGCGTGAGGTCGCCCTCGTTCTCGCGCTCCTCGTCGTCGACGATGATCACGAAGCGGCCGTGCTGGTACTCCTCGATCGCCTCTTTGATAGTCGCGAGGCCCTTCGGCGGTGTTTGCTCTTGCTTGCTCATGGTCATCCTCCCCGTGGCGAAGGCTGGGAGTGTGTTGCTACGCCGTCTCCGATCGCTCCTGCAGCAGCTCCTCCACGTAGCGCGCGATAATGTCGGACTCTAAGTTTATCCGATCTCCGGGCTTTCTGCGCGTCAGGTTGGTGTGCTGCTGCGTATATTCGACGAGAGAGACGGCGAGCGTATCGGCGGTCTTGTCGATGACGGTCAGACTCGCGCCGTCAATGGTGATCGGCCCCTTTACGATGACGAAGCGCAGGATCTCCTGCGGCGCCCGGTAGCGGGCGATGATCGCGTCCTCTTCCGGCGTGAGCGAATCCAGCGTGCCCGTCGCCTCCACCACGCCTCGCACCAGGTGGCCGCCGAGGCGATCCGCGAGGGTCAGCGCGCGCTCCAGGTTGACGACATCGCCCACCTGCAGGTCGCTCAGGTTGGTGCGGCGGTAGGTCTCCGGCATGACGCTGGCGTGGAAGCCGTCATCTTCCAGGTAGGCGCAGGTGAGGTCCACCCCGTTGATGG